>JADHUC010000358.1 GCA_016784735.1 Pirellulaceae bacterium | reverse complement strand
GCATCCATTGGTAACTCCCATCAACGCGTCCGATCGGCTATTCGGTCTTCGGCCCCACCTTCCAAATCAGGCAGCTCAACAGCGCCCCGAGAATGGCGGCAAAGCCGAAGGTCGTAAACGTAACCTGGTATCCCCGCGCATCGATCAGGGCACCCGCGCCCACGCCGGCGACCGCGACGCCCACATAGCCCCAAGCGTCGATGAACCCGGCCGCGCCTCCGGCGCCCGACTTCTTGCCGAAATCCTGTGCCGCATGGCCGACCATCAGGATGTGAGGGCCGTAAGTGCAAAAGCCCACGAATGCCACAACTGCGACGATAAGCCAGGTGTTGTTGCGGTCAATCAAGGGGAATATGATCGAGAGAATTCCCAATAACAACAGCATCAGGGCGATGACGGGCGCGCGGCGCCCACCGAAGAACTTGTCGGTCATCCAGCCCGCCAAGAGCATGCCTGGCACTCCTCCCAGCGGAAGAACGCAGACTTTCATTATCATTTTCAATGTGCCGAGCCACTCTTCGCCGTGTTCCGCCCCGACCGATTCGGTGAAGTAACCTGGCAGCCAATTGACAAACCCGTAGCGAGTCAGGTCCAGCATGAAAAACGACGCAGCCACGATCCAAAGATAGGGATTGGTCACGGTTCTTCGCAGGTTGTGGATGATGCTTGGTGCGGCAGCTTTGCTCGCCTCCCCCGACGGTTCCTGTTCGATGTCCACCGGCGGCAGTCCAACGTCCTCGGGGCGGTTGCGGATCATAAGAAAGAAGAACAGCCCGATCAGGCCAAACATCACAGCCGGCACGAGGAACACGCTCTGCCAGTCGCAGCCCAGTTTTCGTCCCAACGGGCCCAGCAGGAGCAGGCACACGAGCCACGCAAAGGCGTTTCCGAACAGGTAACAGGTCCCCAGGGCGCCCATGATTCGGCCTCGCCCCTCTGTGGGGAACCAATGAGCCATGACGCGGACCATCGCTGACCATCCCATGGCTTGAAAGAATCCGTTAATTGCCCAGAAGGCAATAAACAGCCAAAACACACTCGTAGCGCTTGCTGAGCCGGGTGGGGCGAACGTCAATAGAAAGAAGACCGCCAGGTTCATGACCACCGAGCCCAGGACTCCCAGGCTGGCCATCCGCCGACTGCCGAAGCGGTCGGCAAGCTGGCCGTTGACCAACTGACCGAACGCATATGCCAACGCCAACGCGGTGAAGGCCCCGCCAAACGTGGCTTGGTTCCAGCCGTAGCCCTCAACCATCTTCGTCTTCACGATGGGCAGGTTGAAGCGGCACAGGTAGTACGCGAAGTAGGTGATCCAGACCGTACCAAAAACCCTGTATTGCCACCGCCTAAGATCGTTCGGAGAACCGTTCGTCGGATCACTCATAAACTGTGCTCCCATTGCATCCCTGGTCTGAAATAGGCCAAATTGTTGACCGACCATAAACGGCCAATCGGACGATATCAAGTGCCCTTTGACTTTTATGGTTTCGCATGCTCCTGTATTGCAGGGCCAACTCAAGCGTCATATACCTATTACACCTTGGAAGCGATTCGGATCAGCATGGGTGACGACACATGGCATGGCAGGAAGGGCTCATGCGTAGTCTCTCGAATTTGGCAGACCCTCAATGCTGAAGATTTTTTACACAAGCGATATTCATGGTTCGGAGGCGTGCTTCCGCAAGTTCCTTGACGCCGGACCCGACTATGGCGTGGACGCTCTGATCTTCGGAGGCGACATCACCGGCAAGTTGCTCGTGCCAATCCGCGAGCGAGCGGGCCAGTTCGAAGCGAGTTATCAGGGAAAGCAGCACCACTTCGATTCTCTCTCGGCAGCGGAGGATTTCGAGCGGACATTGCAGGATAGCGGGCACTATCCCGTCCGCCTCGAATGTGGCGCAGACGACCAGCTCGCTACGGACGTCCCGGAATTCAGCTCTCTTTTCCTCCAAGCGATGAAGGAACGCATCAACCGTTGGCTTGAATTAGCAGATTCACGGCTGCGAGGAACCGGCATCGAGTGCTACGTGATGCTGGGCAACGACGATCCAGCCGAACTCGCCGAATTGATCGGCCAGAGCGACATCGTCGTCAACCCGGACGAACAGAAGGTGCTGATCCATGACGACGTGGAGATGGTCTGCCTTGGACACAGCAATCTCACTCCATTCAACAGCCATCGCGAGATGCCCGAAGAGCGGATCGAGAGCATCCTGAACAAGCTGGCGAACCAACTGACCGACGTTCGTGCCGCCATCTTCAATGTGCACGTTCCCCCGTACGACTCGACGCTCGATGACGCGCCGGAACTCGACGAGAATCTCAAAGCGAAATCCTACGACGGACAGCCGAGATTCATCCCTGTGGGCAGCACTGCGGTTCGAGACATCATCCTTCAACGGCAACCGCTCCTTGGGTTACACGGGCATGTACACGAAAGCGGCGGAACTACGAGTCTTGGCCGGACCCTGTGCATCAACCCAGGTAGCTCGTTCACGACTGGCGTGCTGCACGGGGTCGTTGTGACCATCGATCGAGGGCGTGTGTGCTCGTTTCAACTAGTCACGAGCTAAGCACCCAGTCACAGATCTGTGGGCAGAACCGATGCCAGAAACCCGGTTTTTTCGGAAAAACCGGGTTTCTATTTCGCCCTGAAGTCAATGCACGGGTGCTCAGCTATCCGGAAAACCGTTTCAGGGCGTCGCGGTCCAGTTCGATGCCCAGACCCGGCCGTTCGGGAATCGTCAACAGACCGTCGTCATCCAACTGGAACGGTTCGGTGATTATCTGTTCGATGTAAGGCGCGGGCGTCAGGTACTCGACGTACTTGGCTACCGGAAGAGCGGCGGCCAGGTGCAGGTCCGCCGCCAGTCCGACGGCCGTGTTCCAGCCATGGCTGACGAGTTGAACGTTGTGGTCGTAGGCCATCCAAGCGATGCGCCGAGCCTCGGACAGGCCGCCACACTTCGTCGCATCGGGCTGCACGATGTCCAGCGCGCCGCGTTCAAGCCAAGGAATGAACGACTGCCGGCGAGTGTACGTTTCCCCGCCGGCAATCGGTACCGGCGACACGTTTCGCAGGCGGATGAACCCTTCGATGTCGTCCGGCGGCAACGGTTCTTCGAACCAGCCAACTTCGTAGTCGGCCAACATTCGCGCCGTCCGTTTGGCCCAGTTGTAACCGTGCGGCCAGAACTGTTCGCTTCCGCCGGCGTCGACCAGCAATTCGACATCCGGGCCAACCGTATCACGTGCCGTGCGCACGAGCAGTTCGTCGTAGGCCGAATTGCGGCGGCCAAACGGTCGCCAGCCGAGCTTGATTGCGCGAAACCCTCGCTCGACTGTGGCTTGGAGTGTTTCCACCAACGGCTCCGGTTCGTCGAACAGAATCGAGCCGTAGGGCTTGATCTTGCGCCGATAGTAGCCGCCAAGCAGCCGGGCGACCGGTTGGCCGGTTACCTTCCCGAGCAGGTCCCACAAAGCGATGTCGATACCGGAAATCACATGCTCCAACGTGCCGCCGCGCCCCTGCCAAAAGCTGCTTTGACGGAGTTTCTCGCTGACTCGCTCCGGTTCGATCGCCGACTCGCCCTGCCACAAAGGGCGCAGCGTTTCGACACCGGCTCGCACCAGCGCCGCCGATGTGTACACGCTGCCAACGCCGCGGGGCCCCTCGTCCGTAACGATCTCGACCAGAGCATGCAGATCGTCCTCCGGTTCATACCCTTCGGGCCAGCCTCCATCGACCGTGCCGCCGGTCAGACGGTGAACTTCAATATCGCGGATGTGCATTCGAAACGCGCCTCACTTTCTGTGCTGTCTATCATCCGTCGAGCCGGACGAAATCGTCGGTCATCATACACCACCGGCGATCTGCCATCCAGCGACGGACGTGCTGAGACTCCAGACATCCAGGGCCAATTACCGAGATTCGGGTCACACTCGGATTGCGATACACATGCGGCGAGGTTAGCATGCCAGTGAAACGGCTCGTGCCCAAAACAGCATTACACACGCAGATGTCTTGGAGCGATAATGAACGAGAAACGGACTATTGTTGTGGTGACCGCGTCGATCTTTGCAGTGGCGATTATCTGGGCTGGTCGACTTCCCGGAGCGGAAGACGGCAGTAGCCCCGAATGGCCCGATTTTCACAGCCCCGGCCGGACGAATATCTCTCCCGAAAAAGGGCTCCTGAAGAAATGGCCCGAAGAAGGCCCGCGGCTGCTTTGGAAGTACTCGTCGTGCGGCGAAGGGTACTCGGGCGTTGCGATCGCTGAAGGAAAGATTTTCACGGCGGGGGACTTCGATGACCGTGAGATGATCCTGGCATTGAACATGGACGGCGAGCCTCTGTGGAAGGCGCCCAACGGCCAGGCGTGGCGCGGGTCCTCGCCGGGATCGCGCACGACACCCACTTACAGTGAAGGCACACTGTATCAGATGAACCCGCATGGACGGTTGGCGGCTTACGAAGCGAAGACCGGCAAACCCGTTTGGGCGATAGATCTCAAAGCAGAATTCGACGCAAGTTTCGGCTGGTGGGCGTTGTCCGAGAATTTGGTTGTCGACGGCAACAAGGTCTTGTGCATGCCCGGGGGGCCGAAGGGCCGCGTCGTTGCTCTCGACAAGCACACCGGTAAGACCGTTTGGGCCAACACCGAAATCGAGCACAGCGCCGCTTATTGTTCCCCGATGGTAACGACCTACCGTGATGTGCGCCAGTTGATCACGATGACCCAGAAGTCGGTGGTTGCCTTGGATGTCGAGACGGGCGAACTCGTTTGGTCGGCACCGTTTGTCCCGCGTTCGCCGCAAAACTCCCTGACACCGGTCTTCCACGGTGGTTACGTGTATGTCGCTTGCGGACACTCGTCGGGCGGCACGCTGCTGAAGATAGATCCGGATACAAAATCCGCGCCGACCGTTTGGTATCGTGAGGATCTGGACGATTGCCACAGCGGGGCATTGCTGATCGACGGCAGGCTGTACGGCTGCAGTTGCCGAGCAGGGGGAAGGCAGTTCTACTGCGTCGACTTCATGACTGGTAAGACGATCAAAGCGGACAAGACTCTGGGGAAGGTGGGTATCACGGCCGCCGATGGAATGCTGTACTGTTTGGGCTACCGGGGCACGATGTCCTTAATGGCCCTCACGGCCGACGGATTCGAGATTGTCAGCCAATTCGAGTTGCCGCGCAGACCGCCGAATTCCTATCTTGCACACCCGATTGTGTGCGGCGGACGGCTGTATTTGCGTTGCGGACAGGATCTGTATGCCTACGACATCCGCGCCAAATGAATAGCCCATTCCGCCGTTGCAGGGGAAAAGGGGAAGCAGCTTCATTAGAGGCGTCAGGGCGGTCGGGGACCGAAACTCCAAATAGTCAATCGGAGAGTTTTTCGATGAACAAGAGCGAAAACAAGCACACACGGCGTCGTTTTCTTCGGGAACTTGGTGCCGGTTCGGCTGTTTTGGCGGGATTGTCGCTGGCTCCGGCGGATTTGACTGGCAGCCGGGGATACGCGCAGGATCCCGACCCACCGTCGGCGTCCGGGACCATCACCAAGTTGAGCGAGCATCTGTTTGTCTACCACGGGGCGGTCAACGTGGGTATTGTTCGCCAAGGAGACAAGGCCCTGCTGATCGACTGTGGCGACGGGAGCGTTGCCGGGCGGCTTGCCGAGTTGGGCATCACTTTAGTCGAGCGGATCGTCTTCACGCACCATCATCGCGATCAGGCGTGTGGCGCCCATGGACTGACTGCCCGTGGGGCGAAGGTCACGGTCGCGGAAACGGATCGCGACTATTTCGCCAACGTCGAAGCCTACTGGGACAATCCCAAGAGCCGCTGGCACATCTACAACTTCCATCCGCATCATCTGATGCTGACCGAATCCGTGGACGTGGATGAAAGCGTGACTGACGGACAGACGTTTCAATGGGGGCCCGCCAAGTTGCAGGTCGTTGCCACGCCCGGGCACACCAACGGGTCCGTCAGTTATCTGGTCGAAGTTGATGGGCGCCGGGTGATGTTCTGCGGCGATGTGATCTACAACAATGGCCAAGTTTGGGACGTCCATGCGCTGCAAAAGGGATTCAGCCGCGGCGGTCGTGGGATCCGCGACTATCACGGCTTTCTCGGAGCCCAAGACGAATTGATCGACAGCCTCGGGAAGATAAATGCGGTCAGGCCCGAATCGCTGGTGCCCTCTCACGGCGTCATCATGGACGATCCGCCTGCCGCGATTGATCTTCTGCTCAAGCGGCTCGCCGAATGTTACGACAAATACGTGGCTATTTCGGCCCTGCGGCACTACTTCCCGCAACTTTTCGAGGAGTACGTCGGCCGACCGGGGCACATGAAGATCCGGCCTGGCAAGACGCCGCCGGACTGCCTGCGACATTTCGGCACCACCTGGATGCTGGTCTCCAATGACAAAGCCGCGTTCGTCATGGACTGTGGCAGTACCAGAGCCATACGCGGGATCGAGAAACTGATCGCAGACGGTGAAGTCAACAAGGTCGAAGGGCTCTGGGTCACGCATTATCACGACGATCACGTCGACTCCATTCCCGAATTCCAAGAGAAGTTCGATTGCCCATGTTATGCCGACGAGCACTTGGCCCAGGTGATAACCGCTCCCTTATCGTGGCGGATACCATGTATCTCGCCGAGCGTTGCCCGAGTGGATCAGGTGACCACCGACGGCCAGTCGTGGCAGTGGCGCGAGTTCCGCATGACTGCCTATGACTTCCCCGGACAGACGCTTTACCATGACGCCCTGTTCGTCGAAGGTCAGGGCGTCAAGATGCTATTCGTGGGCGATTCATTCACGCCGGGCGGCATCGACGACTATTGCGCATTGAACCGCAATTTGCTTGGTGACGGAGTGGGCTTCGACCGTTGTGTCGCTTTGATCGAACGGCTTCGACCCACTCACGTTTTCAATTGCCACGTGGGCGATGCTTTCGACTTCACACCCGAGCAATGTCAACAAATGAGAACCAATCTGGCTGAACGGCAGACGATCTTTGGGCAACTCGTCCCTTGGGATCACGCCAACTTTGGCATGGATCAATCGTGGGTACGTCCGTTCCCATACGAACAGCAGGCCAAACCGGGCGGTGAGGTGAAGCTTGACGTAGTAATCACCAATCACGCGACAGAACCTCGCAGAGTGGCTTGTCGTACGGCGATGCCCCGGTCGTGGTCTGGACAATCGGCTGTGGGGGCGGAAGCCGGGGAGTGGGTGGAAGCGACGATTCCCGCGAAGACAGAAGGTAAACTGCCGGTTACGTTGCGGATCCCGGCTTCGGCCAAGCCGGGCCGTTACCCGGTGCCGGTCGATATTCGCTACGATCGGCGAGAATTGCCGCAATTCTCCCACGCCATCGTGGTTATTGGGTGAACACACACCTAGGGAATCTCGAAGACGTGAATCGACTGGTCCTTCTCCCGATAGCGTTTGGGCTGATCAGACTGCCGCCTGTCTGACACGACGACGATCCGATCTTCCGCGATCCAGCACACACCCTCAACATTTCCGTAGACGGTCTTGCCTTTGGATGATGGTGGGAAGTCGTAGACCTGACCGTCACCTTCAATCGTCCAGGATGAAGTGTCGAGAGAGCCGATCCAGAGACCAGCAGATGTTTGGGAGACGATGGCGATGCGACTGCCATCCAACGCGAGCCCAGCGTAGTCTTCGAACTCAACGGACGTTGGCAGCTCGATCGTCTCGACGTGCCGCCATTCGTCTCCCACTTGCTGGAAGACCTGGATTCGTCCGCCCCCTGGCCGCCGGCCTTTCTTCCCGGCTCTGCACATGTTCCCCTCGCAGAGGGCGAGCAGAAATCGAGCTTCGTCTCGGTCTACGACCGCCAACCCTTCAAATCCCCGATTCTCTTCTTCAAAGGTGAAGTCGAGCCAGTATTCTGCCAGATGTCCGAACTTACGATCCCACTCGACCACCTTCGCTTTGAACTCACCGCTTTCGCTTGGAAGGGCTTCGATCAGCAAGAAGAAACAACCATCCCGCCCGCTACATGCAATGCTCTCGAAGCCGTAGCCGACAGGCTCGCCGAAAAAGCCGTTCTTCTCGATGTGTTCGAAATCGCGATTGATGCGGGCCACCTGCCCAATGTCGTCGCAGACGACGAAGTAGACATCGCCTCTCTGGACTACGCCGCTGGCTTCCAGGGGGCTGTCCTCGCCGCACATCGGGAGAAGCTCGTGGAGTTTCCACTCGTCGACAAGTTGCAGTGTGGGTAACGACTTTGCCATGGAATCTCTCGCAAAATGGTCTGCCAATGGCCGCCGCCCTGCAGACACCGCGGTAAGAAAGACTGCTTTGGCGGCAGCCGGATACACAAGCACCTGCCGACATTGTACTCCTTTGCCGCGAGCGAAGGGACCGCTGGTGCTTGATCACCAACGTTGGCTTTGAATGGCGTCGGCGAAGGGGCCAAGTCTGGCCTCTCCGATTCAGAAGCCGCCGATACACTCTATGCACCCTGCGCTATGACGTCACCGCGGCACGAAGCCATACGAACTCGACGGCAAAGGCATCAAACTCGTGAAGTCGAGCGAACTGTTTGGCGAACGGCCCGACGTGGGCGCGTTTCCAGATGCCGACGAAGTGCTGTTCGTCGAGGATGTCGATGTAGTAGACGGCGACTCGGCTGTGGCCGGTGTCGTAAACTCTTAGATGTGCGGTCGCTGGTGATCGTTTCATCGGTCGGCCCTCCTTTCTGCGAAAGACGTCGCCTCTACTCTTATCATTGCCGCAAGGCGGGGCATCCCGACAAGTTTTTCCTCCAATTGGTCAATTTGCACCCTTATCGCCAGTCTTGGGTGACGATCTCCAAGGATGCGACCAAGGCTGCTTTGTGATAGGATTTGGCGAATTCGTCTGCGAAAGCATTCGCATGGATTCCACGTCCGTCAGTCTGTTGCGTCGGTGCAATCCGACGAGAAGGAGACCGCCTGGGAGCGGTTCGTCGACCTGAACGCCAATCCGCAAGCAAGGAGTACGCATGGGATTTCTGTCTGGCAGTATGACTTTCGAGTGCTTTCGCATCAGCAGCACGCAACCGCGTCAGTTCGGCCCCGAGCACGTGGAGATACTGGAGAAGTTCGCTATCGGCGAGAGCAAGAGTTTCGCGAACGAGCAGGCGAGGACCGGCTTCCTGGCGGGCGACCACCTGCTCGATTACGACTTCGATCTGGAAAAGAACGTCTTCGGTGATGCGTTGCACTTTGCCGTGCGGATCGACACCAACCAGGTTCCCGCGGCCATTCGCCGGGCATGGCTGCAAATCGAGTTGGCGACGCTGACAGCCGACTCGGTGGCGCGACGCCCCACGAAGGCCCAGCGGCAAGAGGCCAAGGATGCTGTCGAGGCGCGATGCGAAGAAGCGGCTGGCAGCGGCCAGTTTCAGAGGTTGCAGCAATTCCCCGTGCTGTGGGATGCGAAAAACAGCCTGCTGTACTGCGGCGGGACCAGCGCCTCGGCCAGCGAAGTGTGCTCCGACTTGATGATCAAAGCGTTCGAGCTCGAGTTGAGCCGGCTGTCTTCCGGGAAACTCGCCTTGGAGTGGGCCGTGAAGGCAAAGCAGCGCAAGGCGCTGAATGATGCCCTTCCCGCCAGCTTTCGCGGCGATGTAGATAGGGCTGATGTCGTATGGTGGGACGGCGAGAAGGACAACTACGACTTTCTGGGCAACGAGTTCCTGTTGTGGCTCTGGTGGCGTTGGGAAACGCAAGGCGGCACGATCGGGCTGTCGGACGATTCCGAAGTGACGGGCATGTTCGCCAGGACGCTCGCCCTGGAGTGTCCACAGGGCGAATCCGGCAAGGGAACGATCGCGGCGGAAGATCCAACGTATTTGCCGGAAGCGGCGCAGGCAATCCGCACCGGCAAGTTGCCCCGCAAAGCCGGTCTGATTCTGGTCCGTCACGGCGAGCAGTACGAGTTGACGCTCCAGGCCGAGACGTTCGCCGTCAGCGGCGCAAAGATTCAGATCGACGAGGACGCCGAAGGACGCGGCATCCTGGAGGATCGTATCGAGGGTCTCCGGGGCCTGAAAGAGACACTCGATCTGTTGTACCAAGCCTTCTGCGAGCAGCGAATCGGAAAGGACTGGAAGAATGACCTAGATCAGATGCGCGGATGGCTGAAAACAAAGCCCCGCGCCCGGAGAACATGAGCTATGACGTTTTTCTGAAGTAGTCAGTCAATCGGCATCGGCTTCCGGGCTTGGGTTCTTCCAATAACGCCAAATGGCGGGGATTGAGTGTCAGCGGAGTCTCGACAGGAGACTGTTGATTCGATGCTCCGCGTCCGAAAGGGCCTGATCGGCTACTGCACAGTCGAGATCGTCGACGTGCCAGTATTCGACTCGGTCAACCCAGGCTGGAAACCGCTCAACGAGCATCGAGCGGTGTTCCGCTTCTTTCATCGCGACGACGTGATTGGCAGCCTGGAGTTCCTCTTCAGTGACCTGCAGGGGGTATCTGTGGGCACCGTCGGTCTGGATATCCCCCCCTGCAGGGCAAACTGAGAAATCGGCCCAACGTTGTCGGTGGCAAGGTCCAACGCGAGTCCCCTGGACTCGGCCTTCCAAGACAGGCCGCGGCTCTTTGCCAGTCGGTTGAACAGGATCTCCGCAAACCGACTGCGGTAGTAGTTGCCCGTGCATAGAAACAAGATGGTGTTGGTCATTCGAGCTGGCCGCCTTGCGGCTAACCGACGCTCCAGTCGTCGCTAAACCATGCTAGCTTCGTTGCCTTCCGCGGATTGTAGCTTGCGGAGGGTTCGAACTCGTACGATTGCAGATACTTCAGAAAGGCATCCGCCGGCACACACGCATGTTGAGCAATAAGGTCGACCTTATCGCTTTCGGGTGACCAGTCGCACATAGGCTGCTCTTCTCGCTCGAACCAATCATCCAAATACTCGATGTCCCTTGGGCTCGCAACCACGAACGGGCATCGCTTAATGCAGAGAAAACTCAACAGCTTGCCCGCAAGATGTCGAGCCTGACTGGTGTCTTGTCCAGACGACGCGGACGCGATATTCCAGACACTAACGAATCCATCCTCATCCAAATCATCCGGATTGACGGTGATTCCAGCCGCAGCCAACTCTCCACTAACCATATATTCTCCCTGAAAAGGCATCCAACTGTACTGGGCAACGACAGTACAGTATAAGCAGGTGGTACGCTGATTGCGTTGCCGGTATGTCCGATAGACTTATCGTCTGGTCGGATGTATGTTCTTGTTGTTAGTAGTTGTGTTTTGTCAAATGTCAACCAGGAGCAACATCATGGCGAAAAAGAAAGCTCGTGTGAACAAATCTCAGGCCATTCGAGACTTTATTGCCGCGAATCCAGACGCGGCTCCGAAGGACGTCGAGTCAGCTCTCGGCAAGAAAGGCATCAAGGTCAGTTCGGGCCTCGTATGCACGGTCAGAGCGAATGCCAAAGGCAAACCAAAGAAGGTTGCCGCCAAGAAGACAGTCGCGGCCAAGAAGGCTCCGGCCAGCGACGAGATCTCCCTGGGGGCACTCTTGGGGGCCAAGAAGCTGGCTCAGCAACTCGGCGGCGTCGACGCGGCCAATAAGGCGATTAACGCGCTGGCTCAGCTTACAGACTAGTTCATCGGCAACCGGCCATCGCCCGCCGCCCGGCGGGCTTGCGTTTGCCGGCGGTCAAGCAGCCTTATCAAGTTGACTCAGCATTTCGACAGCATTGCAGGCATTCTCGATGCCGCCGATGTGCTCGATGAACTCTTGCAGGGCAACAGCCTGATCCTCGGTGAGGTCGCAGTCTTCGGCAGCCAGCAACTCGGCTATCTCATCAGGCATCATGTCTTGGATGCGGATTGGCTGGGACATTGCGTTTCCTTCATCTGGCTGGTGAGGGGAAGTCTTCCCCTTGATCATCGGCTGACACGCTGCTTGGACTGAATTCTTGTGTCTCTAATTGACGAAGCGGAGAATTTTCCTCTTGCACCGAAGAACGTCTCAAGTGATCTGTCCTGGGATGCTGAGAAGCCGTAGCGATTACATCTTCCTTAACGACCAATCGCTTCGTCGCTCGGCCTGGCTTTCGTGACTAGTTGGTCACGGCAGGTCAATTCACGGCGAGGTACTCGGACAGCCTACCCTCGCGAGACGCGGGGCCAAGCGTATGGCATCGGGCAAAGAGTGCCCCGCTGACGGCCAGGAAGTCCGCATCATGCCACATCTTCCGCCGCGTTCTCGGTACAATCAAGACAACGCCGGCCGCGGCCCTTTCGTAATGCCGTCGAATGCAAAATGCATGACCAATCAGCAGCGCATTCCCAGGAGACTACCACTAAGTTGGGAGTATTGTTGCGAGAGAAGACGACCGAAGCCCCCTGCCGCCAAGGAGCAATGATGAAATCAGGCAAACCCTCGAAACAGCTTGTCACTCGCCGTGAAGCGTTGGCGGCTGGTGGGGCAGTGGCGCTGTTCACCTCCGCAGGTGCCGGCGCCGACACTCATCCAGTGGAAGACCACCACGGTGAGTTTGTGAGCGTCAAGGACTTTGGCGCCGTCGGAGATGGGGTCGCGGATGACACGGCGGCGATTCAGGCTGCGCTGAACGCTGCAAAAGGGGCCGACAAAACCGCGGTCGGCCGTTCTGTGTTTTCCTTGTATTTCCCCAGCGTGCCCGGAGGTTTTTACAGGGTGACCGATACGCTGGTTATCGACGGCACTCATGGACTTGTCATCTACGGCGATGGCGCCCTCACCGAGCGCGAGGCTCAGAACGCGACGATCCGGTGGTACGGGACCGCTTCCAAGCCGGTGTTTCAGGTCAAAGGCGGGACCGGAATTCCATCCAATCCGAATTTCTCCATCGCGTTCCG
>JADHUC010000357.1 GCA_016784735.1 Pirellulaceae bacterium | reverse complement strand
TGATGCGTTACGGAATCTTACAGGCACGGCGAGCCGGACTGACCCGAACCGACGTTGCCAATTCTGGTACGTGGCAACAGATGAAGAAGATACTCGGCGCGTAGCGGAGTCCTGAGTTTCCTACTTCAGCATCGCGACGGGCTCGGGATCATTTGTCGTGCTGAAGCAACGAAGGAGCGTCTCCTGGCTGATCACGCCCGTGGGCTGCTGGTCTTTCACGATGATCGCGTTGCGGATCCAGGATCGGCATAGCGATTCGTAGATGTCCATGATCGGCGTTTGCTCGTCGAAAGCTTCGATGTCGCTCTTCATGGCCTCCTTGACCGTGATAGATCGCCGGTTGGGCCAGAACATGGCCGCCATGATGTCGTTTTCCGATAGCACGCCTTCCAGATGGCCTTCGTCGTCGACAACCGGTGCGACGTCTACATGATGCTGCAAGAAACGCTCCGTCGCCTGCACAATGGTCTCGCCCTCGTGCAACTTGAAAGCGATGTCCGACATCACGTTGACGGCCCGTTGAGTGGCGAAGGATAGATTCACGTCGTGTACGTCGGATCGGGCTGTTGACGAATCGTCGGTGTCTTGATAGCAGACGACTCGATTGCGTCCAAAACGCTTGGCCTGCAATAGAGCACGGTCGGCCAAATCGACCAGATGTTCTGGTGTCTTGGTCGAATGGGATCGGCCTGCGACGCCGAAGCTGGCGGTGACACCGATCTGTCGGCCCTCCACGTCCATGGTCGTCTGTGCCAGTTTCTCGCGTAGTTGATCGGCCCAAACGGCTGCTCCCTCTTCACTGGTTTCCGGCAGCAACACGCAGAACTCCTCGCCGCCATACCGGCTGATGTAGTCGCTGACGCGCAAATTCGACGACAGGGATGCCGATACTCGCCGCAGTACTTCGTCGCCCACCGGATGGCCATACGAGTCGTTGACGCGTTTGAAGAAATCGATGTCCATCATCACGCAGGACAATGGGAAGTGGTGGCGATCGGCGCGAGCCCACTCGCGGTCGGCCTGTTCGTAGAAGCTGCGTCGAGTTGCCAAACCTGTCAGCGGATCGCACTTGGCCAAGCGGATCAGCCGACTTTCCAGTTCCAGAACCCGAGTACCACAACGCAGACGGGCCAGTAGTTCATTCCGGTCGACCGGCTTCTTGATGAAGTCGTCTGCACCAGCCTTCAACGCGCTGACCAGGTCCTCGACTCTGGTACGAACGGTCAAGAAAATGGAGTAAACATAGTGCGGAAGGTTCTGATGCCGTAGCCATTGGCACAATTTCAGACCGTCGACGTTGGGCATTTCCCAATCAGTGACGAGAATATCAGGACATTGTCGCTCGATTGCCGCCATTGCGAGACGACCATCGGCGGCACATCGCACGTGGTATCCGGCCGTTTCCACACAGCGTACCAGCAGACGTAGTATGGCCGGATCATCGTCCACGAGCAGGATATCCGGATTCTCTGCAGCCATGCGCGATTCTTCCTGCGAAGACGTTTATGTCAACAGTAGGGATTGTCAGAGCACACCGATTGCGTGTAGAGCATCTCTGTGTTCCTATAACGTAGCTCACAGAAGCCAAGAAAACCCGGATTCCTGGCCCCGACTATGTCAGAGTATAGGATCACTTAAGCCGGCTCTTTCTCCAGAAACTCGTGTTATGGCACCCCTGGTAAGCCTCAAACGTCACAATCGGCTATTCCTGCTGGGTCTGCTGGTCCTTACTCTCGCCGTGCGCGGCGGCGTATTGTTGGCCCGATATCGCGACTTGGCGGCTGATCCAGACGGTTATCGCCAGTTGGCGACCAATCTCGTTCAACAAGGCGTGTATGGATACGGCGAGTCGGACGAATCAGCGGGCGACTCGTCGATTCGCCCCTCAGCCTTTAGGCCGCCGCTCTACCCGCTTGTACTTGCTTGTGCGGGCGGAACGAGTGGAGCCGGCCAAGCCGTGATTGCGGTCCTGCACTTCTTGATGGGCGTCGCCACGGTGGCGCTGATCTACGTGTTGTCGCAGAGATGGCAATTGGGCGGCTGGGGGCTATTAGCAGCGGCCCTGACGGCGTGCGATCCGATTCTCCTGAATCAATCAACGCTGCTGATGACCGAGACGTTGGCCACGCTCTTGGCCGTCGTGGGGCTGGTTTGTTTGACGCGATTGAACGAAAGACCAACGTTGGTTTCCGCCGCGATGGCAGGCGGTGCATTGGCGACCGCCTCGCTCTGCCGACCGACATTTCTGGTGTGGTTGGCGGCGGTGGCAGTGCTATTGATGCTGTCATCCTGTTTTCAAAGCGTTCGTCAGAAAGTGTTTGGGGCTGCCGAGCCCGAACTTACAGGCGGCCTATGGCGATGTCTAATAACTCTGCTGCTGGTTGCCGTCGGCGTTCTGTCGCCCTGGATTTGTCGAAACTACGTGGCGTTGGGCCGACCGATCGTCGCGACGACTCACGGCGGGTACACGCTGATGCTGGGAAATAACGACGGCTTCTACGATTTTCTTCAGCAAGGCCGTTGGGGCGATATCTGGGATTCGTGCGAGTTGGACGAGCGGTACAACCGGATAAAGCAACAACTCGACGATGACGAAGTCGAGGCCGACCGTTGGGCTCGCGAACAGGCGGTTACCTGCATCCAGAGACGCGGCGGGATGTTTGTCTACTCATGTGCAGTGCGTATCGGGCGGCTTTGGGGGCCCGTCCCACATCAAGTGGACAGCAGCGAATCGATGGCTAAACGCCTCGCACGGTACGCAGTTGGCCTATGGTACGTGCTGGTCTTTCTATTCGCCGCAATTGGCGTATCTTCGCTGGGGAGACGTCTGTTCCACTCGCCTTGGATTTGGGGGCTGCTCGTTTGTCTGTCGTTCACGGCGGTACACACGGTGTACTGGAGCAATCTTCGGATGCGGGCTCCCTTGATGCCAGTGGTCGCGATGGCTGCCGCATTCGGTGCCAAGCGAATCGCCGAGAGACGCGGCGACAATCGGCCGTAAGTTGTTTGTACGTAAGGGTATGCGGCATCTCCTTCGATGTGGAATCCACCTTGCTCTGCGGATGACCGACGCCTATAATCCGCCGCTCGCAGGAAGTGCTACTCATCATTTTCGGCCGGTGTCTCTTCTCGGCGTCTCTCGCTTCGGCGGCGGGGGCGTCAGGCCGAGCGTTTCATCCATCTTGGACTTGGCAAGGATGCCCTGACCCTGAAGCGTCTGCCTGATCCACAACGGCTTTTCGAGCCGCGCGCGCGAACAACGCTCTGCGCAGGATCTGGCCTTGCGCGCTGCTTGTCGGCGACGTTGTCCACACCTCCCCGAGATTCAGCGCTAGATGTTGAGCCATCTACGACCTTCCGACGATCAACGCAGAATGATCATCGCGGACTTCTGGAAGTCCGCGATGATCTCTCGTACCTCTCCGTGAGATGCGACACATCAAGAAACGCGAACGAAGGTGGGATTGGATACCGCCTTCGCTTGCGCTTCGGGCTGGTGTTGTGCGCAGTTCTATCCATGCTCGCTTTCCTTTATGCGCGTGCGGCTGCTTCGGACATCGCTCTTCCGCTTCCTGCCGAGACTGCAGAAATCTCCGTGCGGGCCGACCAGGCGAATCACTGGCGAGACGGTTCGTACGAGGTCTGGGTCTTGCGCGGCAACTGCCAGATTGTGCAAGACAACGTGAACGCGCGCAGCAGCGACGCGGTGTTGTGGGTCGATCGGGCGGAACCGCTTAGCGGTCGTACCAGCAAAATCATCGCGTACGTCGAAGGTGACGTCGCGGTAGACTACGGACACGATGGCCGATCGCGTCCGGGCAGTGGACCAGCGGCCCATTCGATTCGCGATCGGCAGTGGCTGGGGCGGTTCTACACTTTGGCGGAGATCGACATTCAGGCGCCCGTGACCGGATTCGAGCCTCGAGTCAAGCCCGCCGTTTTCCGTCGCGGTATGGAGGCTCGCCAGGAAGAAGTCCGTTCGCCCGTTCGTCAAGCTCAGTTTCTGGCCCCAGCCACAGGCCCGCCGCCGTCGGCCCGCCGAATTTCCATTCGGTCGCGAAGCAACGTGCGTATGCAGTACAAGATGTTTCCCAGCCCCGACGGGACGGAGACGATTGCCGTCTTCACCTCCGGCATCAAGGTCATTGTCGAGGGCATCCAGAACGTGCCCGGAATGACCGACGACAAGGTCGACGTGGAAGCCGATCGGATCGTGATTTGGACTGCGCCGTTCAAGAAGTTCGACCTGACAGGCGAGGCGTCGGGCGAGAAGATGCAGCCCAAAGACGCGCCGTTGGAATTCTACATGGAAGGCAACATCGTCTTCCGCGAAGGCGATCGCGTGATCTATGCCGAACGGATGTACTACAACGTCCGAGGGCGTTATGGGATCATTCTTAACGCCGAAGTGCTGACGCCGGCGCCGGGCTATCAAGGTCTGGTGCGGCTCAAGGCGGACGTGCTGCAGCAACTGAACGAGTACAGCTTCCGCGCTTTTGCGGCGGCCATCACGTCGAGCCGAATGGGCGTGCCCCGCTATTGGCTGCAGGCCGAGAGCATCAATTTCCAGGACGTCCAAACGCAGCTCCCCGACCCCGATCCCACGACGGGTGACCCCGCGGTGGAGCACCAGTACCTTACAACCAGCCGCAATAACTTCCTGTACTTGGCCGGGGTGCCTGTGATGTACTGGCCCGTCATGGCCACGGACCTGAAGAAGCCGACCTATTTCGTCGACTCGTTCCGTCTAGGCAATGACAGCGTTTTTGGGTTTCAGGTGCGGCCCGACTTGGATGTTTATCACTTGTTGGGCATTCGCAACGCTCCGGAGGGGACAGACTGGACCGTCTCGCCACACTACCTCAGCCAACGAGGATTTGGGCTGGGAACCAATTTCGAATACGATCGCTTTGGCGTCCACCGCATCCCAGGTCCGGTTCGCGGCGTGTTTGATGCATGGGGTTTGAAAGACAGCGGACTGGACAATCTTGGGCGAGACCGTCGCGCTGTGCCGCTGGATGAAGCATACCGCGGACGCGCTTTGTGGCAGCATCGCCACTACCTGCCCAACGGCTTCCAACTCACGGGCGAACTGGGTCTGATCAGCGACCGAAACTTCCTGGAGCAATACTACGAAAGAGAATGGGACGAGTTCAAGGATCAGATGACCGGTTTGGAGTTGAAGCAACTGAGCGCCAGTAATTCGTGGAGCATCTCGTCCAATGCGCGGCTGAACGACTTCTTCACGCAGACCGAATGGCTGCCGCGACTGGACCATTTCCTGTTGGGGCATTCGTTGTTCGACCACGTCACGTGGTTCGCCCATTCGCATATTGGCTATGCCCAGTTGGGAACGGTCGATCCGGGGATTTTCGCGTTCGAGCCCGCCCAGGTCTCGTTGCCGTGGGAAACCGATACGGGAGGCGTTCGCTTCGACGACCGATCCGGCGTGCGGACTGCTACTCGCCATGAATTCGATCTACCGCTTCCGCTCGGCCCGTTCAAGGTCACACCCTACGCGTTGGGCGAAGTGGCGTATTGGGGACAGGACCGTGACGGAACCGACGTGCGACGTCTGTACGGACAGGCCGGCGTGCGCGGAAGTATCCCGTTCTGGAAGGTCAACCCGCATGTCCACAACGTACTGTTTAATCTGAATGGCCTGGCGCATAAGGTCGTGTTGGATGCCGAGTTCTCCTGGGCCGATGCAGATCGAAGGCTCGATCGGTTTCCCCTCTACGACCCGCTGGACGACGATGCGACCGAGCACTTCCGCCGGCGATTCATTGCTGATCCACTCGTGTTCGGAGGCGTCTTGCCCGTGGAGTTTGACGAACGGTACTACGCCCTGCGCACCGGCATGCAGAGCTGGGTAACGGCACCCAGCACCGAAATCGCTGACGATTTGACGGTCATCCAAGCCGGCGTCCGGCAACGTTGGCAGACGAAACGCGGCTTTCCGGGCCAAGAGCGGATTATCGATTGGATCGTTTTCGATCTGGAAGGTTCGTTCTTTCCGAATCCGGATCGCGACAACTTTGGCGAAGAGGTGGGGCTGCTGAAGTACGATTTCCGTTGGCACGTAGGCGATCGGTTCACGGTGCTTTCGGATGGTTTCGCCGACGTCTTCCACGACGGACTCCGCACGTTCTCCCTGGGAGGCATGCTCAGCCGACCGTTCCGCGGCAACGTGTACGCGGGTTTTCGCTCGATCGAAGGACCGATCAGCAGCAATATCTTCTCTGCGGCGGTCAATTACCGGATGAGCGAGAAGTGGATCATGAACGCTGGCGGTGCGATCGATTTGGGCGCGACCGGCAATATCGGCGAACGAATCACCTTTACGCGAATTGGCGAATCCATCTTGCTTCGGGTTGGGTTCAACGTGGATCACAGCCGAGGCAACGTGGGAGTCGCCTTCGCCATCGAACCACGCTTCCTGTCAGGCAGTCTCGGGCAAGTCGGCGGTGTGCCCATTTCACCCGTGGGTGCCTTTGGCGTAGAATGATGGTGTCGAGGGCGGAAGGTGTCGGGTGTCAGGTTTCAGGTGTCGGGAAAGACCAGAATAAATCGCGAGCGGAAATGCCCCGCGACGCGCGTCCCGACACCCAACACCCGACACCCAACACCCGACACCCGACACCTGACACCCGACACCCAACACCCGACACCCCCTTGGTCTTCCCGTGTTTTGGATCCGTACCTGGATACTTGGCGTCAAGAGCCTGCTGCTGCATCCGCTGCGGTCGTTGTTGACCGTGTTGGGCATCTTTATTGGCGTGGCCAGCGTTATTTGGTTGGTCGCGATTGGCGAGGGTATTAGCCAGCAAGCGCAGCGGCAGATCGAAGGCCTGGGGGCAGACAACATTATTGTCCTCAGCGTCAAGCCGCCCAGCGAGACCACGGCCGGCTTCACAGGCCCGGTGCCGTATGGATTGAAACGAGAGGAATACGATCGCTTGGTGGCGACGATTCCGACACTCAAGAGCGCGTTGCCGATTCGCGAGATTCGACGCCAGATTAGCTATGGCCGCCGCGATCCCGTAGACGGGCGTCTGGTCGGCTGCACACCCGAATACTTCGAAGTGACGCGTCTGGAGATCGACCGCGGCCGGTATCTGACCGATGCGGACGTGGACGAACGCCACAGTTACTGCGTGCTGGCGGGCCGGCTGGCTGAGCGTCTGTTTCCTTACGAAGACCCGATCGGCCGGCGCGTTTACCTGTCGGAGAGTCAGGACTTTTTCGAGATTGTGGGCGTATTGGAGCACCGCGATCCCACGGCTGCAATCGGCGGTTCGCTTTCCGCGCAAGACTTCGCGAGTGATGTGTACATACCGATCAGCACGCTCAGGCAGCGTATCGGCGACTTCATCATCACGCGACGCGGCAGTTCGTTTAACGTCGAGGTCGTCGAGCTGAATCAGATCACACTGCGAGTCGATTCGATCGAAAACGTCCGGACTACGGCGGACCTGGTCCGCGCTACGCTGGGCCTGGCCCCGCAGAAGAAAGGGGCGGATGCCGACGAGCCGGAAACGTCAGCCGAGCCCAAGAAGTATCGACAAGACGTCGCCGTCGTAGTCCCGGAGGAGTTGTTGGAACAGGCCCGAGTTACCCGGCTGATGTTCATGGTCTTCATGGGGCTGATCGCCGCAATCTCGTTGCTCGTGGGCGGCATCGGCATTATGAACATCATGCTGGCCACGGTGACCGAGCGCACGCGCGAAATTGGAATTCGCCGCGCGCTGGGTGCGGCCCGCGTGCACATTGTCACGCAATTCCTCGTCGAGACGATTTCTCTGTCCATCGTGGGTGGACTAACCGGCGTGGTTTTCGGCTACTTCTGCCCGCCGATCATCGAAGGCTTTCGCGACGGCCTGGACGCGTACCGTCCCGACCTGATGGAAAGACTTCCGGACGTTGTGCGAACCGTCACGCCGATCGTTGTCCACGAGTCGGTCCCTGTCGCATTCGGCATTTCGGTCGCAGTCGGGATCGTGTTTGGCCTCTACCCCGCGATTCGTGCTGCGAACATGGATCCGATCGAGGCATTGCGACACGAGTAGCAGGCCGTATCGGAAAGGAAGTTCTATGAATCGCCTTACCTCAGTCCTGCCGCTTCTATTGCTGCTTGTTGCCGTCGCTCCAGATGGCTTTGCAGCCGACTGGCATCATCCGCTGTATCTGGATGGCGGCGGATGGTGGCAGAAACGGATTCCCGTTCACGTGCAGAATCAAACGGATGTTGCCCTCGCAGGTCGCCCGGTGTTGCTCGAGATCGGCGATGAGACTGGGCAAGCGGCGTTGGTCGGCAGTCGGTCCGACGCGATTCGCGTTTGTGATGCCCAAGGCATCGAGATGCTGTTCGCATTGTACGGGCCAGATGGCGACGCTGTTATCGAAGGGCCGATACCGGCGGGCGGTACGCTGGTTGTCCCCGTCGAGTGTCCCGCGAAGGACGCGGCAGTCTATTATGTCTATTTTGATAATCCAAAGGCCATCGGGTTGCCTGATTTCCTTGCCGAGCGTCCGGGTCTGGTAAACGGCGATGTCGAGTCGGGTGATGGCGACGCGCCGACTGGCTGGGTTCACGACGGGCCTGATGCGCAACACAATGCCTCTTGGTGTCAGGAAAACCCGCAAGCCGGCCGCCGCTGTTTGAAGACCGTCGTTGCCGAAGGCGCGGAACCGACCTGGATCGCCACTCGGCAACACGGCGTCCACGTCACGGCCGGTGCGCGCTATCGTGTGCGAGCCTGGGCGAAAGGCCACAACGTGCGCGGCTCTGCTGGCTGGTACATCCACGTGGGAAATCGCGAGCAGTCGATGATGACCACTCCGATGCTGTCGGCGGGCGACGGGACGTTCGACTGGAAAGAGGTGACCATCGAGTTCACCGTTCCGGCAACTGCCGATCGCATGAGCCTCGGTACCGTGCTCCGTGGCACGGGCACGGCATGGTTCGACAATGTGACACTGGAATGTCTTTCGCCAGGACGAATCGCCGTGGAAGCAAGGCCGGCGGAATCGGTGGACTTGCGGACGGTCGGCATTTCCGCACCGTGGTACGCAACTGATGGAGAGAGCGTCCCCACGGAACGGCGTGCCGCCGTGAACGTGATGAACCTTCGCGACGTGGATCTGGGAATGACGTTAGCGTCGGTCGACCTGTGGCGACTGGAAGCGAGGACACGAGGCCGACTGGACAGGCGTTCGATTGTGTTAACGCTGGATGGCCGCCCGGTCCCGCACGGCTTCCTTGGGGATCAACTACTCTTCAAAGCCAATCTGCCGGCCCACACACTTTGTCGCTATTATCTGTACTATTCCGACGCGCAGAGCTTGCCCTCCGAAGCGAGCAACGACGAATTCTCAGCCGCGATTGCCGCCGCGAATCTGGTTCAAAACCCGGGCTTCGAGGACGGTGAGACGACGCCCAACAACTGGTCGACCGGCGCGCCGCTACAGGGTCCTGATGGTGTGACGTTTGGCCTCGATGCACCGGCAAGCGAAGGTTTCGGCAAACGATGCGTACGCATGCACGTTCCGATCCGTGCGCCGAATGCATGGCGAGGCTGGCAGCAGAATGTGACGGTCAAACCCGGTCGGACCTACCTGGTGTCGGCATGGCTGAAGTGTAAGGACGTCCAAGGCGGCGAAGTCCGTGTCCATGCGCATCGGCGTACCGCCGACGGAGGGCTGTCGAAGAACGAGCCGTACGCGAGCATCGGTCCCGGCATCTCGGGGACAACCGACTGGACTTTGTTGTCAGGCCGGCTGACCATGCCCGAGGACACGGTCAACCTGCACGTGCACTTGACGATGGAGCAATCCGGCACCGTGTGGCACGACAATGTCGTGGTCACGGAAATCGTCACGGGAACCGTCGTCGGATTGGAAGGAAAGCCGAGCGAGACGCCGGAACAACTTGCCGTATGGCAGGTCCCCGCGATTGTGAAGGTGTTTCGCGACGACGTGCCGCCACGGGAGCCAGGGCGGATTGCGATTGCCGCTGCGCGAAACGAGCGAGAACCGCTGCAGTTGGCGTTACGCAGTACGCGCGAGATCCGCGACGTGCAAGTCGAAATCGAGCCGCTCGTCGGCCCGGACGGATTCCGTTTGGATGATCTGGAAGTGACGCTCGTTGGCTACGTGCCCGTGGATCATCCTACCAACTACTATCGTTCGGACAGCCCGGCTTGGCATCGTAAGACACCGAGCAGTCGAGGCGGTTGCGACGGGTGGGCGGGTATGTGGCCGGATCCATTGCTGCCCCAAAAAACGTTCGACGTTGCCCCTGAGATGACTCAACCGGTTTGGGTAACCGTCAATGTGCCCAAACAAGCGCCGCCGGGAGACTACACCGGCAAGTTACGATTGGTTCCCGGAAAAGGTGACAGGCACCTTTTCGAGGACAATAAGGTGCCTGTCACCTTTTCCGTCCCCGTCAACGTTCACGTCTGGGATTTCACGTTGCCGGACGAGAACCACGTGGCAGCTATCTACGATGTGCGTTTGGGGCATGGTTCGTCGCTGTGGGGCAAGCCGTTGGACGAAATGTATCCCGAGATCATTCGCTTCATGGCGTCGCGGCGGTTGTGTCCGGATACCATTCGACCGGCGCCCGTCTTTCGTCGGCAGGATGGCCGCGTGACGGCGGACTTCACCGAGTTTGACAAGGCGGCCGAAGTCTACTTTGACCAGTTGAAATTCCCGTTCGCATACACGCCGTGGGATCTTTACTTGTTCGGCTGGGGGCACCCGCCCAAGACTGTCTTCGGCGAGCGGCCCTACGAAGGCGACCCGCCATACGAGTCGGCCGATCGGAGCAAGCTACGGCCGGAGTACAAACGAGTCTATCAGGAAATACTGGCGGTATTCTGGAATCACCTGAAGGAAAAGGGATGGCACGACAAGGTGGTCCTATACATCTCTGACGAACCATTTGATGGCCACCAGCACATTCGTCAGCAGATGAAGGCGTTGTGCGACATGATCCACGAGGTAGATCCCAGTATCCCGATCTATAGCAGCACCTGGAAACACGTGCCCGAGTGGGACGGCTATCTGGATGTTTGGGGAATCGGGCACTACGGCCGTGTGCCCGTGAGTAGGATGGCCGAGTTGCGTGCCGCCGGCGACCGGCTGTGGTTCACGACCGACGGGCAGATGTGCACGGACACACCGTACTGCGCTGTGGAGCGACTGTTGCCGCACTACTGCTTCAAATACGGGGTGGAAGCCTACGAATTCTGGGGCGTCGCGTGGTTGACCTACGATCCGTTCCGCTTCGGATGGCACTCGTACATCCACCAGTCGAGTGAACCGGGGCAGTCTTACTGGGTGCGATATCCCAACGGCGACGGATTTCTCCTGTACCCCGGTGCGGCGATCGGACACGACGGATTGGTCAGCTCGATTCGTTTCGAGCAAGCGCGAGAAGGCGTGGAGGATTACGAATACCTCTACCTGCTCAAGCAGTTGGTCGCGACGGCGAAAGCTGCCGGGAAAGACGCGAGCACCGGCGAGCGAGCCTTAGCACGGGCTGCAGAACTCGTGGAGATCCCCAACGCCGGCGGTCGCTATTCGACCAAGATCTTGCCCGATCCTGACGCCGTATACAAAGTCCGACGTGGACTCGCCGAGGCGATCGAGTCGATGAGCCAGTAGCGCCGCAGTCGATGCGTTCGGCCATCATCTCGGCACGATGCTCGTGATTGGGAACAGAACTGTCCCAGTGGCATTGACCTTCGCCAGTTTGCCGTCGGCCAGATCGGTGTGGACCTCAATCGTTTGCGAGACTTCGCCGGTGACGTCGTCTGCTCGAAATTCGACTGGGACGAAATGCAGCTTCTTGGCTTCATCACCCGTCTTGAACTGGAATCGTTGATCGCCGCATTCGATCTTGGTGATGCGGAAGGGCTGTGGCCCTCGGACGAGCAGGCGTTTTTCGCACCGGCCGCCGGCCGGCACGTTGCCCAGGTACAGCAGGGCCGGACTGACCGACAGCGAAGGGCTCACGCGGCCGTTCACAGCCAACGGTACGCTCTTCAATCGCCGGTCATTCGTTTCCAGCAACAGTTCGGTGTTGATGTATCCCGCCGGTGCGTCCTCTGAAACCCGTACCAAAAGTTGATAGCCGACTCGCCCGAACCTTCGACGCGTCTGATGAGTCTCCACCGTGACGAAAGGCAGCGGGCTGCGGACGCTGACAACACGCCAGTCGTTCCGTCCTGCATATTGAAGGTCGATCGCCTTTTCGGTCGGACGCCCTTGCTCGACCGATCCGAAGTCGACCCGGCCCGGATGGAAAACGACGTCGCGACGAATGTAGCCGCTGACTCGCAACTGGACTTCGGCATATCGCGGCCGGTCGAAGACCACCGTCACGGTAGCTCCCGCATTGCCGTGGAACGTGCGAGTATCGAACTTGGCAATCACCGCACTGGACTCGCCGGATTTGACCGCGCGTTTCTCGATTCGCGGCTTCGTGCAACCACAACTGGAACGTACGTAGGCCACACGCACATCTTGATTCAGATAGTTGGTGAACTTGAACGAATACTCCGTCGCCGCAGCCCGCGCGACGGTGCCGAAGTCATGCTTGGTTTTCTCGAAAAGGCGTCTTGCCCAAGTCGCCGCCGCTGAGTCGCTCCCCAGCCCGCCGATCAACCACGCCACCGCAATGCAGACAAAAGCTCGCTTCATCATTAAGCCCAACCGCCCAAAAGGTGCCTCGTCCAGAGTAAGCGTCTCTGGAATATATAGGTCGCTCGTTGACCGAGGGACAAATGTGCAGACGCGCACGACGAGAGGGCGCAATGGAAGTCAAACGGATAACGTGAACCAAACGTACATCCCGTTCGCTGCCAGCCGCTACAACCGGTAGTATTAGCGCTGTCCGACTATACCCGCGGCGCGAAGTCCTC
>JADHUC010000356.1 GCA_016784735.1 Pirellulaceae bacterium | reverse complement strand
GCGACGTTCAATTTCTCGTTCGCCTGATACGATCGGGCCGACCGGGCCGACCCCAGGATCATCCAGCCCGCAGCCGGCAAGGCCGCGAGCTTAAGGAATTCACGTCGATTCGTTTGGCCACTCATGATCTGCCTCCCGTTCGTATGAGCAAAGAATTTCCATTCGTCCCAAAGCTGCGTTTGAACTGATTCAGACGCACGACAATGGAGATACGGGTCAGTCAAGCGCAATCAGAGCGTCTGCCAATTCGTTGGCGTCGTCTTCGGCGCGAGGCAGAACGCCGCCCAAACGCCGGCCGGCACTAGCCAAGGCGTCGCAGAAAGCGTCGGTGGGGTGCCCGGCGTGCAGGCCGTTGGTCAGTTCCGCACACAGTTCGTCCACGGCGGGTTGGCCAAGTTTCTCCAGCACATTTTGGTCGGCAATCACGGCGGCCATGTGCTCGAATAGCGAAACGTAGAGTAGCAACCCCGTTGCTCCGGCAGTGTGATGGATGCGATTATCGAAAAACACCTCGCGGGCGCGGCGAGAAACTTCCTCGCGCATTTCGCGCTGCGGGGTGAATAAGCGACGTAGCCAGCCGATCTTGCTGCCCATCACGGCTCCGAGGACGAAGGCCGCCACCATGCCTGCCGGGAGCCCAACAATCTGCCACATGACCGGACAACCGCTCCAGCTTCCCGCTTCGTACCCTGGCCGCGGCAACCATATCCAGAGGACGACGGCTGTCACGATCGCAAGCCAAAGGCCAACGACGTCCTCGGCCCGGTCATAACGTCCCGAAGCGGTGGCCACAACAGGAACGATCTCGGCCGAGGTCTTGGCTTCGGCGTCAACGACGGCTTGGTCGATTCGCCGGCGTTGTTCATCGGTGAATAGTTGCGAAGCTCTTTGCATGCTCACCAGGATCCAGTCGACCCGCCTCCACCAGAGAACCCGCCTCCGAAAGATCCACCGGAAAACCCGCCTCCGCCGCCACTGCTGCGGCTGGTGAGCATGTGGTATAGCAACATGCCGATCACGGAAAACACGGCGGCCCACAACAGCCATGCCCAGCCGCTCGCGCCCCGACGAATCAGCGACACGACCGTGAAGATGGCCAAGCCGATGAACCCGACGATCAACCCGTAGTGCCACCAAGGCCGCGGAACGGTTGGCAGTTCAAGCTCCCGAGCCATCATGTCCAATCCTTCGACACCGGCCACAATGCCCCCGGAGAAGTCCCCCTGCTTGAAACGACTGATGATTTGGTTCTGCATGATCTGGTCGCAAAGCGGGTCCTTCTCACGGCCCCAGCCTGCACCCAGTTCGATGCGAGCCTTGCGATCGTTCTTGGAAACCAGAAGTAGAATGCCGGTATTCCAAGTTTGGTTGCCCAGCTTTGCGTGGCCGATCTGCCACTGGTCAAACAACAATGTGGCAAAGGTCTCGATCCGCATCCCTGCCTGGCCGTAATCGGCCATGGATTCGATGGTGACGACGATAATCGGCGTTGCTTTGTCCGTCAGCAGCTTGTCGCACATCGTGCGAATGCGCTGCTCGTCGGCCGCGTCAATCATGTCCGCCAAGTCGCGTACGAACTCACGATCACCGGGACGCTCGATATTGATTTCAAACGCCGAGACAGAAGCCGCGGACGCACAGACCAGCGCGACCTGCGCAATCACAACGAAGACACGATGATGAGAGTGTTCTTGTCGGCGCATAATTCTGCCATCACTGTACAATCCCCTCGATTGACATGCAAGCATTGACTTGAATGAACGGGAAAACTTTCGTGCCTGTCGACCTCCTGCTGGTCGCAGGGCCCTACTGGCAAGAAGGGCAAGTCAATCCGTTTCTGCCTCGATGGCGCGGAGTTTGTAAATCAGACCGCGGCGACTGATACCGAGTTTCTTGGCGGCTTGGGTGCGGTTTCCGTTGCATTCTTCTAATGTGGCCAAGACAGCGGCTCGCTCAATCTGTAAGAGCTGGCCTGCCTTGGGATCTTGTCGATCGGAGTCGGGCACGTGGTTGGCGATCTTGGGAGGCAGGTGTTCCGGCATGATGACGTCGCCACGGCATACGAGGCACGCCAACTGGATAGCGTTACGAAGCTCGCGGACGTTGCCCGGCCATGCGTGGGAAAGCAAACAACGCACGGCCTGCGGCGACAGGCGAATCGGACCTCCGACAAACTCCGCAGCAAATCGTCTGGCCAATGCCAGGATGTCTTGGCTACGCTCGGCGAGCGATGGTACGATCAGTTCCACGACATTGATTCGATAGTATAGGTCCTCGCGAAACTGCCCCTCGGTGACCGCATCGCGGAGATCGCGATTGGTTGCTGCCACCAGCCGTGCATCGACCGTTACGGGGCTGTCGCTGCCAACCGGCGTGACTTGTCCCGTTTCGAGCGCCCGCAGGAGCTTGGGCTGCAAATGCAGCGGCAGTTCGCCGATCTCGTCCAGAAACAGCGTGCCTCCGTCAGCCGCGCGGATGAGGCCGTTTCGGTTTTCGGTGGCGCCCGTGAAAGCGCCCTTAACGTGCCCGAAAAGCTCGCTTTCGATCAGTGATTCGGGCATCCCGGCACAGTTGGCAACGATCATCGGCCGCTTTGCGCGGGGACTCCACCCGTGGATCAACTGGGCAAGGACTTCCTTGCCAGCCCCGCTTGGACCCAGGATCAGCACAGCGGCATCAGAGGGTGCGACGACGGCAATCGTCTTTACAAGATGACGCATGGCTGGGCTGTCAGCGATGATTCCCGCCGGGAGTTCCGGGACCGTTTCCGTTGCGCGGCTCTGCGCCGCGTCGGGTGCCCCGATGGCGTCGACAATGGCGGCTTCAAGTTCATCCAGGTCCAGCGGTTTGGCAAGGTAGTCGTCCGCGCCACCCTTGACGGCAGCTACGCCCTGACGCAGATCAGCGTGAGCCGTAATTAACGCCACCGGAAGGTTCCCTGCAATCTCACGGATCTTCGGCAATGCCTCGATACCGCTGATACCCGGCAGTCGTACGTCCAACAATACCATGTCAGGCGGTCGTTCCGAGATCGCCTCCAGGGCCTCTTCACCTGTGGATGCCTGTTCGGTGCAAAAGCCAAGCGATTCAACAAAATCGCCGAGCAGCTTGCGTTGCGCCGCTTCGTCGTCGACGATCAGAATTGTTCGTTTAGTCTCAGCCATCGACCTGATCCAACCAAAAGACGGAGCCGCCGCCGGGCCGCGGCGTGTAGCCGGCTTGCCAGCCGTGGGCTATGGCAATCCGACGCACAATTGCCAATCCCAGCCCGGTACCGTCAGGACGTGTCGTGAAATACGGCGTGTACAGCGACTCGACCGCTTCGTCAGGGACACCCTGGCCGCGATCGGACACTTCGATCCGACTCCGACCGGCCGGGGCGCGGCAGATGGCAATTTCAATCGTTCCCCCGTCCGACGAGAACTGCACTGCGTTTTGCGCGAAATTGAACAGCGCCTGACGAAACATCTCGCGGTCCGCCCGAATCGTGTGGTCCGGATCAATTGCATGACCTTCCAACGCGAGATCCTTCGCGTCGAGCATCGGTTCCATTAGAGCTGCCAACTCGCCGATGACTTCGCCGACCGCAACGTCTTCGATCTGTGGAGTTGAGGGGCGAGCGAAGGTCAAGAACTGGTTGATCCGCGATGTCACACGATCGCATTCCTCCATGATCGCCTGGGCTTGCTCGCTCTGTTCCGGATGATCCGAGCAACAGTCAGCCAGCCGCTGCGTCCATCCGCGGATCAGGCTCAAGGGGTTTCGCGTTTCGTGGGCCAGGCCGGCAGCGGCTTGACTCAGATCGCGAAGATGCCTTGTTTCAGTCTGGAAAAGCGTGGCGCGGCCGCGGGCTTCCGCGGTACGGACCGTGGCCCGCCACACCAACGCCAGGGAGAACAACACCAGACACCCGGCAACCACGACCAGCCCGCGCAATCGAGCCTCTTGTCGGCATCGTGTTTCGGTTGGCGTCGAGTCGAGCAACAAGACGGTGCGAAAGGCACTAACGGCCGCGTCGGCGTTGTTCGTATCCTGATCTTGATTCCTCAGCCAACCTGGGCCTCGGCCGCCCTGTCCCTGGCCGCCGTGTGCTCCGCCCGCGTGGGGTTGTAGCTCGAATCTGTCGCGATAGGCGAATACCGATGCCTTGCGGCAAGCCTCTTTGTCGGCGTCCAAGAGTTCTATTTCGCCAGCAGACGCTAACCGTTTGCCGTCTTCGGCGTCGATGGCTGCGGCCATGACGAAATCGGAATCGACCACGGCGTTGACGGCTTCCTGCAGGTTTTCCTCAAAGAACCGTCCCATTCGTCGATGGGTGCGAATCCCGCCGACGAGAGCCCCGCTGACGGTTACCGCTTGTCGGTGAAGTTCGTCGAAGGCCAACCTGCGGGCGCGGTTGTACTCGCTCCATTGCCATACCGCCAACCCGGCCCAAACCGACAGTAGAAGAATCCAGGTTGCCCCGCGTTTCCATTTCATGTCTTTATTGTTGCACGCAACTGCAGGGTTCCCAATAGCACCGAGGCCGGTTTGTTGGAGTCCAGGCTTCAGCCTGTTTTCGCAGCCTAAAGGCTGTACTCCAGCGGAAGAACCAACCGGCTGCAGCATGCCACCAAGGCCGCGGGTTCACCCGCCCGCGGCCTCCGCTTCCCCCATCTCGTTCCCAGGCTCCGGCCTGGGAACGCACTGTCTTGCCGGCTCTGCCGGCCTTTGCGAGGCAGAGCCTCTCGCCCAGTAGGTTACGAGGTAGAACCGCGTAACCAGGGCGTTTCTGATCAGACACCTACCCCACAAACAGACCGACAGTGGGTGCCAATGCGTCTTCATGAAAAACACCGCTTAACGGCGTCCACCGCCCCGGCGGCCCTGCCCTCGGCCTTGCCCCATACCCATACCTCGACCTCGGCCTTGCCCCTGACCTTGGCCATAGCACTGGCCTTGGCCCATGCCCATGCCTCGACCTAGTCCGTAGCCTTGGCCTTGCCCGCGTCCCAAACCTCCCATTGGGCACTGCCCGGTGAACTCGGCACCACGTGGGCACTGGAGCTTCGACTGCAGCATCTGCAGTTGCTGTTTCAGTTGCCTGATCTTGGCTTCGTCCGGCGTTTCGGCAGCTTCAGCTTCTGCGAGTGCCGCCATCGTCCGATGCATACTCGCCCTCAACGCGGCGACTTCTTTGGGATTTGGCTGGTCTGAATACCAAAGCCTGGCCCGCATCGTATCCAGTTGCTCGGTCAGTTGCTTGATCTTCACTTCATTCGGTTTTTCGGCAGATTGAGCTTCTACCAGTGCGGCCATTGTCCGATGGATATTCGCCCTCAACTGAGCGGTGGCGGCAGGTGTGAGAGGCGTTGCCGGCGCTTTGGCGTCTGCATCGGCGGGCGATTTCCTGGCCGCTAGAGGCGCATCAGCCTTCTTGCGAGCCGCAGCTTTCCTAGTCGACGGCGAATTGCCTGCTCGATCGTCCTGGGCCAGGCAGACCGATGTGGTGCCGATAATGAGCATCGCGATTGTTGTTGGAACTAACCTCTTCATAGCTCGAATCCTCCAAAGTTCTTCTGGACAAACAGTTCATACGAAACAATCAAGCCGTGGTGTTGCGATTAGCCTTGGCCGTGTCCGTCGCCACAACCTTGTCCACGCCCCGCACCGTGGCCACCGCCGTGGCCTTCCATCGGCCCCAGCTTCTCACGCAGTTTCTCTGCTTCTTCGGTGAGCTGTTTGATCTTGGCTTCATCGGGGCTTTCCTCAGCCTCGGCCTCAATCAGCTCCGCCATCGTCAGATGGAACTCTGACGTCACTCGAGCAGCGGCCTGCGGGCTGGGGGATTTTCCTCGCGAGTTGGCCCTTCCCGCGATCGCAGGCTTTTCGGTGGAGACCAAGTCTTGGGCGCAACTGCCGTTTCCGCAGTCTCTGTTCTGTCCGTGGCCGAATCCCATCGCGACTCGCTGGCCACAACTTCTGCCTTGTCCGTGTCCGGCGTCGTCATGCTCGCAGCCTTGGCCACGCCCATGCCCGGAACCCATCGCGGCTTGCTGGCTGCAGCCTCTACCTTGACCACGTCCAGCGCCACCATGACCGCAACCTTTGCCACGCCGATGACCCGAGCCCATCGCGACCTGCTGGCCACATCCTCTGCCCTGGCCGCGCCCGGCGCCGCCTTGGCTGCAGCCCTTGCCACGCCCATGCCCGGAGCCCATCGCTGCTTGTTGGCCACAGCCTCTGCCTTGACCACGTCCAGCGCCGCCATGACCGCAGCCTTGGCCGCGTCCATGCCCGGAGCCCATCGCGACCTGCTGGCCACAGCCTCTACCTTGACCACGTCCAGCGCCGCCATGACTGCAGCCTTGGCCACGGCCACGACCTGATCCCATTGTGGCCTGCTGACCACAGCCTCTTTCCTGGCCGCATCCGGCCGAGTCGACGGCCTTGGAGCCCATCCCCATGCCCCGGCCACTTCCGGCACCCATACCTTGCCCACGTCCATATCCCATGCCTTGACCTCTTCCTTGACCCATACCTTGCCCGCGGCCCAGGCCCATGCCTTCGGCGCCGAGCGAACACTGCCCGTCGCTGCAGTTCGGCGTTTGGATTTCGGGCCTCTCGCGTTGATCGTCGGGTTTGTCTCTCCGAGCCACAGCGACTCCAATCCCGCCCCCTGCGAGTGCTGTAATTACCGCCAATGCCACCATTGTCTTTGTCACTTGCATTCTCCCATGCTTTTGCAGACATCTCAGGCCAAAGCCCCACGCCCCGGCCGATCGTCTCGGTTTTTGATGCCCTGCAAGATTTGCACACTTCGCTCCATGTGCAACTGACACGTTCTTGCAGCGTTCCACATTCTTTGTGTGGGTTCGTTGTCGTTCGCGCCACTCGACGGTACCGACAAACTGGGCTGCAAATCTCCGGGCCAAGTGCACCAGGGCACCTTGACTGCGTCTCGGCCCGGTTGGCAGTCGCTTCGGTCCCTTTGACCGAATCCACGCTTCTACAATGCACTTCCCGTGCCCAACCGGTTTTCAATTCTGGCAACACGTGCAATCTGCCACGCTTGGATGTGATTCCGGCGGCGCTCCCTGATTCGCCCATGGCATGGTGTTTGCACTAAGGGCCGGAGCAAGGCTTTGGGTGCGTCCCTAGGCATGAGTGGCTCGACTTGGAATGCTGCGATGCGAAGAACGACACTGAACTTCATCGTCGATCTGGCCGCGTGGGTCGTCATACTACTGCTGGCGGCCACGGGGCTGGTCGTCCGATATGTTCTACCGGCTGGTAGCGGCGGGCGAGGAGGCGGTTCCGAGTTGCTGCTGTGGGGACTTGGGCGACACGATTGGGGTGCCGTGCATTTCTGGCTGAGCGTCGCCTTGGGAGGCCTGGTCGTCCTTCACATCGTCCTGCATTGGAGTTGGGTGTGTACAACCACGCGTCGCCACCTGCCATCTTTCGCGCAGTGGACGCCTTCAACGTCCCAAACGTTACAGAATCTCTATGGCATCGGGCTGCTTTGCGCGGCAACACTCTTGACGTTCGCCTTCGTCTGGTTCAGCCAGGCCAGTGTCGTCGCTCAGCCGGGCCAAGGTGGCGGCCGTGGCTATGGTCGCCACAGCATGGCCACTCGTCCTTGGCAAAATGCGGGCGTGACCGAAGCCATACAGGCAAACAGTGTTCACCCTGCCGACTGTCACATTCGCGGCTCGATGACGCTCGATGAGGTTGCCGACATCGCTGCGGTGAGCGTAGATCAACTGAAACATGTTCTTGGCATCGCCGAGGACGTACCGGCTTCCGAACGTATCGGGCGACAAGCCCGCGCACGAGGCCTCAGCATGGCCGATGTCCGGCAGATGCTTTTGACGAATCGGAATTAGGTTCTTCCGGCAAGCAGTCGGGGTGCAGCGGGCAAGCCGGTGCATTGACCGTAACTTTGATCCAACATCTGGATCAATCATTGCATGGAGGCATTGCGGATCGTTTGCCAGGGACGGTGGTTCAAGTATCGTAACAGAGTTAGAGGAGGCACAGTTCGATGAAGAAGCTCATTGGGATCGGTTTGGCTCTATCCGTCGTTGTCGGTCTTGTTGCCAGCGAGGCCCTTGCACGCGGCGGCGGTGGAGGACGAGGCGGTGGCGGCCAGCAGGGAATGCGCGGACAATCTGGCTACGGTGGTCAGGTTGGAGCGATGCAACGGCAAATGATGCAGAACCGTTATCGCATGATGCAGTCCGGGTCGGGCGGTCAGGGGGGCATGATGCAACAGCAACGTCTGCGCGACGGCTCATGCTCTGGCCAACTCGGCTATGGCGGTCAAACCAGCGGTGCGATGCAACGGAAAATGCTGCGGAACCAATATCGCATGATGCAGAACGGACTTGGCGGTCAAGCCGGCATGATGCAGCAGCAACGTCTGCGGAACGGCCAAGCCGGTTTCGGCAACCGAGGCCCCGCTGCGCCGAACCGGTAGCAAGCCGGATCGGCTCGCAGGCGAGGCCCTTTGGTTCTTCGCAAACCCCGGAAAGCTCGGTTTCCATTCATCCCCACACCACGCCCGACGCAACCAGTCGGGCGTGTTCCATTTACTGTTGACCATCGACTCCAAGCGTCCCAGACTACTTGATGATCAGGGTCACATGGCCGCGGTGAGACCGCGGGAGCCGAAAGTAAATAGACCTGCAACGTGATTCTCACACGATCTGACGTAGCCGATGATCAAATAGACGGGAACGCGTCGCATAGAGTATCCTGGTGTGCGGAAAGAGCAGAGCTACTTGAATCGCGTTGGCAGTAGGTTCCCATGCAAACCTGCGCTTCGGATGAAAACCTGATGCAGTTGGTTGCCCAGGGGGATCTGGACGCGTTCGGGCAGCTTGTGTTGCGGCATCAGCAGATGGCTTGGCGTACGGCATACCGCCTGGTGGCGGATTATCAAGCTGCGGAGGACATTGCTCAGGATGCTTTCCTGAGGATTCTCGATCACGCGGACTGCTATCAGCCAACGGCTGCGTTCCGCAGCTATCTCTACCGAATCGTTGTACGGCGTTGCCTGGATTACCTCCGCAAGGGCAGGCCGATCCCCACGAACGATCTCGGCCGCGGCATTGAGGACACCTCTTTGAGTTCCAGTCCCGAACAACAGGTCGCTCATGACGAGCTGACGCAGGCAGTGCAGGATGCCCTCGCCCGTATCCCCGCGAGTCACCGAACGGCGATCGTTCTGCGCTACTTCGAGGGACTAAGCGGTCGGGAGATTGCCGACGTGATGGAGACGACCGTCAAGGCGGTCGAGCGGCTACTCGCCCGCGGTCGAGCGTCCCTCGAACGGCTGTTGAGCGGATTTCTGGACGAATAGCCAATTTTCTAAGGGGGTTTTGGTGCGGTCCGCCGTTTGTTCTTGTGCAAGAGGAATTGCCATGCGCTGCAGTGAAATTCAACAGAAGCTGGATCTATTTGCCACGCAAGAGCTTGCGCTCTCCGTGCGCGAGAGGATTGAGGGCCATTTGGTGTCTTGCGAGGATTGCCGCAAAGCCCTGGCGAAACTTCGGCGATTCAAGGATTTGCTCATGGCCTCGCCAGCACCCCCTGTTCCCGATGGATTTGCGGCTCGGGTCGTTGCCCAAGCCAAAGAGCGGCAGGCCGTCGTCACCCGCCAGGGCCGCATGCCGCATCGGCCATTGGGGTCTGTGTGGAAGAGGCTTGAGGTCTCCGCGGGAATCGCCGCTGCGTTGGCCACCGGTCTGTTGGTTGGGCTATTCATGGGGCACGAGACCTGGCAGGTTGCGGCTCATCACGCGCAGGCTCCTGCAGCCCAAGCAGTTGACCCGCTGGCCGCCTCCGGATTCGAGTATCTGGTTGAACCGGGCGGGGATTCGCTGGCGCAGGCGTATCTCGGGCTGACCGTGACCTCCGATCGTTGAGGGCCTTCGGTGATGTGGAAAAGAACGAAATCGTATCTGATCGTCGTGTCGGTAACGCTGAACGTGGCGTTCGTCGCCGTGTGGATCGCTTACGCCGTCCCGTCGCAAGCGCATCCCGAAGAAACTGGCCAGCGGGGAACGCAACACACGATTTGGTGCCCGCTTCATCGGGAGCTGGGTGTTACCGAAGAGCAATGGGCACAGATCGAACCGCGTTTGCGGGAGTTTCAGGCCGCCGTTGCGGAGCTTCGCCAGCAGACGGGCGTGAAACGATCGGAGGTGATCGACCTGATCGCTGCCGAGGAGCCTGACAGGGCGACGATCCGGGCAAAGCAAGACGAAATCCTGGCGACGAAACGAAGTATCCAAGGACTGGTGGCAGAGCACCTGCTCGCGGAGAAGCAGATCCTCACGCCCGATCAGCAGGCAAAGGTCTTCGAGATGCTCCGAAATCGGACCAGTTGCGCGGACGGTCCGCCCATGTCGGGGCGACCGGGAACTGGGCTTGGTCCAGTGCTCCAGAATCCTGACGAGGGCTAGAGATGAGCACAGATCGCACCGACGTCGTTCAAAATGACGGCAACTCGAAGGCAATGAAGAACATTCCGGGCGACGGGGCGGGGCGCACTGTGGGACCGCAATTGGCGCAGACACGCGAGACTGTTGAACCCGCGCGACGTCCAACGCGCAAGAAACGACGTAAACGGAGAAGACGACTGCCGCTGGTCTTCTTTCTGTTTTCGCTGGCCGCAGTCGCTGTCGGATGGTGGTGGTACACGCATCGCGCTCCCGATGAGGTCGAACTCGCGACCTTGACGGCTACCGTGGCACGGCGCGACTTTTCTTCGTCGGTGCTCGCCACTGGGGCGGTCCAGGCACAGGTGGGTGCGGAGGTTCGTGTGGGGGCTCGGCTTTCGGGAAGAGTGGAACGATTGTACGCCAACATCGGCGATGACGTGAGGAAAGGCCAGATCGTCGCCGAATTGGAGAAAGCGGATTTGGAGGCGGTGGTCGGACAGCGCCAAGCAGAATTGGATCTGGCCCAGGCCAAGCTGGCGGCGGTAGAGGCCCTGCTGCCCAAGGAAATGGAAAAAGCACAGCTTGATTTGGACGAATGCCAAGCGACAGACACGCTGAAAAAGAAGGAAGTTGAACGCCAGAGGCAGCTTCACGCGCGAGGCGTCGCAACGGACGAAGATTTGGATGAGGCCGAAGAGGGGTACAGCGTTTCCAAAATTCGGGTTGCCTCGGCTCGCAAGGCGTTGGAGTTGGCCGAGACCCGCTACGCCGAGGAAATGCGACAGGGGAGGGCCGAGGTCGCCCGCGACACGTCGGCTTTGGAGAATGCGAGGGTGCAGCTCTCGTATGCGACGATCACCGCGCCGATCGACGGAGTGATCGCATCGGTTTCGACCGAGGAAGGCGAAACCGTGGCCGCCGGGATGCAAGCTCCCACGTTCGTCACGATCATCGACCTCAAGCGATTGCAGGTCGATGCCTATGTGGACGAGGTGGACATCGGCAAGGTGAAGGTCGGCCAGCGCGCGGTGTTTACCGTCGATGCCTTTCCGGCGACGGATTTCGAGGGGAAGGTATCGGCCATCTATCCGAAGGCGGTGATCCAGGACAACGTGGTGAATTATGACGTCGTGGTCGACATCGAGACGTCCTACTACGGACTTCTGCGTCCCGAGATGACGGCCAGCGTGACCATCTTTCTGGAAAGGCGGGAAGATGTCTTGGCTGTTCCCGCCAAGGCAGTGCAAAGGGAGCGCGGGAAGAATGTGGTCTACGTGACCGCGAATGAGCGCACGGAGGCATGCGAGATCAAGGTAGGCTGGCGGGACGGCCAATGGATCGAAGTGGCGTCGGGTCTTGAGGAAGGCGAAACCGTGCTTCTGGACTCCCCTGGACAGAACGAAGAGAAGGAACAGGACTTTCCATGATCGAACTGGATAACATCGAGAAGACTTACGGCAATGGAAGCGTGACAACTCCCGTGCTGCAGGGGATCTCGTTCCGCATCGAGCCGGGCGAGTACGTGGCCATCATGGGCGCCTCGGGCACGGGCAAATCGACGCTGATGAACATCCTCGGCTGCCTTGACCTGCCCTCGGCCGGCGAGTATCGGTTGGACGGAGTGGACGTGGTGGACCTGGACGACGAGGAGCTTTCGCACCTGAGAAACGAAAAGGTCGGCTTCGTCTTCCAGCAGTTCCATCTTCTGCAGAGGACCACGGCGCTGAAGAACGTGATGCTGCCGTTGATCTACGCCGACGAGTACGCCGACGATCCCGAGGAGAAAGCCGAGGACGCACTGGTGGGCGTGGGGCTTGCCGACCGAATGACCTATCGGCCCAGCGAGCTTTCCGGCGGGCAGCAGCAACGGGTAGCCATTGCCCGGGCGCTCGTGACGAACCCCGAGGTGATCCTGGCTGACGAGCCGACCGGAAACCTCGATAGCCGAAGCGGCCTGGAGGTGCTGGCGATCTTCAAGCGGCTCAACCGCCAGGGACGGACGATCATCCTGGTGACCCACGACCTGCAAGTTGCCGAACACGCGGATCGGATCATCGTGCTGAAAGACGGCGCCGTGGCCGAAGACCGCCGCGTGGCCGAGCCGCGCGACGCGGAGCAGGAGAAGAACCAAGCTGCCCAGGAGGAGAACGACGCATGAGACTTCCACGCATGGCCGGAGAGGGCATCCACGCCCTAGGAGTCAACAAGCTCCGCACGTTCTTCATGATGGCCGGCACGATCGTCGGCGTGGCCGCGCTGGTGGTGATCATGGCCATCGGCAAAGGGACTGAAAAGAAGATCAAAAAGCGTGTGCAAACGTTCGGCCCTAAGGCGATGATGCTTATCGCCGGCGGCGGCAAGGACCTGCCCCCGCCCGACATGACCGTTTCCACGCTCACGCTGGAAGACGCCGAAGCGGTTCGCAACCAGATCGACGGCCTGGAGATCGTTTCGCCCATGGCGTGGCGGTTTCAGATGAACGTGAAGCACGAGGCGAACCAGTACCAGGCGATTGTATGGGGCGTCGAACCCA
>JADHUC010000355.1 GCA_016784735.1 Pirellulaceae bacterium | reverse complement strand
GCCACCCGGAAGGTTTTCTGGAAGCCTTCGCCAACGTCTATCGAGACAGCTTTGACGACATGATCGCCCGCGCCACGGGCATTTCGATGGATAACAGAAACAGCGTCTATCCAAGCGCAAACGATGGCGTAGAAGGCGTCACCTTCATACACCAGTGCGTGGCAAGCAGCGAGGAAAACGGAGCGTGGAAGCCGCTCGCTTTCGGCGAGATACATTGACTCGGCGGCCGGAAAACTAGAGGCAGCCCCTTTACCCCGGCTCTGCGAACAATTCCGGATCAAGTTTGACTGTGCCCAAATCGTTGACGCCCGACTTGATTTCCATCTTGAAGCGTCCTCTCGCCCAGTCGGGTGTCGCGACGTAACCGGATCGCTCTTGCCAGACTTGAAACTCCAGCTCGCCCACGGGCAGATTCGTTAAACGGAAAGTGCCATCGGGCTTGGAGACGGCCGCGTAGGGATTATCGCGGGGCAGGATGTAGGCGCTTTCCCAGGGGTGATAGTTGCACACTATCTTGACGGGAATCGTCTGGTTGCGGCCGAATGTGTGCGTCGCCTTGCCTTTCACCGGTAGCACGATGTTTTGCGGTGTGTCGAAGATCGGCGAGAAGGCAACGTTTTGGCCGACGGGATCTGAGTTGACGATCTCGAAGGTCTGTTTCGTGTACCAGATCGTCATGCAGTGGGGCTTGAAGATACAGTCGCGGTTGTCCAGCACGACCTTGTCCTTGACCGACTGTTCCAGTTCCGGGCAAACGTCCACGCGTCGGCTGCGGACGTAGATGAAGACGTTTCCCAAGCCGCCGTCCTTGTCGACCATCAGCGATTCGTCCCGGATATCGAACTTGCCGCAGCATTCGACGTCCTTGTCCACAGTCAACTTCTTACGTTCCGGTGCGGTGCCGTCGTACACGAACCGCCCGGTCAAATCTGCCCACTTGTCCGATTTCTCAGCGCCGGAGATACCAACTGGCAAGGCGGCAGGCAACAGACTCGCGGCCGAAGAGGCCGCGGCCAGAAAACGCCGGCGATTGAAGCGGTGTTTGGTCGTCATTTGGCTGGCTCTCACTTCTTTGTCCCCACAAACCTCTCTGAACCGCCCTCGCTATTCGTTCGCCTGAGGCTTGTGCACTACCCCCTCACGCATTTCCGCAACCAGTCGACTGACGTCCCGCTGATATCCGTCAAGCGTATCGATCCACCGGCTCAGGCAGTCCGAGCCGGCACTGGTCAGCTTGTACATGCGTTTCGAAGGGCCGAGCTTCGACTCGCCCCAGTCGTGCGACACCAATCCCTGTTCCTCCAGGACGGCAAGCAGCCGATACACGCCCGTAGGATCGGGCTTCGCTCCCTTCATCAACGGCGAGTCCTTCAAGTAATCGACAAGGGCGTAGCCATGGAGAGGCCCCTTGCTCAGCACTGCCATTACCGTCGGTTGGAGAAGCCGGTCGAGGGTGTGCCCGTCACAGGCACAGAGGCGTTTGTCTGACATCATTCGCACCGGTACTAGATATTGTCTAATACTAAAGGGTATTATACAATCGCTGATGATCGCGGCAATAGCCTGTCGCGACTTGTCACGCAAATCTGTTGGCATCAAAAACGCAGGGAGTTCTTTAGTCCTCGTCCACGAGGTGGCAGGTCCGATATCGGATTCCTGAGCGGGCTCCGCCACGTTCTAAGCGGATCGACTGAAGAAAATGGTAACAAATTGTGTGATCGCTTACGCTGGAAAACAACGTTGATTCTATTCCGATGCGGCGGACTGCTGTCAAGACGGGAATACACGCTGACCCGCAAGCCGATTGACTTCCGACGAAAGAACCGTAAATTTGGTTCTCAACATCACGAAGCAGAGGCAACTCGGATGATGCGTCACCTCCGCCAGCCAACCGGAGCGTAAATACATCTCATCTTCTTGCGGAACTTTCATGCAGCCATAAAACACTCACATTAACTACCTCCTGCAGCATCCGTCGTGCCCGGGGCTCTGCTCGAAATTCGTGAGCTGCATTCCACACTTAGGGAGACTGACATCCTTTTTGCTCCGTCGGGGCTGAACATACGCGACTTATCGCGAGTCGACGCACGAAACGTTGGAAAACAAGGTTTTTAGGCCAGATAAGGGAATCGAGACTATGGAAACGAAGAACCAGAAACTGCGTGAATGGGTAGCTGAAGTCGAAGCCATGTGTCAGCCGGACCGCGTTGAGTGGGTGGATGGCTCGACTGCGGAGTATGACCGATTGATGCAACTGATGGTCGATTGCGGCATGGCGACCAAGTTGAACGAGCAGAAGCGGCCCAACAGCTTTGCCTTCCGTAGCGATCCCAGCGACGTGGCCCGAGTCGAAAACAACACGTACATCGCCTGCAAGAACCAGGAGGATGCGGGCCCAACGAACAACTGGATTGATCCGGTCGAGCTCAAGAAGACGATGACGGAGCTGTACACGGGCTGCATGAAGGGCCGCACGATGTACGTGATTCCATTCTCGATGGGGCCAATCGGATCGCCGATTTCCAAGATTGGAATCGAGATCACGGACTCACCTTACGTGGTCGTGAATATGCACATCATGACGCGTGCCGGTGACAAAGTGATCGAGGCACTGGGCGAAGATGGCGAGTTCATTCCTTGCCTCCATTCCATTGGTGCTCCACTGGCCGAAGGCCAAGAGGACGTCCCCTGGCCGTGCGCCCCGATCGAAGAGAAGTACATTGCACACTTCCCAGAAGAGAATCTCATCTGGTCCTACGGCTCCGGATATGGCGGCAACGCCCTGTTGGGCAAGAAATGCCTGGCACTGCGAATCGCGTCGAACATGGCCCGCGAGGAAGGCTGGATGGCCGAGCACATGCTCATCCTGCGGCTCACCAATCCCGAAGGCCATCGTTTCCACATCGCGGCTGCCTTCCCTTCGGCCTGCGGAAAGACCAACCTTGCCATGCTCCAGGCGACGGTCCCCGGCTGGAAAGTCGAGTGCATCGGCGACGACATCGCATGGATGAAGATCGGCGACGACGGTCGCCTGCACGCCATCAATCCCGAGTCGGGCTTCTTTGGCGTGGCACCGGGTACCAGTGACAAATCCAATCCGATGGCGATGCGTTCGTTGGACGAAAACAGTATCTTCACCAACTGCGCGCTGACCGACGATGGCGATATCTGGTGGGAGGGAATGGACGTGCCCTGCGATCATGCCATCGATTGGAAAAACAACGAATGGACGCCCGAGTCCGACAACGTTGCTGCCCACGCCAACGCACGTTTCACGGCGCCCGCCGCCCAATGTCCCGTGATCTGCGAGGACTGGGAAGACCCCGCCGGCGTGCCGATTGACGTGTTCGTGTTCGGGGGACGCAGAACACAGACGGTTCCCTTGGTCACGCAGGCACTCGACTTCGATCACGGCGTGTTTATGGGTGCCATGGCGGCGTCGGAGACTACGGCCGCCGCGCTGGACGTGGGTCAGAAGCTGCGTCGAGACCCGTTCGCCATGCTGCCATTCTGCGGATACAACATGGCCGACTACTGGACGCATTGGTTTGCCATGGGTGACAAACTGGGAGACAAGGCGCCTGCCGTTTTCTACGTGAATTGGTTCCGTACTTCGAAGGAGGGTCGGTGGCTGTGGCCGGGATTCGGCGAGAACAGCCGCGTGCTGAAATGGATGTGCGAACGGGTCGAAGGCAAGGTCGGAGCCAAGGAGACCCCAATCGGCCACATGCCGCAAGACGGAGACCTGGATCTTAGCGGCCTGGATATCGCGCCGGAAGACGTCACCGAACTGCTGACGGTCGATGCCGGAGCTTTCAAAGAAGATCTGGCCGACGGCGAGGCTTACCTGGCCAAGTTTGGTGACAAAGTCCCCGAGCGTCTGCGCGCCCAATTGGAGGCCCAGAAGACCCGACTGGGGTGATGCACAACGCAATCAACGAGATCGACGGAATCGGTGTCTACTTCGCGCCCCGACCGCTGATTACGGTGCTGGGCGTCAAGTATCTTCATCTGCGGATGAATGACGGCACGGATCTGTACGTCACCGAGCACGGTCTGCCTTTCACCAAATGCCTGATGCCCGAAAACCACTGGGCGGATGATGCGTGGATGCGGGCAAACAGCACGCGGCTACCCGGTACCAGCGCGGTGTACCGGATGACGACCAAAGAAGTGGGGGGCAAGTCCAAAGAGATCATCGTCAAATGGAACCGCATGGGACAGGACATCCCCGGTGAAACGAAGGCCGTCGACGCGGCGGAATTCAATAGTCCCTTCATGGAATTCAGCCTGCTGATTGAACTGCGTAATTCGCGTTTCGAATCGCCGGGGCAGTTGTATACCCACAAGCCGTTGGCGATTTACGTTCCCCGAAAATACGTGAAAGGCGAGCAACTCGGCCGACGGCGTCACAAGATCGAAGCGATTCAGCGGAGTCATGAAGAGATTTCGATCGATTGGAACCGGAATTACGCCGTCATCTACGAATGGATCAAGGGCATCGACGCCGACGAAGCTTGCCGCAACGGCTTGCTGGACAGCGAAGCGGTGACCGCGCTGACCAAACGATCGAATGCGGACCTGATCAAGAGAGGTTTCACGGTCAGCGATAACAAGCCGCAGCATGTCATTGTGCGGCCCACGCCCGAAGGTCGCCTGGTGAAAGACCGAACGGGGCAGTCCTTGTACGGAATGGTCGACTTCGAGCTGTTGAAGCGGACGCCCGAACGCGAAGAGAAGATGCGGGCGCAGAAACGGCAGGATTACCTGGTCCGGCAGGTGCACCGATTTGAACCGCGCGAAGAATTCCCCCCGGGCCTCACTCCGGCAACGATCATGGGCGTCGACTACGTCTACGGCCAGGTGGAGAGCACGGGCGGGGCGCTATGGGTTGTCGGTCGCGACCCCATGCTGTTCGACTACTTCCTGCCCGAGAAGTGGCGGCGTACGCATCGAGAGAAGCTCAGCACGTCGTACGAAATCTATAAGACGGTGACCAAGGACAACGTGCACCTGGTCTGGCGCGTGTCCCGCGTGGGGCAACGCCCGGAAGCCGACCCTTTTGTCCGAGCAGAGAAGCGCGTCCTGGACCACGGCTACAACAGCCCTTTCGAGGAGTTCTCCATCGCCATGGATCTGTCGCGAAAGGGAATCGAGACCACCTATCCGCGCGCGATCTATATGACGGGCCACACTTCGAGAGTATCCTCCAGTCTGGCCGATCCAAGAAGGTATGAGACCCACGCCGATCTGTTCACACCCGAGGGACATCCAATTCTCAGCGAACGTCACGATTACTTGAGCATCTGGGGCTACTGGAACGGCCCCGACGAGATGCTTGCGGACAAGGACGAAGTGCTCTACCGAGGCGTGGATGCCCTGGCGGCGTATTTGGAAGGCCGATTGACACAACGCCAGTACCTTCGCTTGATGCGGACCACCAAAAAGATGTTGGCTGCGGCGGGCGTCGAGGATCTGAGCCTTCGCGGCAATCACCTGCTGTTGTCGGTCGACCATTCGCAACAGCTCGCGACAGACCCAAAAGGGTCGCCGTTGGTCCGGATCTGCAACTTCGAACTCCTCAGAAGCATGGAAAACGGCTAGAGCTCGGCAGAACTGGGATCAGGCGTACTCGGTCCTCAATACGCGGGATGCGGTGGGCTTCGAAGACTCGGTCCATACCACGAGAACGCGCCCTCCAACATATCGAAGCCACCGCTTCTGACACTAACGGCTCGTCCTACGCTGCAGCGCTATGAGAGCAGGTTCTGCCAAAGCAACTTCGCCAGGGCTAGGTACCTGCGATCCCGTTCCTCTTGCTTCTGTTCGATGGATTCTGGAGTGTAGTCGTAGATCCCCTTCCCCGTTTTGGTGCCGAAGTTGCCTTCATCGACCAGCCGACGAATCACCGGTGCGAGTTTTGTATCAGATCGGATATCGGTGACAAGGTTTTCGTAGGTGCGACTGGTAATATCCAGCCCTGCAAAGTCCATCACGTGAAATGGCCCCAGGGCGGCCAAGCGAAGGCCAATGCTGCCGCGGATCGCTTGATCGATGTCTTCAGCCGAGGCGACGCCACGGTCTAGCAGGTCGAAAATCTCGCGAAATATGGCCACCTGCACACGGTTGACCAGGAATCCGGGTACTTCCTTTTTTAGGCGAACCGCCAGCTTGCCGACCCGCCGGTGAAAATCCACCGTGGTCTGAGTCACTGCATCATCCGTCTTCTCGCCGGGAACCACCTCGACAAGAGGAACGATATGAGGCGGGTTGAACCAGTGAGTTACGATTGCCCGCTCGGGACGCTGCATCTTCGCAGCGGATTCGGTGATGGGAAAACTGGAACTGTTGCTGGCCAAAATGGTTTGCGAGGCGACCAGGGGCTCGATTCTGGCAAATAACTCCTGTTTGGGGGCCAACTCTTCGCTGATCGCCTCGACGACGAATTGAGCGGGAGCAACCGCATCGGATTCGCATTCGAGAATCTGGATGCGTTCCAGTATCCGTGGGATTGACTTGTTGTCCGTAATCCCGGCTTCGACCATTTTGTCGAGATTGCCCCGGATTCGATCCACGGTCGTGTCGCGAGCTACCGCGCTCTCGTCGTAGCATCGGACAGCGCAGCCCGCCGCTGCAAAAGTCTGAGCCATTCCGTGGCCCATTGTCCCCAAGCCCAAGACGGCGACGACGTTGATGGATTCAGCGTTCATATCGATTACCATGCGGGAGGGAATTGCGGGTGTCGGGTGTCAGGGGTCGGGTGTCAGGGGTCGCGTGTCAGGGGGCGGCGTCCTCTTCCCTGACACCCGAAACATCGCTTTCCCTCTTCCCCGACACCTCTCCTCCCCCTCAACTCTTGAGTTCTCGACCCTACTGTGCCCAACCGTTGGGGGCCAGGGCGTCGATATCGCTGGCGATGTCCACGACGGCTGGACGGCCAGCCGCTAGGGCTCGTTCCAGCGCGGGGCGGATGGCCTCGGGACGCTCTACCCGTTCGCCGAAACAGTCCATCGCCTCTGCGATCCTTGCCAGATTCTGCTCGCGGAACTGCCACATCTCTAAACTCACATCCTGTTTGCCGCCGTAGGCTTCGTCGAAAATCTCCGTTTCCTGGCTGAGCGCATTGTTGTTGTTGACCACGATCACCACGTTGATTCCATATCGCATAGCCGTCTCCAATTCGGCCATGTGATAGTAGAAACCGCCGTCGCCCGTGAAACAGACGACCGGACGATCTGGCTGGGCACATTTGGCCCCGATAGCCGCCGGAAGCCCCCAGCCCAACGATCCGGCCGCGCGAATATACGTCTGCTCTGGATGTTGCAGTTCGATGTGGGTAGCGGTCCACATGCCCGAATGTCCGGTGTCCGAAACCAGAATCGCATCGTCGGGCAGGACTGCTTCGATCTCGCGGCAAATCCGTTCCGGTCGCATCGGCGTAGCGTCCGAATTGCGAAGGGCATCGACGCCGGATCGCCACTGGCTGACCAGTTCCTCAACCCGGTCCAGCCACTGCTGGTTCGGCTGCCTAGATTTCAGCGTCTGGAGCATCTGCCGCAGCACCGACCTGCAATCGCCACAGAGCGACATAGTGTTGGGATAATTCCGTCCGAGTTCTTCGGGAGCGATGTCCAGTTGAATGACTGGCGTGCCTTTGGGCGGGATTCGCCAACTGTTCGTGACCTGGCTGCCGGTGCGGCTGCCGACGAAAAAGGCCAGATCGGTTTCCGCGACCACACGGTTGGCGCACTCGCGCGAATACAAGCCCACGACACCTGCGGAAAGCGGATGGTTCTCCGGGATCGTTCCCTTGGCGTTCAGCGACGTAACCACTGGAATACCAAGCATTTCCGCCAATTGGACAACCTCGGCCCGAGCCGACGAAGCGGTAACGCCGCCGCCGGCAACGATAACCGGACGCTCGGCCTCGGCCAAAACGCCGGCCGCTCTGCGAATTTGATCGGGGTCGGCCAAAGGTCGAACAGCCGGGTACCTCGAAAACTGCGGCTCGAAGACCATGTCCAGATCGGCTTCCCCTTCAATCGCTTGGCCGAAGTTCCCGGCGATTTGCAGATGCACAGGCCCCGGACAACCTGTGGTCGCCGCGCGGAACGCCTGACGCAGCAAATCCGGCAGTCGCTCAGGAATGTCCACCTGGGCGTTGAACTTCGTGAGCGGCTCAAAAAGCGGATAATCGTCAATTTCCTGATAGACGTAGCGGTGTTTGGTTTCGGGAAAACGACCGCCGGTGAGCGCGATCACGGGCGAGCACCCCAGAAAGGGATCGCGTAGGCCGGCCGCAAGATTCGCAGCTCCGATGGTCTGAGCCCCGCATATGCCCGGGCGGTGGCTGGCACGCGCATAGCCATCGGCCATGTAGACTGCAGCTTTCTCGGAGTGCGCCGTCACTCGCGTGATATCCATGCCCTCCATTTCCGCCAACGCGGGCGTCACAATTGTGGGTACGAAGAACACGTGAGTTACGCCATAAGCTCGCATAGCTTCGGCAAAGTATCGAGAACCAGTCGTCACCGGCATGCTGCAAACCTCCCATATCCATTGAAATCGCCCACCGCACCGATCCGCGGGCAAGACCGTCCGTCCCCGTAGGTCCCGGCTGCCGGACGGGACCTTGAAGCGGCGAACAACATTGCCATGCCGTGCGAAGGTCCCGTCCGGCAGCCGGGACCCACTGGACAACCGTGGCCGCGGGCGTCATGAGTGCAGTCAGACGGTGCCAAACAGGGTAACCGTTTTTCCGGTGAAGTGCCATCATGGACCGTAAGTTCGTCGTTCAATCAACGAGCTCCAGAAGAACCGTCGCTGCGCTAAGATAACAGCCAGGATTGTCCGCGGGTTTTGTGCGTTTTTTGCCTCGATCTACCGATAAGAGTATGAACAAAGCACAAGTAGGAACTCCAGCCAAAGGCGCAGACCCCGATGAAAATCGGCCTCATGAACCGCCCGTGGAAGAACTTGTCCCGCGAGATCGACTGGATCGGCCAACGCGAATTCGAGTTTGTCGATCTGATATTGGGGCCGCCAGCGGCTGACCTCGACGAGATCGACGCGGGCACCGTCAGGGCGGCGTTAGAGGAACACGATCTGGGCGTCGTCGTGCAGACTCCGTCCTTCATACCGGTGGGTTCTCCCCTGGCGCCAACGCGACGTTCGGCTCTGGAGGAACTGCGGCAGTGCCTGCAAGTGGCGCGGCAGATCGGGGCACCAACCCTGAGCGTTCATTTCGCCTATCCAGATGGCTCGTTTGCCGTGAGCGACGTTGTTGCGTGGCACGTGGAAACGTTGGCACCTCTGGCTGAAGAAGCCGCCGACGCCGAAGTGACGATCTTGCTGGAAAACGCATCTCACGGTGGCCATCATCAGTTGAACTACATTCTGACCGTGATGGAACAGGTCCCTCGTCTTGGCTTTCACCTGTCCAGCGGCCACGCAAAACTGGAACTCGAGTACGACCGCTTCGACGAGTACCTCAAACGCCTTGGCCATCGCCTGCAGCATGTCCAACTCTCGGACAACGACGGCACGGCCGACCAGCATCTGCCCCTCGGTTGCGCACCACGAAGCACAGTCAACTGGCCTCGTCGCATCCAGCAACTCAAGAGCAGCGGCTACGACGGCACAATCACGCTGAAGGTCTTTTCGCCGGAACCGGAGTATCTGCACGTCAGCCGCACACTGCTGCAGAAATGGTGGAATCAAGCGTCAGCGACAACACACACAGGCAAAAGGAACTCCACCTGGGATAGCGGCAGTCCGGTGAGAATTCAGACCAGCCAGATCCCGCCGGACGAGTGCTATCTTGATGTGGCGGCGAACGCCCCCTACATGGACCGTTGACCGATGGGCCGTTCTGCGGCGGTCACGAGTCGGGGGTTTCGGGTGTCAGGTGTCGGGTTTCCTCTTCCCCGACACCTGAAACCTGACACCCGACACCCCTGCTACAGCATCGCCTTTGCCGCGTCGACGACGTTCTCGGCCGTTATGCCGGAGTGTTCGTAAAGTTGCTTGGCCGGAGCCGACGCGCCAAAGCTGGACATCCCGATGAAACGTCCGGCGGTGTCGATATACCGCTCCCAACCTTGCTGGATGGCGGGTTCTACAGCGACGCGGGCCGTCACGCCAGGCGGCAAGACGCTGTCCCGATATGCTTGATCCTGCTCGTCGAACAGCTCCCAACACGGCAGACTGCGGAGTGGTGCAAGAGAAGTCTCCAACTGCGTGGCGATCGGCCCGTCTTTTCAAGGATCGAAAGTTACGGTAGCGTTTTCAATTAACGAGTAAGTACCCAGTCACAAGTTCTTGGGCAGAACCGATGGCAGAAACCCGGTTTTTTCGGAAAAAACCGGGTTTCTATTTCGCCGGGAAACTAACGCACGAGTGCTTACGTGTTTTCTTTGTGGGGCGGAATGCCATTTCGTCCTGCTTGGGTCTGCACATCGTTTACCCGGAAGCCGAAGGCGATGGCGCGTGCCGCGTGTTGACGATCCATTCCGCTACCCGCCATCGCCTTCGGCTTCGGGTTAAACGGAATTGGATGTTACTGAAGCTGGGACGTTGCCCCGTCGGCGATCATCGATCCCTCAGTTGGAGATGAAACATGGCGTTGGAGCGAGTATTGGAACCGGAAGTCATGGACACGTGGGACGAAGCTTCCGACTACGATTCGATGGACCATTCGGAAGTAAACCGTGCTTTTGTAACCGACTTCCTGGCGGCGGGTGACGTCAGCGGGCTGTTCCTGGACCTCGGGACGGGCACGGCGCTGATTCCGATCGAATTGTGCCAACGTCATGAAGACTGCTATGTGATGGCGGCCGACGCCTCGGTCAACATGCTGGACTTAGCCCGCTACAACATCGAGATCGCGGGGCAGATCGAGCGCATTCAACTGGACCATGCCGACGCCAAGGAGCTTCCGTACCAGGACGCCTATTTCTTGGCTGTGCTGTCGAACAGCATCATCCACCACGTACCGGATCCGTCCGTTGTGCTGAAAGAAGCGATCCGCGTAGTCTCACCGGGCGGTCTCCTCTTCTTCCGCGATCTGATGCGACCGGAAAGCGACGAAACGGTACGCCAGCTTGTCGAAACCTATACCGGCCAGGAAAACGAACACCAGCAACAGATGTTCGAAGAATCGCTGCGCGCGGCGCTCGATCTGGAGGAAATGCGCGCGCTTGTCGCCGACCTCGGCTTCGACCCCGAAACGGTGCAAGCGACCAGCGACCGCCATTGGACGTGGACCGCGAGAAAGCCCGCCTAATCGCCGAATCCGTTCGGATGCGATTGGTGCCACCGCCAAGCGGACTCGACGATTGATTCCACGTCGGTGTATTCCGGCTGCCAGTCAAGCGTTTGTCGAGCCAGGCTTGCATCGGCCACCAAGGTCGGCGGATCACCCGGACGTCGTTCGGATACCTCGGTCGGGATGGGATGGCCCGTCACGCGTCGGCACGCTTCGATCACCTCGTGAACGCTGGCTCCCTGACCGGTGCCCAGATTCAATTTCATTTCGGTGCCGGAGTCGAGCCGATCCAAGGCGGCAAGGTGCGCCGTCGCCAGGTCGTCCACGTGGATATAGTCCCGGATGCACGTACCGTCCGGCGTCGGATAGTCGTCGCCGAAGACGGACACATGTTGCCGCTGGCCCAAAGCGACCTGCAGAATGATTGGAATAAGGTGCGTTTCCGGTTGATGATCCTCGCCGATTTCACCCTCGGCGGAAGCCCCGGCCGCGTTGAAATACCTCAGCGCCGCATACCCCCAACCATACGCATTCGCATAGTCGGCCAACGCGCGTTCGATGACCAGCTTTGTGAAGCCGTAGGGATTGATGGGCTGTTGTTTCTCGTTTTCCGTGATGGGCGCCTCAGTCGGTTCGCCGTACGTGGCGCAAGTACTGGAGAAGACGATACGTCCCACGCCAACGGCGCGCATGGCTTCCAGCAACGATAGCGTGCCGACCACATTGTTCTCGTAGTACGCCGCAGGGTGTTCGACCGACTCGCCAACGTAGGCCAAGGCGGCAAAGTGCATGACGGCGTCGATCTGATTGTCCCTCAGCACCTTTTCCAGTAGCTGCCGGTCCTTCAGATCGCCGACGATCAACCGATCCTCGGCCACGGCTCCACGGTGTCCCTTGGACAGATTGTCATACACCCAAACACCGTGGCCGCTGCGTTCCAGCAGCCGAACGGAAAACGATCCGACGTAACCAGCGCCTCCGGTGACCAACACATTCACGATTGTGGACTCCCGTGCGAAGTAGAGTAAGGGGCACACTCCGAGGCAGCGTGGGATTTGCTGGAGTTCACGCTTTAGCGTGCTGGACGGACACGCTGAAGCGTGAACTCCAACAGTCCATGCTCCGAGGGACGGCAGTCTACGAGTGTCCTACTTTGCCCGCAAGGTGGCAGTCGGGGCGATCCCATCGGCCACTTCGAGCCCCCTGACGAACATCGTCCCTTGCCGCCAGGCAAGGAGGGGCCACAGCCGGAGCTTGTGTGGGCCGTCTTCGAGGCCGGCGGCCAGGCACGTGCGCACGCTGGTTTCCGCTTTGCCGCTCATGTCGACGGGCGGGTACTCGCGGCCATCAATCGTCACGCGAACCAAACGGCCCTGGGGCCCTCGGTCATGGACCAAGACGGCGGTCTGCCCAACGAATTCAACCTCGACCGACGCGCGCTGATCGCTGGATACGAAAGTCGCATCGGGCTTGTTCCAGTCGCCCTTGAATTCGAACTCGCTGTCCTGGGCTGACAAACGACGAGTTGCCGTGCCCAGCGCTTCGTGGACTTCCCCGGGTGACGGCGGCACTTGCTCTAGATTGTTGTACTCGCCCGCCACGTCCACTCCGCTTCCGCGTGCCAGGTACTCTCTTGTGGAGCCTGTCCTCACACAGTAGCCGCATGCGAGTGGAATGACCTGGAAATGCAGCAGTTCGT
>JADHUC010000354.1 GCA_016784735.1 Pirellulaceae bacterium | reverse complement strand
CCATGAAACGCAGGGCGAGGGCCGATGCGAAGGCGAAGGCGGAAGGGGCTCGATTGGCTCCGTTTGAATGCTCTTTCAAATTTCCGGCTGGCCCCCATTCTCGTGCGCATCGTGGTGTCCTTTTTCATTCCCGTTACGAAGCCCAAAGCTACAGCGAAGAAAGGGTCTACCAAAGATGCTGTAAAGGCACTAAAGGGTGTCGTCGATCAGCAGGGCATGGAAAAAACCCGAGAGTTGCTGGACATCATGGAAGCGTTGGGGTAGTGATTGGTCGGGATTAGAAAGGCCCTTAGAAGCCCGGACGGGTTTCTGAGGGCCTTTTTTGTTGGTTGGGTACGGCTAGATCCCCATCAATACGAGGACAAGAATACGAGGACAAGCACGATGAGGAGATATGCGACAGTACCTACGAAGAGACCTGTCAGAGCACGCTTCCAGCCACCGAGAAAGCAGACTATACAGGAACAGAGTACAGGATATAGTAGCACGCAGCCATAGATGGCGAGGAGTTCGTCCCCACTCACCAGCATCGCCAATGGAGTCGCCAACGCCGCCGTGATGACGAACAGAGCTTTCAAGCTAAACTGTGGTCGCTTGGACATCTTCTAACTTGCCCTCTCAGGGCCTTTCTCTTTGTCCGGTGGCGGCTTGCTCATAAACGCTCTCAAACCGGCTACGATGGCTCTCACCAGATACTTTGATGCAAATGTTAGAACGGCAACGGCAAGGAGACCGATGGCTATGTTGGCTGTTAGGGCTGGATAGCTATGGTAGTGATACCTGTGTAGCTCTGAGAGTTCGATTGATGGAAGTTTTCTCTGAGGGTTCGGTGAGTTCCCGCTAACCATTGTGAAAGAAGCAGCGTAGCACAACGGGTATCCGTACCGGATAGCAACAGGCATGTACACGTCGCCCGTGGGCAGATCGCTTGCAGCCGTTGCCCTTACATTCAACCAAACCACAACAGCAGACCAACCGACGACAAGCAACATCGTCCCCAGCGTCCATTTAGGCCGAACCAGTCGCAAGCGGCGGATCATCGGTAGCCCCTCCCACGCCATTTACAGTACCAGCTTAGCGAAGCTGGGCCAATACTCGGGTGATTTGTCGGGATATTTTCTTCCGTGGAAGGGGCGGAAGGTGGTAAAATGAATGATGGCTGGGGATCGCTTGGCAGTTCCGAGTCCATGGACATCAAGACTGGAGGCCGACCATGCTTGAATTTCCGTTGCTGACCGTGCTGATGATTGCCCCGTTTGCTGAGAAAGTGCAGGAAGCTGAACAACAACGGCAGGCTGTGGAGGCGATAAGGGAGTTGGGTGTGCTGGTCTATTACGATTACCAACTGGACAACTCTCTGGAGCCGCCCGCCCCCGCATGGCTGGAGAGAATCTTCGGTATAGATTTCTTTGCGGATGTCGGTCTTCTTCTCGGGTTTGACCCCTCGAAGGTCGGCGAGGAAGGCATGGGACATCTCAAAAGGCTGACAAGGCTCCCGTACCTGAGCTTCTCCGACATGCAATTCTCAGATGGCGGGATGGAACATCTCAAAGGGTTGACAAATCTCGTTCACCTGAACCTCTCCGGCACGGAAGTCACCGACACAGGATTGGAGCAACTCAAGGGACTGACAAAACTCAAAACGCTGGACCTTAACTACACGCAGGTTACGGACGCTGGACTCGAACATCTCAAAGGACTGACGAAGCTCAAGTCGCTGGAGCTTGTTGGCACGCAAGTTGCGGATACTGGCTTGGAGAAGCTCAAGGGGCTCAGGTTACTCGAAGAACTGAACCTCAACAGCAGGCAAGTCACGGATGCTGGACTTGCACATCTCAAGGGTCTGACGAAACTCAGGGCAGTGTGGCTTTGGCAGACCGAAACCACGGAGGAGGGCATCAAGGGGCTTCAAGAGGCTCTACCAAATTGCCGCATATTTTGGAGCAGCCCATTCACCCCAGAGGCCAACCGTGACCGAAACTAACTCCCCCAAACGCCGATGGTACCACATCACGCCGGATCGACTGATCTTCGGCCTGCTTGCAGTTGAAGGTTTCCTACTCCTGTCCGAGTGGTTCCAGTGGTTTGGCTTCAATGAGAAGAAGGGCTGGACGGTGCTGATCGCCGTGGCAGCCGTGTGCTTGGTTGTCGTCGTGATGTTGCTTTGGCTTGGCCTTAGTCTTCTCTGTCGCTGGCGGTTTCAATTCAGTCTCCGGTCGCTTGTGGTGCTGGTCGTGGCGGTTGCCATACCGTGCGGTTGGTTCGCCATGAAGATGCGAGAGGCTGAGAGGCAGAGGAGGGCTGTGGAGGCGATTGAGAGGGCGGGGGGATTAGTTACTTATGATTGCGCCAGAAAGGGTGCAATCCCATTCTGCACGTTAGTTTGCTAGCACGTTCGGTGTTGGGTAGGTGATTCGGTGTGCTCTCGGTTATGTTAGCTCCTGCAAGGTTTCTTCGTTTCATGGTCAATCTCGCAGGGAGGCGGGAGTTATGGGAGCTGTCATGGTGGATGGACAAGATACGCCGCCGATTGAGTCGGTCGAGGAGATGGCCGGCCGCTTCACGAGCGAACTGATGACGCTCGTGGGCGGTTGGAAACAGAGGCTGATGTCGGACCCTGGGGAGCTTGAGCAACTGGAACGTGATGTGCATTCGGCTTTTGCACGTGGGGCTGATCTGTTGGTGGCGGGTTTGGTGGCGGTGGTGATGAAGCAGCCCGAGTTCGAGGCGGCCAGCGAACAGACGCGAACGGGATTCTCTCAACCGCTCACACGAGGCCGTGAACGAACGATCGGCGTCAAGCTGCTGGGGGGCCTGCTGATGTGGGTCGCTTCGCTTTACTGCGCACCACGACAGGGATCCCGGTCCTGCGAGGAAAAGGTGTCTGGGTTGTATGTCGAGTTGGCACAATTTGGTTGCGGTAAAGGGATCACGCCGGGCTTGGAGAGCCGTGTAGCTCGGCAAGCGGCGCTCTGCCCGTCGCTGGAACTGGCTCGGCAGGAACTGGAACGCGGCGGCGTGAAACTGGATGTCAAAACGGTCCGGCGTATTACGTATCAATGCGGCGAGGGGCTGCTCCGCCTGCGCAAGCATCAACTGCTGTTGTGGCGGGCGGGCCAACTTCCGGCCGGCGACGAGTTGCGTGGCAAACGGGTCTCGGTACAAATCGACGGCGGACGCACAAGGTTACGAAGCGAACTGCGTCCTTCGGAGCGGAACCGAGAGGAAACCGACGCGGACGGATTGGTGGTGGAAGATGCTCCGGGAAGATCCAAGACGCGGCCGGCCAAGACCTTTGATGCGGAGTGGCGCGAACCAAAATTGGTCACGATCTTTGTGCATGACGAGCATGGACGGATGCAGAAGAAGTCTCAGGCAACCTTCGAAGGCACCTTCCTCGGCCCCGATGCGGTGGCGGAGTTGGTAGCGATGCACTTGCACCGATTGGGAGCCGCCCAGGCGCTCAGCATCACCTTCGCCAGCGACGGCGCGCCGTGGATTTGGGATCGCATCCCTCGAATCGTCGCGCAGGCGCAACTGGCGGACGTGGCGACCTACGAAGTGCTTGACTGCTGCCATGCGGCCCATCACATCTCGCTGGCCCTGGCCGCCCTGGGGCTGTGCGAAGCGGAACGGATGCCCCTGTACCGTGAACATCGTACGCTGCTGAGAAATGGTCAGTGGCGACGTGTTGTCGAGGAACTGAGCGAACTGGCCGATGATTCGGAAAACGAGAAGATGACAACGGAAATCGCCTACCTGCAAAAACACGGCGAGGCGGGTCGTCTAAGCTACCCGCACTTCCGCAAGCTGGGGCTTCCCCTTGGCAGCGGCGCTATCGAAAGCGGCATTCGCCGCGTGATCAACCTGCGTCTCAAAAGCAACGCGATCTTCTGGCGCGAGCCGAATGCGGAATCGATGCTCCAGGTCCGAGCTCAAGTGATCAGTAACCGCTGGGACCAACGGGTCCAGGAGATGCGGGACCTAAGACGGTCAGACGGCCTCACTGATTGGACATGGTGCCCGAAACCGATGAGTGTGAAAGCTGAAGCCGAAAACGCGAACGCCCTTTGACCCGCAGAAAAGCTGCAAAATCAACGCTGCAAAACGGGAATGCACCCCGCCAGAAACGATGTCGAATTCATCTGGCTTGCACCACCACGGGAGCACTCCTCAGCCCCGGCATGGCTGAGGGAGTTGGTTGGTGACCACTTCTTTACGGATGTCGATACTGTCGATTTCACTTACTGTGAAGAACTTGGCGATGTGGAGTTGGAGCATGTCAGCGTACTGAGAAACCTCACTTTCTTGGTGCTTTCGGCCACGCAAGTCACCGATGCCGGACTCGAACATCTCGTTGGATTGACAAGACTCGAATGGCTGGAGCTTCCCGGCACGCAAGTCACAGATGATGGACTGGAGCATCTGAAGGGGCTCACGAATCTCCGTTGGCTGAGACTTGACGACACGCAAGTCTCGGATGGCGGACTACAGAACCTCAAGGGCCTAACAGAACTCGAGGATCTATGGCTTTCGAGCACACGAGTCACGGACGCCGGACTCGAACATCTCAGGGGAATGACAGAACTCAATTCTCTCGTCCTTTGCGGAACACAAGTCACGGATGCCGGAATCCAGCATCTCAGAAGTCTAACAAACGTCGGCACGCTGTACCTTTCCGACACACACGTCACCTTCCAAGGCATCAAGGAACTTCAAGCAGCCCTCCCAAACTGCGAGATCGTCTGGGATGACCCCAACACCAACCCCCAACACCAACCTTTACCAACCCTAACCCCACTAAACGCCGAGAACTTCGTTTCAGCCTGCGGACGCTAATGGCGGTAATCGTTGTGTTGAGCGTGGGGTTGGCGTGGTTGGGGGTTTAACTCTCTGAGTGCCAATCAGCACCGCAATGACGACATTGTTTGGCCAGTGCTGTACGGAGGTTCTTCCCGCAGTGTGGGCACGGTGTGGGCTTCTTGCCGAGCCACCGTACCCCGAACAATTCGTATGTGTCGGACAGCAACCCAAGCACGAACAGAGTTATGCATGAAGCGAGAATGCTGATGACGAACTTGGGAATGAAACTCCAATCGGTGAAGAGAGACAGGCCAAGATAGATCAGCCCAGCCAGAACGCCCAATGGGATGAGCCACAGCAGCAGAACGACAACACCTCCCCCGATCAACAGGCCAAGCCCTACAAAGAAGTCCTTAATGGGAGTAGATTGTGTCGGCATCTGGAGTCGCCAATGTCGCAGCTATTGTCTCCTTACCCAGCCTACCAAATGCAGGACAGGGAACAACGGATAAACACTCGGGCGGGGTGCTAAACAGACCCGATCCCCAGCTTCTTTCGAGGCATCTCCCTGAAAGGTTACAGTTTTCAGAATCGTGCCGTCAGGGTTACAGTTTTCAGATCGCCGAAAACCCAACAGAAATAAGGCTAAAATGCGGTTTCTGGTGGTAGTCTCCTCCCCCTATCGCACGCTGCCAGCGTGCGTGATCCAGCATCTTCCTTGTGTCCGGGACGAATAGCTGTCGCTACACAGGCATAGGTGGGGTGTAGACTTCCCTTTGTGTGCATTACAACTTTTGCATTGCGGAGTGTACGAGGTGACGCAGGCGGAGTACGAGAAGGTAATGGGGACGACTCCAAGTTACTTCTCGATGGGAGGACGTGGCGCGGATCACGTGTCCGGAAAGGACACGTCGCGTCATCCGGTGGAGACGGCGTCTTGGGAGGACGTGACGGAGTTCTGCAAGAGACTCTCGGCCAAGGAAGGGAAGACGTATCGCCTGCCGACCGAAGCCGAGTGGGAATACGCTTGCCGTGCGGGAACTACGACTCTGTACTGTTTTGGAGACGACCCGGCGAGCCTTGGAGAATTCGCTTGGTATTACCGTAACGCCGGTGGGAAAACGCATCCGGTAGGAGAGAAAAAACGCAATGCCTGGGGGCTTCATGACATGCACGGGAATGTGTATGAGTGGTGTGCCGATTGGTACGGGAAGGATTACTACGCCGGATCACCGCCGGACGATCCACCGGGGCCGGACGGGGCCTCGCACCGGGTGATCCGGGGCGGTAGCGGGATGGTCGGCGCCAGGGACTGCCGAGCGGCGTACCGCCTCGCGCTCCCGCTCGGGCCGGGGGACACGGCCAACACCCTGGGCTTCCGCGTGGCCGCAGTTCCGCTCAGCAAGTCAAGCCAAGGACAAGCAAACAAGCAAGCGGAGCCGGGAGCGGAGGCCGAAGCATCGCAGGGCGAAACTACCTCAGATTGAAGAAGCAGGGCGAGACGTACTCGACAGCCCAAAATTCTAGTTCACCTGCAACCTCCAATCTCTTGGCCACGCGGCGGGCGACAACCTCCAGCAAAGACTTGAGAGCCAACTGCCACTGGTCTATCATCGCGGGGCAGTGGGCGTTATCGGCTTCTCGAATCGTCTTGAGCTGGAGGCAACGAAATGACGCGACGACATCTCTACTTGGTGTCTATCCTGTTGACGCTTCCTTTCTCATCCTGCTCAGGAGAGCCGGGAGCTTTCACCGAAGATCAGGCCGTCGCTCGACAGAAAGAGTGCAGCCAGTCGCTAGGAACGCCAGTCGAAATCACCAACAGCATCGGGGAGAAGTTTACAACTTGTTGAGATACCGTTTCTGGCACGAAAGGCAGGGTAGGCGGTGCAATTGACCGAAGCGAGGCCGTCCGCAGCCCGTCCACCTCTGGAGGGCGTGACCATGAACGATTCTCGGAGGCTCAAACCCGAACGTCTCTGATTGCGACTAGGTGTGCTGGTCCAGCGAGTTTTGAGGGAAGACTTGTACGTGAATTGAGGAGCAAGTCAGAGGAAAACGGACCCACCTGGGCCGGCCGGGAGCGATACTTAGTAGCCTGAATAGGCTGGTTTCAAATCGCAATAGTAGCCATGCGGGAGTGGCGTCTGTCTGGGGGTTCAATGTCAACTCGTTAGACCCGATTCGGGTCCCGATCTGTCAGTCTTCGGAGAGTCGCCAGCGCGCTTGGGTCTGACAGACCCGAGCAGTTTGGCTGCGTGCCCTTGCGCGCTAAGGTGGCGCACAGGTGAGCAAGGTAGCAGCCTGCGTTTTCCTGCTTGGGTCGACACACCTACGCACTCATGATAGCCCGCTAATAAGTGTGATTTCCGGTGGAATGACCGGGGGATGAAACATGTTCACCCCCCCGTCAGAGCCGCACTCATCTTCGCTTCAACGCCCGCCACCTATGGAGCGAAATAACGCTGCAATTGTCCTTGATGGCTAAGATAAACGGTTCGTCAATGGAGGGAGATCCCAGAAGGCCCCCGACTCCGCCCTCACCCGACACTGATGGTCGGTGAGGACGGGCCGAGGGTAAATGAACGCTGGCGGCTACCGGTGTTTCTTACGACTTCGGTCGCTTGTCAACCGGATTTGTCCGGTCCCGGTGAACACGGCCTGCAATACCGTAGCGACCAGGGCAAACACCAGCCAGCTCTGCGAGGCCGTGCCAAACATAACGGCGATCCCAATCGCAGCACCGGCGAAAACTCCGTTCAACTCTTCTCTACTGTTTAGGTCATGATGTTTTCCGTGTTGTCGTGATTCGGAGGAATAACCGAGTACGAGCGTCGTCACGTCTTGGCCTCATTGTTCAACGCAGCATCCAACGACACTCGACCGTCCTTGATGGCTTTGAGCATGTCGATCAGGCTGCTGGCGTCCAAGCTGGTCAGATCGGTCAGAGGCTTGCCAAACATCTTCCCTGTCAGCGAATCCAGCCGTCGGATGCCCAAGCCTCGGATTCCCCGAGCCAACTGGTTGATGAAGTTCATCTGCTTTTCCGAGGCCCGCTGCCCGTTGTTCCCGTTGCTGCCCGCGCTGCCCTAGCTTCCATTGTTGCTGCCTCGGCCGTTGCCGTTTCCATGTGAGCCATGGCCGATTTGATTCCGGGCCTTCATGGGAGCGGGCTGGTCCGTGTGACCGTTGCCATTGAGCTGGGCATCCACGGACGATTTCGCCAAGTTGAACATATAATCGATCTTGGCTTGCAGTGTATCGGGTTCACGTACGAGTCCCGATTCGACTTCGATTTCCAGGTTCACGCTGGCGCCCCGTGAACCGTAGTTGGCTTCGCCCATCTTGCGGGAGAAGCCAATGTTGAGTTTGAGCATGTGGTGGTTCTCCATCTGCTTGCTGAGTAAGACGCCGATGGCTTCGCAGTTCAACCGAGTGATCTCCAGGCATCTGCCACGCCCCTCTGCTGATTCGATCAGTTCAGACAGGCGCAAGCTCGCACTGAAACGCCTGCCAATTGCCCATCAACTCCCTGCGCATCTGGCTGATTCTTCCGGGGGAGACACCGTGCTTCCGCGCTGCCTTCTTCGTTGTCTCGCCCAAAGCCAACGTCTCGGCAACCTTCCTTATCCCCCTGGGCAGAGACCGAAGCCACTCACCAACGTCAATGCGACTTGCTGCGGTTTCAGCAGGGCCGGCATGACGATCCTCGATCAGAATTTCCTTCCACCCTTCGTTCTGCTGGTCGAAGCGATCCAGTTCTTCAAGAACGAAGCCCTTGGCTTTTTGGGCATAGCCTGAGGACACATCGTTCACGTTCAGTCTCCCACCGACCTTGCGACCAGAGCGGACTTGCTTGATGGCGAAGTTTGTCAACGGCGTTGGGTAAATCACGTCAGCCAAACCGCGATCCATCAGCCTGACGAAAGCCACGAAACAGTTTGCGATGACCTCTGCGATTAGTTCCTCACGAAGTTCGTGCTTTTCATCCCGGAAGGCAAGGCTGGCCTGGGTGCGGATTTGTGGCAGCAACTCCAGGAATCGGTCCTGCAGTGTCTGGGCACGCAGTCTCTTCGCGTGTGCAATCATTGGGGCAAACCTCCTGACTGATAGCTAAGGCCGCCCTTGGGGCGGCCGTGCTGAAAAACACAACCGCCCCGAACGTACGAGGCTGGTCACAAGGCGAATCTGGTGCGGATGACGAGGTCAAACCGCACCAGATCCGCCTATCAAGGTGCCGTCAATTGCTATCGGGCACCCGCACCTTGTTTTGACGCGTTTGGCTGCGGAATTTAGCTGTGAAGGCAAGGCACCGTTCGCGAGGTATGCCGAATCAACCGGATCTACTTCACCGGCTTTGTCGAGCGTTTGGCCATCCGTGCTACAATACGCGGGAGCGGACCGTCTTCCCGCAAGGCGAGAAGGCCAGGCGTACTAGACCCACCAGAAGATCTGTTGTAGACGACCGGCATGAACGGCTCGGGGCCATGTGAAGTCGTTGATGGCGACGTTCCACGCGACGTTGGAGCCCGTGCGAGATGAAGAAGAGCACGGAAAAGGCACAAGCGGAAACGTGGTTCGTCTACATTCTCCGATGCGCTGACGGCACGCTCTACACCGGCATCGCCAAAGACATGAACCGAAGATGTGAGCAGCACAATGCGGGGACCGCCTCACGCTACACACGTGGTCGTCTCCCGGCCAGTGTCGTGTATCAGGAACCCCAAGCTACTCGAAGTCTGGCGTTGAAACGGGAGGCGGCGATCAAGATGTTGCCACGGCGGCAGAAACTGGCGATGATCGGTGGGCGATGTTCATGCCGCGGAGATGTGACGCCGGCAGACGAAAGTTCCCAAGGGGTCCAGACATGAAGCCAGTCACCCTAGAAATCATCACCGACTATATCTGACCGTGGTGCTATCTCTGTACCGTGCGTACAGACCGATTGCGGGCGGCATATCAGATCGAGTTTCGGTACACGCTGTTCCCGTTGCACCCGGATACGCCGGACGAAGGCTTATCGCTGGAGCAACTGTTCGCCGGTCGGTCCTATGACATCGACGCTGCCCAGGCAAGGCTGGCCACACTGATGGCTGAAGAGGGACTGCCATACGGTCAGCGGACGATGACCTACAACAGCCGACTGGCCCAGGAGCTGGCCAAGTGGGCGGAGACACAACGCGGCGGGGAGGGAGTCCACGACGCCATGTATCGGGCGTACTTCGTCGACGGATTGAACATCGCGCTGGCTGACAACTTGATGACCGTCGTGCGGCAGCTTGGCCTGCCGGAGGACGAGGCTCGTGAAGTGCTGGCTTCACGGCGGTTCCAAGTCGCCGTTGATGCGGACTGGCAGCGGTGTCGGAACTTGGGCATCAATGCTGTGCCCACCTTCGTTGTCGGCAACAACGTCGTTGTGGGCGCGCAGCCGTACGGCGTGCTGGAATCGTTGGTGCTCAATGGCGGGGCTGCAAAACGGTAAAGTGTGGGCGGCAGCGACAACGACAGATTTGGAGAGGATACAGATGTGGCCTACATCATGGTACGTTTCAAGTCAGGTTGACGGAGCGTTTCGTTGGGCATGATAGCTTGCGTAGATGTGGATTACCGGGATGCCGAGGCGGTTTCGGCGTGCGTTTGTTTCGAGACGTGGAGCGATGCCACGCCGGCCTCCGAATCCGTGATTCAGATTGACGATGTCCAGCCGTACGAATCCGGTCAGTTCTTTCGTCGCGAATTGCCGTGCATCCTGGCCGTTTTGAACTCATTGCCTCACTTGCCAGAAGTCATAATCATCGACGGATATGTTTGGCTCGGAGGCCAACGGCCCGGCCTGGGAGGCCATCTCCACGATGCGTTGGGCCAGCGGGTAGCTGTCATCGGCGTGGCCAAGACACAGTTCACAGGCGCAGAGCCGGTAGAGTTGGTGTTGCGAGGCCGGAGCCGCACGCCCCTGTATGTTTCCGCCGTAGGAATGGACCTAGCCACGGCGGCCAGTCACATTCAGGCTATGCACGGTCCCCATCGGATTCCGACGTTGCTCAAACGGGTCGACCAACTCAGTCGCGGGCGATAGCACAGTGCCCTCTCACAACATCCTCGCACTGATCTGATACACTGGTTGGTGCATCCATTACCCACGCCCTTGATTCTGACGATGGTGAAGACCATGTGCTATCGTTCGCTCGTTTCCAACTTGGCGTTGTTCTGCATCGTGACCGCTTGCCCGCTATCCGGGCGATTTCTTCAAGCCGATGACGGCCCCGAGGTGCCGCGGATTGACAGCGTGGTTATGTCTGTGTCGCAGCCACAGGCGTCCGACGAAGCCGTGATCTGGTACGACGACTTTGACGGTCCCGAGAAGGCGTACACCGAGTCGCAGGGGCAGTTGGACGATTCGCAGGCGTTCGGTGGCCAGGGACGCTCGATGTTGTCCGTGTACGAGAAAGGCACTCGCGGTACGGGCAACCGCAAGGTCTTCTTCGGCGACAGTCCCACGGGCCGGTTCGTGCGCAAGGGGCAGTCATTCGACGACATCTACTGGCGAGTCTACGTCAAGCACCAGCACGGCTGGACCGGCGGCGGGCCGGCGAAGCTGTCTCGTGCGACGAGCATTGTGTCCCCCAGGTGGGCGCAGGCCATGATCTCCCACGTCTGGAGCAGCGGCGAGGCGCTGACGTTAGACCCGGCGACCGGAGTCCGCGGCGACCGCATTGTGACTTCACGATACAACGATTTCCCAAACCTCCGTTGGCTAGGCAACAAACCAGCCTCGCAGTTCAGGCTTCACAGCACGCAAGAGTCGGGCCGGTGGGTTTGCGTCGAGGCTCGGGCCAAGCTCAACACGCCTGGCAAAAAGGACGGATTGAACCAGCTTTGGATTGACGGTCGCCTGGAAGCGGAACGGAAGAACGTGGACTGGCGAGGCAACTACACCGGACACGGGATCAACGCCGTGTTCCTGGAGACGTACTGGAACGACGGTTCGCCGGTCACACAATCCCGTTGGATCGACAACTTCGTCATTTCCACGAAGCCGATCGGCCCCATTGTTTGCCCGCGAAATCCGATCTTGATCAAGACCCCCTATCACGGACCAGGAAAGATGGCGGCGTGGTGGGTCGAGGTTGCCAATGCTGCCGACGAACCCACCGTGGTTTGGAAATCCCATGAGCTCACCGACACCGAACGTGTGCAGGTCGATACGGACAACGGTGCTTTCATCGGTCTGCTGGCGCGCAAGTCGCAGTTGGACGCCGGCCGAACATACTGCTTCCGCGTCCGGCAAAGCAGCGACACAGGCCAGATGTCCGACTGGAGTCCGTGGCATCAGGCCGTGAGAACTTCTAATGAACCGGCACGATCGACGAATCAGGGTGACTGATGAAACAGAGAAACGTGGCAAAGACACTGGTCCTGCTGATAATCGGCGTGGTGGCCGTCGATGCCCGTATGTGTTCGGCATTGGCTCAAGATCGAGCATCGCGGGAAGTTTTCCTGAGCGAAACGCGGCTGGATACGCTGAAGCAGCGCATCGAACAACGGACCGAGCCCACCTATTCGGCATGGCTCGATCTCAAGTCCCGTGCCGCGGGACTGCTCGATCGTCAGCCTCACGCCCCCGAACACTGGTGCGTTCCCGGCTACTACCGAGACGCCGCGGGCCATTCCCAAGCCAAGCAAGGCTTGCAGGATGACGCCGACGCGGTCTACGAACTGGCCCTGTGCTGGCGGATGACCGGAGACGAGCGCTACGGCCGATCCGCTGTCCGCTTGATCGACGGTTGGGTGAACACGGTCCAGTCGACCAGCCTGAAGGACGACTCCACGCTCTCGTTCAGCTACCACTTTCCGGCGATGATCTTCGGTGCCGACATCCTCGCATCGTGGCCGGGATTCTCGGCGGATCGCCAAGATGCCTTCCGACGTTTCTGCCGCGAAACCGCGTTACCGCTGAATACCATGAACCGCAGCAACAATTGGGGCAACTGGGGCTTGGTCCTGGTGCTGGCCTGCGCTCGGTATCTGGATGATGACGAATTGCTAAATCGCGGCGAGCAACGGTGGAAGGAACTGCTGGATCGCCAGATCGACAAGAACGGCCACCTGCACCACGAAGTCCGGCGCAGCGGTGGCATGCGCGGCATTTGGTACTTACGAGTGGGCAACGGACTGTGAGGAGCGGACCACCGAACCAAGAAATC
>JADHUC010000353.1 GCA_016784735.1 Pirellulaceae bacterium | reverse complement strand
CCATCTGCATCTTGCACGCACTGCACTCGGTAGCGCCGACTTGGATCTTCGGGTCACGAAGCGACGAGATCAGCCCCCAGCCGGCTCGCAAACTGCTTCGGTAGTTCTTTCGTCGGAGCCCGAACGTTCCAGCCATCCCCGAGCAGCCCTTCTCCAGTCGATGCACAACCACCCCAGGGATCAGCCCAAGGAGGTTCTCCCCAGGGCTGCCCACTTCCAGGGCCCTGAGATGGCACGGCAAATGGTAGCCGATTACAGCGTTGACCGGTTTGAGGTCCAATTCCAAATCGCCGGCTTGGTGCATTCGCCATAGGTACGAGCACGCATCGCTGGTGTTCTCCGCCACCAAACGAACATCTTCTTCGTCCAACAGGTTCAGGTATTCGTGGGTCAGGCAGAGAGCCGCCGTCGGTTCCGTAGCTACGATGTGGTATCCCTGGCGTACCGCGTCTGCCAGAACGTCGATGTTGCGTGAGGCCAACCGTTTGGCCCTGTCCACGGCGCCCAGGGATATCGCGGTCGAACCCGACGACGCCTGCCCCGGATGTACATAGACAGCTACACCGTTGTGTTCCAGGACGGCAACCAGGGCGTTGGCCAATTGCGTATCGTGCCAGTTGGCATAGATATCGACGAAATACAAAACCTTCTTGCCGCTGCGGCGGGGCGGCCGCGTTAAACGTCTTCGGTGAGCTTGTTGCAGGAATGTCCGGCTCTCGAACCGGGGCAGTTTGCGGCCTTGAGCAACGCCCAGCGTCTTCTCGATCACCCACCGCATCCGCCGGTTGCGGATGGCCCAGTTGGAGAAAGAGCTGAACGCCGAACCGATCGAAGACAACAGATCCACGCGAGCCATGAACCAGTCGTACAGCCGGAGTCCGTTGGTTGCCACGTATTGGGCTTTTGCCTCCAGCACCAGCTTGGGGATGTCGACCTGTGCCGGGCATTCGAAGCGGCATTGATGGCAATTAACACACAAGTCGACAATTGTTTTCAGTTCGTCACCCGCCAACTCAGTCGGATCAAGACGGCCGGTCAGAATCGCTCGCACCAGATTCGCCTTGGCCCTGGGCGACGCCTCTTCGCGTGGTGCAAAACGGAAGATCGGGCACATCCGCTCCTCGGACCCCAGCGTCCTGCAGCGGCCGCATCCGTTACAGGCTCGCGCCGCGTAGGCAAACTCCTCCACTTCCCAAGGCAGTTGAAGCTGCGCAAGCGGGCCGCTTACCACGGCTGGTTCGCCATCGGCTGAACCGGCCGTTTCGGAAGATCTTGCGCCCACGACGGGAGGACGGAGATTCTTCGTTAACGGCTGCGGCGCGTCAGCGACCACCTTGCCGGGATTGAGGATATTCTGAGGATCGAAGATCCGTTTGACTTCGCGGAACACTTCGTAGAGCGGTTCGCATTGTCGCCGGACAAACCACGTGCGGCTGAGACCGAGGGCATGTTCGCCGCCGATCGTGCCGTCCACCTTCAAGACCTCCTCGTACAGATCCTCGGCCAGATCTTGCATCCGACGTACATGGTCGGGGTCCGAAAGGTCCAGAAACGGCCGCAGGTGCAATTGTCCGTGCCCAATGTGCCCAAACAACGCGGCGGTGATGGCATGCGACTTCAGCACGTTCTGAAGCTGCACCAGGAAACCTGGTAGATGTCTCGGTGGTACCGCAATGTCCTCAACAAACGGCAAGGCGCGAGAAGTGCCCTTCAAGCGGTACAGCGTCGTCACGACGCGCCGCGAGAGACGCCAGTAGAGATTCCGTTCCTCCGTTTCCATGGTCGAGCGTGCGTCGAACGCGAGGCGCTCGCGACTGACCAGCCGCTCGATGATTCCTCGCAAGCTCGCGGCGACCTCCTCGGCGTCGTCACCGGCTTGCTCGACCAACAACATCGCCTCGGCTTCCATCGGGATGAGCAACTCGTATCGCACGTCCATTTCGCGAGCGATTGTCAACAGCCGCCGATCCATCAGGTCGCACGTGGCGAAGCCCTCTTGCGCAATCACCATTGCCGCTCGCGCTGCTGCATCCAGGCGGTCGAAGAACAACAGAACCAGACCTCGATGCGCCGGTTTCGGAACCGTCTTCACCGTGGCCTCTGTGATGAGCGCGAGTGTTCCTTCGGAGCCGACCACCAGTTTGGCCAGATCCAGTTGGCCATTGTGGAACACGTCGTGGAGCTTGTAGCCACAGCGGCCTAACGGTGTCTCGAGCTGACTGTCCGTAATCAGTTTCTCTTCGCGACCGAGCAAGTCCGACAGGCGCCGAACGAATTCATGTCGTCGAGGCTGCGACCGTTCCGCTTCTTTGTCGGTGGGAGAATGCGTGCCCAGTTCCATGACTTCGCCATCGGCCAACACAACCTCCATGCTGACGATATGTTCGCGAGCCGAGCCGTATCTCGGCCAGAAAGCGCCGGAGCCGTCCACTGCCAGGACGCTGCCCATCGTCGTGATGCTGCGCGTCGCGGGGTCGGGCCCAAACAGGCGACCGTTCCGGGCCAAATGGCGGTTCAGATGCCGCACGTTCACGCCGGCCTGCACACGCACCGTGTCATCCTGGACGGCGATCACTCGCCGCATGTTATGAGAGAAGTCAATCATCAAGCCCGGGCCCAGGGACTCGCCAGCCACACCGGAACCGGCGCCTCTGGCGTGGATCGGGATGCCGTGCTCGGCGGCGTATTGGACGCAAGCGACCACGTCGGCCGTTCCGCGCGGGCGAACCACGCCTAACGGCTTGATCTCGTAGACGCTGGCATCGCTGGCGTACATCTGCACGAAGACGTCGTCGCAGCGCACTTGGCCGTCCAGCAATCCGCGCAAATCGGCTTGTATTCGTTCGCGTTCCTGATCCATTCGGGCAAGCTAAGGTCGCAAGAGTACGGAACACATCTCACGAATCACGAAAATCTCTACAAAGTGTATCCCGACACCGGGTTTGTTGATACCTCCACCCCGGATTTCAGGGGGCGATCTGGAGAGATCGTCAGTTGGATCCCTGATCGAGCAGGTGCGCGATCCGATCTCGCGTCCGCCTGGCGTGCGATGGATCGCGACCGTCGGTGAAGACGGCGATGATGGCGCCTTCGTTGGTGTGAAGGGCTCCGAAGATCACCTGCGAACGCTCGGCGGATGATGCGTCGCAGACGAGGGCCCCGCGCTCGGCGGCGGCCTGGATAATAGCGGCGTTCAGATCTTCGTCGTCCGTGGCAGCGATGACGAGGAATGCGCCGTCAAGGTGTGACTCTTGGAAGCAATCCCTCACCCAGCGTGCGCAGCCTGCCTCGATCTCGGCGGCCAATTCCTCGGTCACCGTTGGGGAGATAACCGAGACGATTGCTCCGGCCAGCGATAGCGTATGCACCTTTCGCGTCCCGACGCTTCCGCCACCGATGACGATGCAGTGCTTGCCCCGGACATCCAGTCCCACCGGTAAATAGTGCAGTCTGTCCGAGCGGTCGCTGGTCATGGGACGTTTTTTGTGCCAACGGCTTTGTGTCTTGTAGCCCTGGGCCGTTTTCAGCTACCCAGAACTTGGCAGGGGAATGGGGCAGGGGAATAGCAGACCGGAATATTCCCCTGCCCCCATGCCTCTGCCGTTTTTCGGCCATTTGCAGCATCGACAGTTCGTTGCCGAATGCAAAAGACCGACGCCTACTCAGCAGCCTTGAGGATGTCCGGCACCACGCCTTCTTTACCGATGGCCATGATGTGGACGCCGTCGCAGATCTTTTCGTCGCGCAGTTGCTTGATCATTCGGCCCGCGATCCGGATTCCGGCGTCCAGCTTCTTGCCTTTGGGAGCGTCGACAAGTTCCTGGATCAGATCGTCGGGCACGAAGATTCCCGGTACGTTCTTGTTCATGTAGCGGGCCATGCCGGCATTGGTCAACAGCACAATGCCGGCCATGATCTTCACCCCTTCATGCCGGGCGTTCTCCATGAACCGTTTGAAGTTGTCGATGTCGTAGATGGCCTGCGTCTGGATAAACTTCGCTCCGGCCACGATCTTCTTCTGGTACTTCATCATCTGTGGTTCGATCGGATCGGCCTCCGGCGTGACCACGGCGCCGGCGAACAAGTCGGTGCCGCCTAGCATTTCGTTGCCAGCCAGATCGCTGCCGTTGTTCAGCAGACCGACCGCCTGCAGAAGCTGGACGCTGTCCAGATCGAATACCGGCTTAGCCTGCGGATGATCGCCCGCCGAGATGAAGTCGCCGGTCAGACAGAGGACGTTCTTGACCCCCAGGATCCAGGCGGATAGCAGCTCCGATTGAAGGGCCAAGCGATTGCGATCGCGGCAGGTCAACTGCAGAATCGGCTCGCCGCCGTGATCCAAGATCAATCGGCAGATGGCCAGCGAGCTGATACGCATCACCGAAGTCTGATTGTCGGTGACATTCAGACCGTCCACCTTGTCTTTGAGCAAATCAATATGTTCAAGCAACTCCGTGATATTGGTCCCCTTGGGCGGACCAACCTCGGCCGTGACAACAAAATCCTTCTGTTCAAAAGCCTCTCTGAATGGTGCCACCATTCTGCTAGTCCTCGTCTTGCTGTGCTTCCCGGAATGATTCGTGAGTGTATTTCCGCGGCTTGGTCATGACGCTGAAGTCTTTGGGCGGCTGGATCTTCCGCATGTAGTCCAGTCGATCGAGCTTCTCCAGCTTGCGGTAGATCAGGGTCCACGCGCAGTCTTTCTCGTCGCTCACCTCGCACTTGCCGTGGTTGGTCCCGCCGCAAGGCCCGTTCAGCGAGTTCTTGGCGCAAATGGTCATGGGGCAGATGCCGCCCGTCTGGTCCAGTACGCAGTCCTCGCAGGCCATACACCGTTGCGACCAGACGCCCGGCCCCTCGGCCACGCCGATGAACAGCGTGTTGAGCGCCGGCAGCACGACCTTCTCGTCATACTGTTCAGCCAAAAACTGAACGCCGGCACCGCAGGCCGTAGAAACGACTACGTCATACTCGTCCACGTACTTGGCGATCTGATCAAGGTACTCCTTGTCGCACTGCCGCGTAATCGTGACCTCATCGATGGTCCTGTGCTTGCCGTCCATCTTCGCTTTCATGCGAAGCTGTGCGGCCAACAGTTCCACCTCCTTTTCGCCGCCCGCCATACAGACGGCGACGCAGGTACCGCAGCCGGCCACGAGGATCTTCTCGAAGTCCCCGATCATGCCTTCGATCTGCTCCAGTGTTTTTCTTTCAGCGACAATCATGCTTTCTATCCCGTTCTATCAAACTCGTTCCCAAGTTTGGGGTCGCCTTCGTTTAACCGCAAGCCGGAGGCGTGCGCGGAGACCAGCGCCATGCGGTCGCGCACGCCTCCGGCTTGCGGCTAAACGACGATTTCATCAGACAACTAAGCTTCTCCTACTCGCTCGGCCTGACGAATCAATCGTCCCAGCTTTGCCTCCGGCAGAGGTGGATGTTCGTCGACGGCCCTATCGAGCTTCTTGCCTAAGTGCTGTTGCGCCGCGTTACGCATCGGATTGGGGCCAAACTGCTTCGCCCGTTCGGTCATCTCGTTGGCTCGTTGTGCAAACAAGGGGCCTGCCGATGCGGGTATATGAAAAAACTCGAGTCGTTCCGGTTCGAGTCCGATCTCCGACAACAGGTGCTTCGCATGGGCCACGGTTCGAATCGCCCGGAGATTCCCTTCGAGAAAATGGCAATCGCCGAGGGCGCAGCCAGCCACGTACACGGCGTCGGCGCCATCCTCAAAGGCCCGCAGCAGTAACACGGCGTCGATCTTCCCGCTGCACAGTATCTTCACGATGCGAACGTTCGGAGCGTACTCCAGCCGCATCGACCCGGCCAGGTCGCCTGCCGTGTAAGCGCAGTAGGTGCAGCAAAAGGCCACAACCTTCGGTTCGTAAGACTTTTTCTTGTTCTTGGGATCGCCGTCGCTCACGACTCTCCTCCCGTTTCCGTGGCCGCGGTGCACGCGGCCTCAAACTGTAAATCACCGAATAGTACGTCGATCTTGCTGACGATTTGTTCGTCGCTGTAGTGTCGCGTGATGATGGCCTTCCGCGGACAAGCCGACGCGCACACGCCGCACCCCTGGCAACTGGCCGGCTCGATGTGTGCCACGCCGTCCTCGCCGATCTCCGGGACATCGTACGGACAGAGACGCACGCAAGTCAAACACCCAGCGCAGACATGTCCGTTGACCTCGGACACAATCCCCGATTGGTCCAAATAAGGTTGCGAAATGACCGTTGCGGCTCGGGCCGCGGCGCCTTTGGCCTGGCTGATCGATTCGGCCATCGTCTTAGGCGCATGAGCCAAGCCGGCGAGGAAGACGCCATCGGTGGGGAAGTCCAAAGGCCGCAGCTTCATATGGGCTTCCAGGAAAAAGCCGTCCGCATTCAGCGGGACCTTCAGTGCTTGAGATACCAAACCTGCGTCCGGATCCGGCCGGATCGCGGCCGATAGCACGACATAGTCCGGATTCAACTCGACAGGTCGGCCGAGCACGTCGTCGGTCACCATGACGCGCAGGCCATTCTCGTAAGTTACCTCTGGCTTGCTCTCAGGTTCAAAACGAATGAACACGACGCCGGCTTCGCGAGCTTCTTCGTAATGGATCTCATCAAACCCGTACGTGCGAATATCGCGGAACAAGACGTACACTCGGGCCTTGGGATTGGCCCGCTTGATCGCCAGTGCGTTCTTGACTGCCTCCTGGCAGCAGACTCGCGAGCAATACTGGTGCTCTTCCTCTCGCGAGCCGACGCACTGGATCATGACAACTTCGTTCAGCCCCTGAACGAAATCGGGCGTCTCCAGCTTGTCTTCCAGTTCGAGTTGAGTGATGATCGAGTCGCTGTCGGGATAGCCATACTCGGTAGGCTCGTAGGCCGCCCCGCCGGTGGCGACGATCACCGCTCCGCCGCCAATCTCCACTTTGTTGCCGTCCACGTTCAGCGTTGCGCGGAAGCGGCCGACATGCCCCGAGAAGTCGTCGATGGTCGCCGCGGTGTACAGTTTGATCTTTGGGTCGCCCTTCACCTGGTCGATCACGTCGGCCAGCAATGCCTGCGGATCGCCTCCGCCCAAGGTATGGTGGATCTGACGGGCGATGCCGCCCGGCTCCTCCTCGCGTTCGACCAGCGTGACCTCGAAGCCCTGCCGGGCCAGGCTCAACGCGGCGGTCATACCGGCGATTCCGGCTCCGAGTACGATTCCTCGCTGATCCACCTCCAGCCGCAGATCCTTGAACGGCTCCAGCGTCGCCGCCCGCGCCACCGCCATTCGCACAAGATCCTTGGCTTTGAAGGTCGCCTGTTCAGGATTCGAGTAGTGCACCCAGGAGCACTGATCGCGGATATTGGCCATTTCGAAGAGCTGTCTGTTGAGGCCGGCTTCGCGCAAGGTGTCCTGGAATAGCGGTTCATGTGTGCGGGGCGTGCAACTTGCCACCACGACGCGGTTCAAATTGTTCTCGCGGATAGCATCAATGATCTTGCTTTGCGTGTCCGTCGAGCAGGTATAGAGATTCTCTTCAGCGAGCGCGACACCTGGTAGCGACTTGGCATACTCGACTACATCTGCCGCCTTCACCACTCGCGCGATGTTCGTGCCGCAGTGGCAGACGAAGACGCCGACTCGCGGTTCTTCCCCGCTGACGTCCCGTTCCGTAGGATAGGTCTTGTCGCGGATCATGGTACCGCGGACTTCGGTCAGCTCTTCGCCGACCAACGCCGCGGCGCTGCTGGCAGTCATCACCGTTTCGGGAATGTCCACGGGCGCCGCGAAAGCACCGGCAACGTACACGCCCTCCTTCGATGTGCGGCTTGGTGCAAAGTCCTCCGTCTCGCAGAAACCAAACCGGTTTCGTTCGATGTCCAATATCTCGGCCAGTTGGGCCGTGCTGGCCGACGGCCGGAGCCCGATGCTCAGAACCACCAGGTCGACCTCTTCCTTGGTCACTTCGCCGGCTTCGGTGACGTAGGTCAAAAAGAGGTTCTTGGTCTGCTGCGACTCCTTGACCGACGAAATGATGCCTCGTTTGAATTGGACGCCGTAGTTCTTCTTGGCACCCTCGTAGTACGCTTCGAAACCCTTGCCGTAGGCTCGGATATCGTTATAGAAAACCGTGGCCTCCAAACCCGGAACGTGATCCACGGCCATGATCGCTTCTTTGATGGCGTACATGCAGCAAACGCCGCTGCAATAGTCATTGCCGATCTGGCGGTCGCGCGAGCCGACGCATTGAATCCATGCGACGCGTTTCGGTTCCGTTTCGTCCGATGGGCGTTTCACGTGACCTTGGTAGGGCCCGGATGCGCTGAGGATGCGTTCAAACTCGAGGCTCGTAATCACATTCTTGCACACGCCATAACCGAATTCACCTCGCTCCAGCGGGTCGAATGGCTCGAAACCGGGGGTCAGAAGAATGGCACCGACGTCGATCATGACGTCTTCCGGAGCCATCTCGTGGATAATCGCGCCGGCGGTGCACGCATCCACGCACTGAAGACATTCGCTGCATATGCCGCATGCCAGACACCGCTTGGCTTCAGCAACGGCGATCTCCTCGGTCAGCGTCCTTTCGATCTCGGCATAGGCTTCCCGCTCGGCAGCAGGCACGCGTTCCGGCTTGGCTCGTTCTTTCAAGGGGAACCAGTTCTCGGGCTTTGGCGCAGGTGTGATTTCTGGTTCCTCTCGACCAGCGGCCAAATCGGCACCGCTCAGATAGCGGTCGATCGACTCCGCAGCCTCGTGGCCTTGGGCCACCGCTTCCACGACGGATGCCGGTCCGCTGATCATGTCGCCGCCAGCGAATACCCACTCGATATTCGATTGCAGCGTTAGCTTGTCGACCTGAATGAAACGCTTCGACGGTTCCCAAAGCGGATCGTCTTCCTTCAAGAACGAGAAGTCGGACCGCTGTCCGATGGCGATGATGACCCAGTCGGCGCCGATCTCGGAAAACTCTCCATCGAACTTTGGGGCGAAGCGTCCCGTTTCGTCGAAGACGGACAGGCACTTCTGTAATTTGACGCCCCGCGCGCGGCCGTCCTGGCCGACGATTTCATTGGGACCCCACGAGGTGTTCAGCGTGATGCCTTCCTCGACCGCGTCCGCAATCTCCCATTCGTGCGCCGGCATTTCCTCGCGGCTTTCCAGGCACGTGATCTCGACGCTGTCCGCTCCTTGGCGTCTGGCGGTCATGGCAACGTCCATGGCCACGTTGCCGCCGCCGATCACAACGACCTTGCCGTCGAGTTTCTGGCCTTGTCCGAGCTTTACGTCGCGCAAGAAATCAATGCCGAGAAGGACTCGATCGAGATCGGTGCCTTTCATCTCCGAGCCGTCGGTGCTCCGAGCCAGCGGCGCCGGTCGCGTGCAGCCGATCCCCAAAAATGCGGCTTGGAAGCCATCCTGCTTCAGGCTTTCCAGTGTGAAATCCTGCCCCAATTTCATGCCCGTCTTGACTTCGAAACCCGAAGCAACAATGTCGGCGATATCACGCTCGAGCATCGCGTCGGGCAACCGGTAAGCCGGGACGCCCAAGAGCATCGTACCGCCCAGTTTCTCATGAGCTTCGAACAACGTGGCCGGGTATCCGCGCAAAGCCAGATCGCGAGCCGCCGTCAATCCCGCCGGTCCTCCGCCGACAACCGCCACGCGACCTTTGTTCGGATCGATCTCGCCTCTGGGTGGTGGGGCCGGGTCCTCTCCTTCCGCCCGCTTGTTCGTAACCCAGTCGGTCGCAAACCGTTTTAGATTATTGACGGCAACCGGCCCGTCGAGTTCCTGCCGATTGCACTGTTGTTCGCAGGGATGATGGCAGATTCGTCCGCAAGCCGCGGGAAATGGATTCCGGTCGCGGATCAGGTCGTAGGCTTCGGCAAAACGGCCATCGCCAACCAAGGCCACGTAGCCCTGACAATTCACATGCGCCGGGCAAGTCATCACGCACGGCGGGCGCTCCGTCTTGCTGATCGCCATGCCGCTGGGGATCGCCTGCGGATAACGTTTGTGGATCGCCTTGCGTGCCCCCAGTCCGCCGTCGAACTCGCTGGGCAGTTCCACCGGGCATTTGTCAATGCAATCGCCGCAGGCGTTGCACTTGTCCAAGTCGATGAAACGCGGCTCTTTTCGCACCTTGACGTGGAAGTTCCCCTTCTCGCCACCTACGCCAATCACGTGCGTGTTGGTCAGGATGTCGATGTTCAAATGCTTGTCCACCTCGATCAACTTTGGCGAGATAGTACACATCGAACAATCGTTGGTGGGGAACGTCTTGTCCAACTGGGCCATGCGGCCGCCGATGGCACTGGTTTCCTCCAGCAACGTGACGTGGAATCCGGCATTGGCAAGATCCAAAGCGGCCTGCATCCCGCCGATGCCCGCTCCGACGACCATCACCGAGCCGACTTTGGAACCTTTTCCATTCCCGTTCTGTTTATCTTTTTCCGCGATCATGAGTTACCCAAGCGTCACAAAAGACCTTTGCTGGTGAGCAACGGTTTTGGATCCACGAAGTGTTTTTTCCACCAACGTGATGCATTGCCATCGCCAAGAGCCAAGGCCATTAACTCAGTCACATAAAACACCGGCAAGTTGAAGCTCTTCCCGCGTTCGGCCTCGATTTCCGCCTGCCGTGTATCCAAGTTGGATTGGCACAGCGGGCAATCGGTCACCAAACACTCCGCGCCTGCCTCCTGGGCCGCTTCGAACAGGTCGCCACTGAGCTTGCGGACCAAGTCGGTTCGCGTCAGTGTGAGACTGGCCCCGCAACAATCCGTCTTGTACGTCCAGGGACGAACCTCCATGCCGATGGCTCGCAACAGATCGTCCATCGACGTTGGATTCTCCGGCGATTCCGCATCGGTGATCTTCGGTGGTCGTTGCGAGAGGCATCCGTAGTAGGGCACGGCGGCAAGGCCCGTCAGCGGATTCGAAACTTTCTGCTTGACGGCCGTCAGCAGTTCCGGGCGAGCGAAGAAATCATTGACATGATAGATCGTCGCCCGGCCCTCGTAAGGCTCGTCGGTCCAACGCTCTGGGGCCTCTTTCAGCTCTTTGTCCGCGGCTTTCAACCGTTGAAAGCAGGCGGAACACGGAATCAGCAGGTCACGGCCTTCCTGTTCCGCCACCATCATATTGCGTGCCGGCAGACGGACGGCCAGTTCATCATCGAAAAAGTGCGCTGACGAGGCGCCGCAGCAGTTCCAATCGGCCAACTCGGCAACGCCTACATCGAGCGTCTGGCAGACGGACTGAATACTCTCGTCGTACTCAGCCGCCATACCGTGCAAGGAGCAACCGGGATAGTAGGAGACTTCCACCGGACCACCCTTTATCTTCACTTGTCGAACATCTTGCGGACTTCTTTGGTGCCTCGAATTCTCGACGGCAGGAACTTCAACTTGCCGCGTTTCAGCATCTCCATCGCGATCTTCGTATCGCCAAAGAAATTCATCGTCTTAAGCTTGTAGGCCCCGACCATTCCGAATTCAAAGACGCGACCATTGCGGCGGACGGACTTGAGGAAAGCATCGTGGAATTTGACCACGTCTTCCTCCCCTGGTTGAATGCCGCGTTCACGGTTCAACTGCCGCAGGCAGTCCATGACGTGCGCGATGTCGATGCTATTGGGACACCGAGTCGTGCACGTTTGGCACGAAGCGCAAATCCAGATCGTCTTCGACTGCAACGCCTCTTCGACCAGCCCAAGTTGGATCATTCGCATCACTTGGTTTGGCATCACGTCCATGGCAAAAGCCAACGGACAGCCGTTCGTGCATTTTCGGCAGTGATAACAGCTCGAGACCGGCTCGTCGCAATGCTCTTCGACATCCGAAAGAAAGGCGGAATCGGGCCGAATAGGAGGGGCCTCGCGCGAAGTTGTAGCGTCCGACATGGGAAAAGCGATTCCTATAGGCAGATGACTGTACGCCAGGGGTATTCTATAGTAACTCCGGCCCACTGCAAATGGTCTAGAAATCCACCACTCTTGCAGCCACATGGGTTAGTGGTCGATCCTAAGACCAGTTGGGAAATGCCCTGATGGCCGTCACGTGGGGCACGTTTCCAACGTGCCGACCGCCTAAACGGCACGTTGGAAACGTGCCCCACTTGAAGTGACGGAAACTCAGACGCGGAGTTTTGCCGCGCGGTAGGTGTTCCGCATCAACATGGTGATCGTCATCGGGCCAACGCCACCGGGGACCGGCGTGATCTTGCCAGCCACTTCCTTGACCGGTTCGTAATCGACGTCGCCTTCCAGCAGGGCCACCATCCTGTTGGGATCTTTCTTGCTCGGCTTTTCCCCAACGCGGTTGACGCCAACGTCGATCACCGTGGCGCCCGGCTTGACCATGTCCGCAGTGACTGCCTTGGGCACACCAGCGGCAACGATCAGGATGTCGGCTCGCTTTGTGTGCTCGGCCATGTCGCGTGTCCGCGTGTGGCAGACTGTGACCGTGGCATTCGCACCTTCCTTCTTCTGCACCATCATGATCGAGATTGGCTTGCCCACGATGTTGCTGCGACCCACGACCACCACTTCGGCGCCCGAAGTCGGCGTGTTGGAACGGATAATCAGTTCCTGAATTCCCGCCGGGGTACAGGGCGGAAAGATCTCTTCGCCGATCACGAGCCTTCCAACGTTGACCGGGTGGAAGCCGTCGACATCCTTGTCGGGGTCGATGGCGCACAGCACTTTGTTTTCGTCGATGTGCTTCGGCAGCGGAAGCTGGACCAGGATGCCGTTCACGTCGTCGTTCTTGTTCAGTTCGTCGACCAGTTTCAGCAGATCCTCTTCCGTCGTCTCGGCCGGCAGCGTGTGCTGAAACGAGTTCATGCCGAGTTCTTTACTGGCTTTGTTCTTAGCCGTCACGTAGGAGACCGAAGCCGGATTTTCGCCGACCAGCACCGTAGCCAGACCCGGCACGACACCGTGCTCCTCCTTCAGCTTGGCCACTTCCACCGCGAGTTCAGCGCGAATGGCTTTGGCCACTTCTTTTCCACTAATGATTTCCGCAGTCATCGTGTGATTCCTTGTAGATGGACGTTTAGAGTCGTCGGTCGCGTACGCTGCGCGAGCATGCCTGTAGGGTGGGCCAAGTCTTCG
>JADHUC010000352.1 GCA_016784735.1 Pirellulaceae bacterium | reverse complement strand
TTCACACAACACGCCGGGCATCCTTATCCATCGCACAACTACCTCGCAGAATTGCTGTCCGATTGATTTGGGACGACCACGGATTTCAGCACCCAGGAACAGCCAGAAATGAAGAAGACTCACAGCCTGTGCCATGCCTACGAAGTGATGAATGGGCGCACGGGCGTGGTGGTTCCCGTCTATTTCCCGCCGAACGTGGATGCCACACAAAGTGAAGCACTGCTGCGTGACAACGTGGGAGCGTATGTGCGGCAAATCAACGAAGCCACGCGTCTGTGCCTCAGCGTCGACGGGGAAAGCAACGGCGGAGACATCGCCGGTCGCATTGCATCCGAGTGTGGTGCGTCGTTGGTAATGTCACCGGAGAACCGCGGCAAGCTCCACTGCGCGGCCAACGGCGTCCGTCATCTTCTTGAAGACCAGAAGCTCGACTACGTCGCTGTCGTTGATCAAGACGGGGACCACTTCGCCAACGAGTTGGTGAACTTCGTTCGAACTGCTGCCCACATCTCGGAAGCTCTGGAAGACGATCGCGTGATGGTCTTGGGCCGCCGCCTATCGCGTCATCGCCCGTTGGGGCTGCTCCGCGGCGAGTTGGAGGAGTTGGCCGATCGCGTTCTGCTGGACGCGCTGAACTATCACGCCGTGAAGACGGATACGCCACTGCGAATGGAATACGCCAACTTGTTTGACGAGTTCCCTGATTTCCATTCCGGATACAAGCTGTTCAGCCGTCAATCAGCGCAAGACGCCTTTTTAACCCAGCCTCCGCCCGCGGGTGTTAGCGAAGCGTGCCACAGTCGCCACGCCTGCGAGGCAGTTATGACGGTCGAGGCCCTGTTGGCGGGCGCTTACTTGGGCGTGGTGAACCGCAGCACTTTCAATGAACAACCGATCACGACGTTCGGGATGTATGACCGCTGCCAACTGATCGCAGATAAACTGATCTGGCCCTGCAAACGCCTCGAAATCCCGGTATCATTCGTCAGGCAGTTCCTGGCCAACCATATCCCCAGACTCCGTTTGAACACTATGGTGCCGGATGGACGGGACGAGTTGAAAGAGATCCATCGCCTGACACTACGGGCGTTCGGCGAGGAGCCTACCGAAGCAGACCTGTTCCTGCAACAACCGTTATTCGTGTGAGCCGGTCATTTCAACGACAAGGAGAACACGCGTGTGTCAGCGATATTCTGGTTCGTGGATCGTTCCGTCCATCGTGCTTCTTGCTACGGTCACGCGTGCCGAAACCGTCCCGCCTGAAACGCTGGACGTGCAAAGCGTCGTCCGGCGAGTGTGGAACGAAGAGTATAACGAATTGGCCGGTCAAATCGCGCGACAGAAGAACTGGAACGGCGTACCGCGTGATCGCCTTCGGGCGGAAGCCCTGGATGAACAAGCGCTTACACTGCCGGACGACAAGGATCCTCTTGATATTGTCCTGAGAAGAACGAACGCACTGTTGCAGCACTTCAAGAAAGCAAATCGACTCTCTTCGTCTTTGCTGAGCGATTTCGAAACGCAACTGAACGAATTGTCCGCCCGGGCGAGATCGACAGCGAATGCCGACGAGCGCAAGGCATTGTTCACCGAAGTATGTAAGCTGCGGCGTGAACTCGCGATGGCGAATCCGCTGCTCGACTTCGACAGCATCGTCTGCATGCTCGAGCAACCGGGCGACGCCAGGATTATCGAACAGGCGCGGGCTTGCTGGGGAGGACATAGCAAAGGAGGCGGGCCTATCGTCATATCGAACTTCAAATCCGAGCCTACGATCCAGAAGCCGCTCGCCGATGTTTCGGTCACATCCGGTCCATGGAAGGGCAACGAACTTTCCGGATATTTCTCAGGCTTGGAATTGAGCTATGACGCGACAGAGCTTCTGTTTGCCGCGACGACCAGCTCGGATGTGTGGCGCATCTTCAGGTTCAATCTGGCCACCAAGGAGCTTGCGCAATTGACTGATGGACCGTGGGACGATTTCGACCCGTGTTTGCTTCCCTCGGGCAGAATCGTCTTCACGTCAACCAGGCGCGGCGGCATTGGCAGATGCCTGATCCCTGCAAAGGCATTGACGTACACCCTGCATTCCATGGAACCGGACGGCTCGGATATCGTGCCCCTCAGCTTTCACGAAACCAACGAGTGGCAACCCAGCGTCAATCACAAAGGTATGATCGTCTATACGCGGTGGGACTACGTTGATCGGTGGTGGGCTTCCGCGCATCACATGTGGATGAGTTTTCCCGATGGCCGGGATCCGCGGAACTTCCACGGCAACTATCCATTGCCATGGTCGGCCTTTACCGACGACCTCGAACCGGAGCAGTACGGCCAGAACAAGCTGGGCAATGGCCGCGTGTTGCGACCGGACGTGGAAATCTCGTTCCGCGCGGTCCCCGGTTCCCCGAAATACACAGCGACAGCCGTAGGACACCATCAGGGTTTCTCCGGAAGCCTCGTGATCGTCGATCCCCGCATTCGTGACGACGGCAGAATGGGACAAGCCAAGAGGATTACTCCCGAATACGGTTTTCCCGAAGTGGAAAACAACTCCCCTCACGCCTACGGCACTGCCTGGCCGTTGAGTGAAGATTTCTACTTCTGCAATTTCAACCCTGGGCTCTACCTCTTGGACAGATTCGGGAATCGAGTGGTCATACATGATCCCGGCAATGGGCCCTTTCGAATAAGAGACCCGTTCCCGCTACGCCCGCGGACGCCGCCGCCAGCGATGCCCGAAAAAACGTGGCAAGGGAAACGTGCCTCGCTGGCCGACCATCATCGGGCAACCATCAAGGTGATGAACTGTTACGTGGGCGACATACCGCTGCCTCCGGACGTCAAGATCAAGTGGATGCGCATTATTCAACTCATACCCCAACTGCGCACCCAGATTGACGGCCATGTGATCAAGTACATGTCTTTTGCCGATGAATCCCTGGGCCGTATTCCGCTCGGGGTCGTGCCGGTGGAAGACGATGGCAGCGTTTATTGCGATGCGCCGGTGGGGAAAGCCCTCTACTTCCAGCTCTTGGACGAAGACGGAATGGCCGTCCAGTCCATGCGATCGGCTACCTACGTCCACGCCGGGGAACAGATGAGCTGCGTGGGCTGCCACGAAAGCAAATGGGAGACCATGCCGCCAATGTCCACACCCACGGCATTTCAGCGGCCCCCTTCGAAAATCATCCCGGAGGTGGAAAGCGGCGCCATCCCCTTCAATTTCTATGAGCTTTTGAAATGGCCCGTCTTTGACAAGAAGTGCGTGCCATGCCACCAGAAGCATCCTAAATCGCCTGATATGACGTATTCCTCTGTGGCAAAGAACCACTTGGCATTCGGGCTACCTGGAGAAGCCGGAATGAGGATGCTTGGTACTGGCGCTTCCAGAACCACGCCGGGACGATTCGGCGCCCACGCATCGGGAATTGTGAAATCGCTCAGAACCAAGGACTATCACAAAGACGTGGAAATGTCGGACGACGATTGGCGCCGGCTCACGCTTTGGCTCGATCTGAATTCCAACGAGATCGGTTGGATTGGCGATGACATGGATCTGATCCATGCACAGAAACGAGGCGATGACGTCTGGCCGCCAATCGACATTGACCGTTCCAATCCCACAGGCGTGGAGACCGATTTCCCGATAGGCTCGATCACCGGCGGGTGACGCTGTTTTCTTCGATGCTTGTTAGCAGAGCCCTTCAGGCAGGGCGGGCACGGCGCCGGCCTGGGTGCAGACGAAGCCGGCCAGTCTGTTCGCATGCTCGTTGATTTCATCGAGCGGCTTCCCGGCAAGGAATCCCATGATCATGGCTGCCGTGAAACAGTCGCCGGCGCCAACCGTATTGACAACGTCCACATCCGGTGCGGGCAGCGAACTGGTTTCGGTTTCCGTGCGCATCACTGCACCCTTCGAGCCGCAAGTCAGCGCTATCAGTTTCAGATGGCATTTCTTGATCAGTTCTTCCAGGATCTCTTCATCTGTTCCTTGAATTCCCAGCGAACTGGCAACGACGGGAAGCTCCTCGTCGTTCAGCTTGAGTGCGTTTGCCAATTCCAGCGACTCGCGGATGATGTCGTCGCTGTAGAACTGCTGACGGAGGTTGACATCAAAGACTCGCATCGAATGCGCGGGCGTGGCCGAGATGAATCGGCGAATGGTGTCGCGTGAAACTTGACCGCGTTGGCACAACGACCCAAAGCAGATGGCATCCATCGCCGAGGCAATACGGGCCAAGTCGTCAATCCAGCGGATTTTGTCCCACGCTACGCCTTCCTTGATTTCGTATTCGGGCTTGCCGTTCTCGTCCAATGTGATAAGAACCACGCCCGTTTCATACGCGCTGTCGACGGCCACGCCATCGAGATTGACTCCGTGGTTCTCCAGGAAATCCAGTGCCAGCTTTCCTCGCTGATCGTCACCCACGCAACTGATAACATACGCCTCGGCGCCCAGCGAACAGCAATGGCAAGTGAAGTTGGCGGGCGCTCCACCGAATTTCTCTCCATCGGGAAACGCGTCCCACAGTACCTCGCCCACACCGGCGATCTTGAAGTTCTTGTTCATAGAAATCTCTCTAAACTATCAGTAAACGCCCGCGATTGTCGTTTAACCCCAATACCGTTCAATTTTCACGTGGGATAGGCATCTTGCCTGTCATGCTTGCACAGCATCTTGGGATGCCGAGCAGTTCGACTACCAGATATGACAGGCTGGAAGCCTATCCCACCACGCGCCTGCGCCTCCGGCTGCGAGTTAGACGAACGAGCTTCTAGCATCCCTGAGCAGCTCTAAAGGAATCCCGCGCCTTGCGAGGGGACGATGCGGATCTTCTGGAACTCCTTTTCGAGCGGCGTGTAGTAGTCGCGTTCGAGCACCGGGTCGAGCGCTTCGTCGAAACCCTCCTCGCCCAACACGATCAGCGCACCACCCAGCCCGGCACCGCTTAGGCGTGCGCCAAACACATCCGGGGAACTCAAACAGATCGAGGCCAGACGATCAATGTTGGCCGTGCTTACGTGGTAGTCGCCGGCAATCTCGTGAACGGGGAAGCCGTCTTTCTCCATGGCCGTGAGCGCATCGTCCGTGAGAAACTTGATCCAAGCGCTCGCGGCGTCTTCAACCTCGGTGACGCGGTCACCGAACTGAGACACGTTCATCATCTCGGCAAAACCCTGAACGTCACCTTCTGCAAGCATATCACCGGCCTTTCGGCCACGGGCGCACTCACCGAATCCGAAGGCGGCTGTGTCGCGGACGTGGTAGCCGCCCGCGGGCTCGTTGGCCTGCTGGATACCGTCCAGAAAACTCTTGTCCCGGTCCTCGAAAGCGGAGAAGAGTTCTTGCTGAGCCATCACCTGCGGAAGCGACCTCAGGAAAGCGTATATCTCCGTATCGGAGAGCAGCCCATTGTTCACCACATCGCCAAGATAGACACGATGATGCTTCGCGTCCAACAACGCGCGCGTGGTCAAAAACTCCTGCAGTTCGGCAAGCTTCCGTTCGCGCAGATAGTCCATTAGGAGCATCTCGGCCGCCTGGTAGGAAATGATCGGCGCATTGTACGCGGTCTTGAACGGCTCGACCGACTTATTGGCTTGGTCACCAGATTGATACAGGATAATGTCATAACCGTCCGGGAAGGGGGCCGGTTCGCATACCTGGATGTCGGGCGTAGTGATCAAGGGCTGGATTGCCCCGCGCTGGCACAGTTTGATAGCGGCGTGGTCGCCCTTGCCGCCCCGCGTGCCGATGTACCATTCGCCGTTCCCATAGATATCCAGCAGCAGGTCGATGGACGGGTCCGCCATGCCTTCCCGGTTGAAGCGCAGAAAGACGTCGGTCGCCATGACGACAAGAGCCGAGGAGGAAGACATCCCAGCCGACGGCGGCAGGTCGGAGTCCAGCAGAAAGTCGGCTCCGGCGAACGTTCGGCCCCACGGGTAGCAGAAACAGGCGGCGTACACTGGCCCGCAAGCGAAGTAGTTGACGAACTCCCGACCGCCGCCGTGCACCGCCGCCTCGTGTTCCGTCCAGTTGAGCCACTCGCCCAGTGAACTAAGAGGCTTCTCCGGCAACCGATTCGAGACACGGAACTGGCCTTCGCCGAAATCGCCGGCAAGCGACCTGGCGCAGATGACGTCGTCGTCGCGCCGCCCGCACACCGCGCGCACCCGCTCGCGCGTGGCCACCGGATTGGTGATCCCTCCTCGGTGGTCAGCGTGCATTCCCATCAAGTTAGCGCGTCCGGGCGATTCATACAGATAAATCCGGCGATCCTTTCCGAACCGTTCCGCAAAACGTTTGATCAGGCGGACGAACCGCCCGACGGAGTCCATTGCGAACGAACGCGTGCCATGCAAAGCGATCGCCCGCTCGAGCAGCGTATTGTTTTCCCCCTGGCTCGCGGACATTGCCAGCGACAGGTACTGCTCGACGCTCAACTCGCCGATTTCAGGCGTCATGTTTCGTACAGCTCCCGACAAATAAGGTCCTTCAGAGTATTTCCTGGGCCGAATAGGAAACAACGTTCGCTGTATGTCGTTTAACCCGAAGCCGGAGGCGATGGCGGGAAGCAAGATGGACGGTCTACACGCATCGTCCGCCATCGCCTCCGGCTTCGGGTTAAACGATGGAAGCCATACGGATCGTCCCCGTGTTGCGACGCGTCTTGGAATTGCCTCACACCCGGCCGGGGTCCACGGAACCAAGCTCGATCACGTTGGAACTGATGGGTTTGTTCTTGAATAGCGTGCCGGCGTCGTATAGTCCGCGATCGACGCTGCACAGTCCGTAGGCAACGCAATTCGGACCAATCAATGTCCCCGGGGCAACAACGCTGCTGCAGCCTATCTGGGAAAGGTCGCCGAGCACCACGCCCATCTTCACCAGTCCCAGATCGTAGCGCGCACCGTCAACCGCTATCTCGACATTAGTTCGCTTGTCCCGTTCCCGCAAGCCCTGAAATATGCCGAGATTCGCCGCCGTGACCTGGTTGCCGAAGTGGGTCCCGAATCCGCACACACTGTCGCCTAGATACGATGGATGCGGGAAGTTGGCGTCGTTCATCATCACGACGTTCTTCAGTTCACCTCGAAACGCCGTACCGCCGGAATTGGAGCCCAGGATTACATTGCCGCGAAAATACGCGCCTTGCCGGATCTCATTTCCTTCCATGATGATCGTGGGACCTTTGATGCCAACGGCAGGCTCGATCAGCGTATCGGCGCCAATGTAGATGTCTCCTTCGCCCGGGTAGACGACGGAGCCGAGCAGCTTGGCGCCTTTGTCCAGACAGACGGTGCCGGGGCCGTCGCCCGGTGCACTGCCCACATAGTACGACGGATCGAATTCCGCGCCCTCAGCGACCAAGGCACGAAAACAGCCCTTGCCGCGATTGGGGAAATCCTTCTCGGTCAGTACCCTAACAGACTCCGACTGGCTCATCTCGTCGATCTTCTCGGCGAGCCAGGACTTGGCGTATCCGCCGATTTTCCCGAGCACGTCGATCACCGATTTCGCTTCGGTCACGACCGAAGCGTGCGCAAACGGATGAGCCGCGAAATCGAAGTAGTAATCACTCCGGAGCTTCTCCGGTACTTGATCGGCAGAAAGCTCCGCCAGCTTAATCACATCGGTCATTTGTTGGCTCCATTCACTTGCAGGAGGCTAGTATTTCGAGCACCAAATCGTGAATCCGCTGAGTGCGGCTAACCAAAACGTCGTAGGTGGTTCTGCAATCGTCGGTCTGGAGCTTGAACGGGTTTCCATCAAAGTCGCTGACGACCGCCCCCGCCTTTACGGCAACCTCCAATCCGGAGAAGACGTCCACGTAGGGTTGCTTCGAGGCAAAGTAAACGTCCACTTGGCCAGTCGCCACGTCGACAAAGCCGAACGGACCGCCGTTGGGATAAAACATCTTGAACTCGTATATCAGATCGCCATATTGATCGAGCAGCGGCCTGAGAAACTTCTTCGGTTTCAACGCGTATGACTCGATGCACGCGCCGCCGAGATTATCGGCCGGATCACCGGCAAGCGCCTGACGATAATCTTCGTTCAGTTGCCGCTTGTCGACCAGTTGATTGCCTTGAACCGTCACCAGGTAAGCCCCCGTGTCATCAGCGAAGGCGATGAGATCCTGGTTCACGTCACCGGTTGCCGTACTTGCAGGTGTGAACTCCTTTCTGAAGAAGGCCAGCGAACTGTACCACCACAACGGCAACTGCCGCTTGAACAGCCAACTGCCGTCGAACGGGTCCGACACGCAGTACATGGACTCGCCGTCGGCGTCCAGGTTGATCTCCACGCGTTCGGATTCTTCCGACAGCATGATGATCGGCGTGCCCAGCTCCTTCAGCCGCTTGATGTAACCGCCCTCGGTCGCCTCGTCCACACCATAAACATCCGGATCCCAACTCTTCCAATCACCCTCGCGCGTCTGGATCGTCTCCAGTCCCGCTTTGGTCCCCGCCAACGACCGTACCGAATCCATGGCCTCGGCTACTGCCGCCACATTAAAGGCAGTCAGTTCCGAATCGCTGGCAAGGCTTTGCTTTCTCTCGGCAAACTTGTCCTCTGGCATAAGAGACCTCCTCAACCAACACGTACCCCGTTTTCAGGATTGCACAAAACGTTCACTCTATCCGTTGGTTGCCCTCTGTCAACACTTTTCCCCTGCCCACAACAAAATAGAAAAGAAGGTCCATCCACAGGCGCTGGTCACTCGCGAGGGTTTTGGTTCTATAATCTCTTTGCGGTCAAGCGTATGCATCAGTCTGACGCGGGACGTTTGCCATGAAACTCTTCGGTCGACGGTACGATAACGGCGAGCCGACATGCGTTGAGATCGCTGGCGGCAAGATAGTCGGCGCGGAAACTCTCGCGAGCGCTGAACGTCAAACATCGTGCTGGCCCTGGATAGCACCCGGCCTCTTCGACATCCAAGTCAACGGCTACGGCGGGCAGGAGTTCAGTTCAGCGGATCTGACACCGGAACAAGTCATCGCCATCGTGCAAGAATACGCCGCGTTTGGGGTGACGCGATTTTGTCCCACGTTATTCACGGCAAGCTATGAAGTGCTCCGCCACGGCCTGAAGACGATTGTGGCAGCATGTAACTCGTCGCCAGAAACGGCACGACGGATTGCTGCGATTCACGTCGAAGGGCCATATATTTCCAAGGACGATGGTCCCCGTGGTGCGCATCCGTTGGAGCATTGCCGGCCGCCCGATTGGGACGAATTCCAGCGCCTCCAGGAGGCAGCCGACGGGCAGATCCGAATTCTCACCATGTCGGTGGAATTCGACGATTCGCCGGGCTTCATCGAACGAGTCACTCGAACCGGAGTAGTCGTGGCGATCGGGCACACATCGGCCGATTCTGCACACATCCGCGCGGCGGTCGATGCCGGCGCTCGGCTAAGTACCCACCTTGGTAACGGCTGTCATCTGACGATGCCCGTGTACCCGAACTACTTCTGGGATCAGTTGGCCGAAGACCAACTTGCCGCCAGCTTGATTGTGGACGGTCACCATCTGCCGGCGAGCGTGGTGAAAACGTTCGTCCGCGTTAAGACGCTCGAGCGGTGCCTTCTAATCAGCGACGTATCAGGCTGGGCCGGACGACCGCCGGGACGCTACACGGCCGGTCACGGCGAGTTGGAGATTCTGCCAGACGGAAAGCTAGTGGTGGCGGGACAGCGTCAGTTACTGGCGGGGGCTTCTCGGCCCATCGGCGCAGGCGTAGCCAACGTGATGCGGTTTGCAGGCGTCAGCCTGACCGAGGCCATTGACATGGCGACCACCCATCCGGCACGGCTGCTCTCGATGCCGTTGGGCGGCCTACAGCCAGGCGATCCGGCCGACCTGGTACTTTTCGATCTTGATCTCGCTGAACCGGACGACGAAGCAACTCTGCCCGAATTCGCAGTCCGCTGCACAGTCTCAGGCGGAGAAGTGGTGTGGGGCACACCGTGGCAGCCGTGAAGACGCGAGGCTGGAAATATGCCTGCTACTTGGGGCGACGTCGCGTGAACTTCAATCGCGCCGGCAGCGGTTGTGCCTGCGCAGCGTAACGTCGTCGGGCAATTCGCCCAAGGTTCTTTCAAATTCCAGAGGAGCGTCGATCAGTACGACAACCGATCCGACCTTGATGCCCCAGCTTCTTTGGCAGCGGTGTGCCCGCATAGCCTTCCATGCTCGACCGCGGCACGACCGGCTCCGATGACGGCCGCCTTGTCTGTCGAGCCGGCCGCAGTGCCGATCGTCAGGGTTGCAGGTACGGCTTACACGAACTCGGTGATCCCGGGCATGGCCGTTGCGTATCGGCCGTCGGCGTCGGGCTTGATCGGTGCCTCGGCGTCCCAGTCGTAGCGTTCCAGACTGAAGTCGAGCTTCGACTGCATCGCCTGCTCCCAGGTGATTTCTTTGCCCGTGTAACAGACCATTTGCGCCAGGATGCCCAACATCGTGCTGGTGACCATATAGTCGCCGTTATTGATCGTCTTGCCGGCTCGGATCGCCTCGAACAACTCCTTGTGCTCGTTGTCGTACATGCTGGGCTTCTTGCCCCTGAATTGCCATTCGTTTTCGCCTTCGATGCGGCAGCGCACGGGCATGATGGCGCGGCCCTTTGTGCCGAGGATGATGTCGGAAGTCGTGTTATTGCAGTTCGGAATATCGCGGCAATGGGCGAATACCCTTACGCCGTTTTCGTATTCGTAGACAACACTGTGGTGGTCGAATTGATCGCCGTAGATGGGATCCAGGCAGACCTGCCGCCCGCCCAGTCCGAATGCCTTCACCGGCGGGACGTCGCCCATAGCCCAGGAGGCTTTGTCAATGCTGTGGATAAGCTGCTGGCTCGTCTGGTCGCCCGAGAGCCAGTTGAAGTGATACCAGTTCTGCATCTGGTACTCGAATTCGTTCCACTCCGGTTTTCTGGCCCGGCAAATGTAAGGAGCGGTCAGGTAGTTCTCCTGGATGGCGATGATGTCGCCGATCGCGCCATCCTGGATCCGCTTCATGGTTTCGCGCACGGCAACGTCGTAACGCCAACAGAGTCCGGAAACGACGCATAGGTTCTTCTTTCGAGCTTCTTCGCACGCCGCCATGGAGACCTTCAAGCCCGGCACATCCAGCCCGTGCGGCTTCTCGCAGAAGACGTGCTTGCCGGCGTCGATCGCCGCCTTGAACATGACAGGATGAAAGTGCGACGTGGCGGCGATCAGCAACACGTCGATGCCGCTGTCGATGACCTTCTGGTAGGCGTCGAATCCCACGAAGCAATGATCGTCATCGACGGCCACTTGGTCCGGCTTCATTTTCTGAATCCGTTCCCGCGCGACCTTCAGCCGGTCTTCAAAAATATCGGCCATGGCGACCAGCCGAACATCCTCGCCGGCATTCATGGCGTTCACGGCGGCACCGGAGCCTCGCCCGCCACAACCGATCAATCCGATCTTGATAACATCGCTGCCAGCAGCGTGAGCGGCCCGGTCGATCCCGAGCGAACCGGCCACGACCGTCCCGGCCAGCGCCGCGGACGTTGTGAGGAATTCGCGACGAGAGGTATTTCGTGATTGTCCTTGCGAGAAGCTCTTTACCATGGGATTTCCTTTCGTTGACTCAAGGGTGGCGGCAACGGCGGGTTCGTGGGCAGGCTCGATCGGGCAGTTCGAGAACGTAGAACCTCGGGCTCTGCGCTCGTAGGATTCGCGCGCCGTCTCAGCATCAGTGTGGCCGCAAGAGTCGTTGAGTGCAAGCCGTGGGGTTCTTCCATGCAGTTCGCCCCACGGATTCAGGATTGCCACGGATTGGATCCAACTGGCCCTGCTCAGGCACCACGAGCTTGCGACCGCTACGCGGCAGCGGTTGCCTGAGCCATGTTTCGGAGAAGAAGGACCTGCTGAATGACAAGTACTTCCTGCGTTTCGAGAAGTTATCAAAGTAGGTCCCGTCTGCCGGACGGGACCTGCCGGGAACAGTCGCGTGCGTCACCGCGTCAAGGCGATGATGTGCTCGGCTGCTTCGCGGCGGATGCGGCGGTAGTCGGCTCCATCCAGCTTGCGGGACCATAGTACCAGGATCGGGCTTTCCTCTTCGATTGGCTCCAATTCAGCAGGCTTCGGCGTAATCGTTTCGCGAAGCTTGGCCAACCAAGCCAGAGCCCCGTCCGATGCTGGTGTGCCCTGGTGTCGCTTGGCCAGCGTTTCCAAGGTAGTCAAGTAGCGCAGGTCGTCGATTCCCTCTCGAAACGCTTCCCAATGCCGAGTCGGTACCATGCGTGTCGGGTCGTCCGGATCGGGCGCTGCGTAGGCGAAATCGCCGCCGCGAAGCCGCGGGCCGTCGGTGGCGTCGAACGGGCTGCCTTTGAACGAGTAATACATCCACGGCACGTGCACGCGAAGAGGGCTGATCCAGAGGTAATAGCCGTTGACCAGCCGCGTCCACTCGGCCATGTAGAACGAACCACGGATGTTGTGGTAGATCCACGCCTCGTCACCTGACGCTGCCAAGTCACGGGACAGTTCGTCGAACGTGTGTCCCGCATGGATCCAATTGTCCATGCAGTGCCCGTTGTAGCACCGCACATCCACGTAAGGATCACACTGTCGCATCATGTCGGTCACATCGCGTTTCGGATCGTTGTGCAATGTGATGTATACGCGCAGCGACGGTACTTGCCGCACGGCTTCGGTGAACCGGACATAACGTTCCAGCCGATCACGGCCGAAGATCTCGTCCATATGCGTGGGCATCAGTTCGAACTCGGGATACTCCTTGGAGAGTTCGATCAAGCCTTCCATCGCGGTCTTGACGGTTCCGGAAAAGCGTTCTCTCGTCTGCTGGTCGCCGTGGTCGTTCAAAGGGTCATAGCCGTGAAGTCGCGCTGCGTGCTCGCAACCCGAGCTGACCGGTAGCGGACCGTGGAATCCGTGTGTTCGCAGCAGAGCGAGCCCGCGATGCAACCTGTCGTACGAGGGGCTTACTACTTGGTCGACCATTCCGTGGTCAATGCCCAAGTTGCTCTTCAGCATCGTCCCTCCATGAGCCCGAATATCGGCCAACTCCGCTTCGATGGCGGACCAATCTTGATCCATGCTGGGAAACCGGTAGTAGACGCCGTGGGCTTTCTCCTCCAGCGGGAGCAGCTTGAATGGCAGGACTTCGAACGTCAGCGGCAACTCGACCGATTCCTTGCCCTCCTCCAC
>JADHUC010000351.1 GCA_016784735.1 Pirellulaceae bacterium | reverse complement strand
CGTCGTCATCAAACTGGGAAACGAGCGGTCCTTGATCTTCGTCGACTACGACGGCCGGGAAGCTGTCGAGACCGAACAGGATCTCGACAAGCCCCACCGTCTCCTCCTGCCCTACACTCGCTACATGTTCGGCAGTTACCTCTTCCGGCCCAAGCCGCAGCAGGTGTTGATCGTCGGCCTCGGCGGTGGGTCGATGATCCACTTTCTCAAGCACTACGACCCCGATCTCCGCGTGGACGTCGTGGAGATTGACCCGGTCGTGGTCCAGATCGCCGACCTGTGGTTCGAAGTACGGTCGGGCGGCAAGCTCAGGATCGTCGTGCAGGATGCCTTCAAGTACCTGACAAACACTCGGCACCGGTACGACGTGATCTACATGGATGCGTTTCTTAAGGCGTCGACGGAGACCGACATCTCGGGCGTGCCGTTGCGACTGAAGACCGTCAAGTTCCTCAAAAGCGTGCAGAAGAGGCTCAAGCCGGGAGGGGTGGTGGTCTTCAACGTGCATCTCTACGACGACACCAAGGAAACCCTGGCCGCGATTCGTAGCGCGTTTCCACAGGTGTACGTCTTCGAAATCCCACACGGGCTGAGCCTGGTAGTGGTCGGCTCGCTTGCGAAGGACAGGGAAGGAGTCGGTGATCTTCGGCTCAGGGCCAAACAGCTCGATCAGCGCTTCCGCACCACCTTCTCCTTCGGGGAGTTGCTCAAGGACCTGCGGCAATAGGTTGGTCGCGTCAACTCGATTTCGAAGCTGGGCGCATCAGGCACAACGAGTCGGCCTCCTTCGAACCGGTACGCGGAGTAGTCCATCCCCTTCGCCTTGCCCCGAAGCGACTCAGGAGGGCGCGTCATGAGCGCGCAAGCACCTTTCCTCGCCTGGGAAGTCGCGGCCCCCATTGAAGCGGTCACATCGGGTGGAATGGTGGCACATTGTGCCACTCTTTCCGCGCCTGGGAAGTCGCGGCCCCAATCGTGAAACCATGCGATAGCTGCACGCGTCCAGTCGGATGACTTTTGTTGCCTTGCGCGGCTTCAAGAGTCCACTCACATGCGTCCTGTGGTACAATCGCTTTCTTGGATTACCCATTCATGCACAGTGCCGTGTTCCATTACTTCCGGTATATCCAGGTTTCGCTTACCGGTTTCAGCGTGACTCCGATGTGGCGTCAAAATACCCAGCCGACATCCAAACTCCATGACAGAAACCAATGCCGATGCGTTTGATTGCGCCACTTTGGGGCCTCGCCGGGGTTTTCTTCCTCCTCGGATTCGCTGTTTACCGGCTCACGCCGAAGGCAATTGAAGCGATCGGGATGGGGCTCACCACATGGCAATGGATGGTGCTCGCGCTGTGGACACTGTTCATGGGCGTTGCCGAAGGATACCGGGGGTTTCAGAAGCGGTTCTCGCCTCGTACTGCAGCACGAGCCCGCTATTTGCGCGATCAGCCATCACCGGCGCGGGCGATTCTGGCGCCGTTTTTCTGTATGGGCTACTTTCACGCCAGTCGCCGCGTGCAGATCACGTCGATCAGCCTGACTGCTGCAATCATTGCGATAATCGTCCTGGTTTCGTTCTGCTCCCAGCCTTGGCGGGGCATCATTGACTTTGGAGTGGTGGTTGGGCTCACTTGGGGCATCGTTTCTCTTGCCGGCTTCGCGTGGAAAGCGCTTTCGGGCACGGATTTCAAGCATGCACCTGAGACGCCGTAACTCACGCTTCAGTAATCTCGTGTGTGAATGCGCAAAGACGATTCTCGGTTCATCAAAAATGGCTCGGCAATGCTCAAGCGCAGTCCGGCATTGCGGGGAGTCAGCCTGGCCCAGTTGTCGCATTTAACGACCCCGCCTGAAACACTCCATCGGGGGAGTAGCCTGATTTGGCCCAGTGCCCGACCGCGAGCAATCCGGCACTCGTTTTCCGGCAACGCGCAAGGCGCGTAGGTCGCCCCCACCTCCGCAGCGAAAGGCAATGTGCCAACCTGCAGCGGTCACATCGACCGAAGCGTCGACGCAGCAGTAGACGATGTCAGTCAGGAAACCTTCGATTGCCGGTGTAGGACCGCATTCAGCCCCTTCCGATCGTAACTGAAGACCGAACAGCTCCAAATTGCCATCTCACAAATCAAAACCCCGAAAAGCCGTTGACACATCCGGAGGCGGCGAACTCGCGGGGCGGCTTGCCGTCGATGCTGATCGTCCAGGCCTTGTCCGGTGCCAAGTCCACTTCCCGCAGAGCTTCACTTTTGCACGGGACGACGAAGGTCAGGAGAAACGCCGCACCGATTGACATATATTGCATAATGATTGGGCCCTTCGCGAGGATTCGGCTAAGGCGACGGCACAGGCGTCGCCGGTTGTGGTGTGGACCACCGGCTTGTGCTTGACTGGTTGGCCGGTTTTCCAAGGGCGATGTTATTCGGGTTGTTCGGCTGATACAGTTCGACTTCGTCTAGATGGAGGTGCTCTGTGGAAGGGAGTTGAATCCGGACGAATCGAGCAGCAGCGTCGCTGAACGGCACCGTTAGAGGCTTGTTGTCCGTGTAGCCGAGGAAGGCCGTTCCGTCATGTTGATACGCTTCCGTCCAGCGTCGGCCGTCGTCGGAAAGTATCAGTCTCAAACGAGCCGCACGGTCTTCCACATTCCCGTCGCAACGGTTGTAGATCACGACTCGGTCCAGCGGAATTGAGTTCCCAAGATCGACTTGCCACCATGGGTTCACCTCTCGCTCGGTGCAGAATCCCCACGTGCCGGTCTTGATCCCATCGCACCCGCCCGCGGCGTCTTGCTCGGTCGTACAGCGCTGTGTATTTGGTGCTGTGTGGGCCGTCGCCTTGGTGAGGTAGCGCGGCCGCCGGTCGTCTCGCTTGACGCGTACAAGAAACCTTTGGATCACCTCATCCAGCAATTCCTCGGGCATGGCGTTTGGGCCCACGTCGTCGCCGTATCCGCAGGAAAGCCCCTGTGGTAGGCCGTATTCTTCTGCGGCGATTCGGTTCCAGTCACGGTGTTTCAACGGGTACCAGTTGCAGCTCCATAGGCAATTGCGATAGTTGGGCAAAAGTCCGGGAGGCCAAGCCTGCGGATTGCACGCCGTGTCCTGATAGGTTCCGTGCGACACTAACGCATAGGGGACACGTCGGTTACCCCAGCCGCTGATGCAGTCGGACGTGAGAAACACGAGATCGTTATTGCCGGACCGCCTCCGCTGAACCAATTGTGTGATTTCCGCGACAAGCTTCATGAAGTCGCGATCGGCGTAGGCGAGGCCTTTCTCTTGTGCCGACAGTTTCTCTTGTGCAATGTACTGAGTCTCATCCCAGACGAGTCCATCGATTTCGCTGCCGTACTCGCGCAACAGAGCCGTTGCGTAGTCCAGAAAGAACTGACGCACTTCCGGATTGCTGGGGTCCATGGCGTAAGTCGCCCCCGTGCTCGGCCCCGTCCAGCCTTTGCGTAGATCGCCGTGTTCATCCTCCAACAACCAGTCTTCCCGAAAGCCGGGCATGCCGGAATCGCTGTTGAGCCCGTCGGCGAAATAGAGGACCGCTCGAAACCCCAGCTCTTTGGCAAACCGAATGCGTTTGCGGATTTCGGTCTTGCTCATCGGGGTCTTGCGCGTCCGGGGGAAAGCGATCCATTGGTCCTCCAGTTCTCGCGACTTACGATCGAATGAGTACCTGCCCAAGTAGTCGTACCAGCCGTGTAGATTAACCACGACAGCGTCCCTGTGCTGCTGCGGAATCTTGTCTGCCAGTTTTTGCAGGTCTTCGAACCACGCACGGCCCTGTCTACCAAGGTAGTCGTAGTAGTTAAGCTGGATGGCGTGAATCCACGTGGGGCCCGGTTCGATTTGGGGAATCGTGCTGTAAAAGCTGTTCAGCATTCCGTCGATGCCGTCTTTGTGAATCGAGAACGCAAAGGTACGTGATTCCTGTTTCACGGGGACAAGCGTTCCGCGGTATCGGGTCGACAATGTGATCGACGCCCGCGAGTTCGCTGCACCGCGCTCGCTGGAAAAGGTAAACTGCACTCCACAATACGGATCCGTCGCCACGCTCATCCGAGTTTCGGCTTCATCCTCAAACGCCATCCCTACGACCGGCATCGCCAGTTCGTGACCTTGTGACGGCGCTGCGCCCCGCCCCAGGGTAAAGTAGCCCGTTGCTCGTGATGAACTGGCAAGGAGCGTCTTCACCACACCGTTGCGTTGCGGCAGCGAGAGCCTGGTCGGCTGTCGATCCAGAAAGACAGCCGCTTGCTCGACGCAAACATCGAACGGCACGGGCTTGTCAAACTGGAACTCGGCTTCGAGCGTCAGCAACTGCCGTCCGTCCTTTGCGCGAGCGGCGTATACGACTCGATAACATCCGGTTTGCCGACTCCCACGGTCGTCGATCGATAACGCGTACTCGCACTTTGCGCTGTCAGTCGAACAGTCACGAGAGACGAGTCGTGCAGCAAGCGACGGCTTGTTCGACGAATTTGGCCCGAAGATCATAATCATCGGGGGTCCCAATCGCAGGGCAAGCCCCGCGCACGCATCCCAACGGAGTACAGCGCCCCCGTCCGCTGGCTCTTCAAATGACAGGTCGGCAAGTGCCGGTCCCGTGCGTGCAGTCACAGCGACAGCGACTATCGTGAAAAAGAACCAACACCAAGTACGTCTCACGACCATGATGCCACCAGCCTCGCAGGGGTCCAAATTGTGTCCGAGGTGCCGGACGTGCTATTGTGACGTTCGAAGGGTTCGATGTCGAGCGTGTCGAGAGTCACGCAGGATTCGCTCAAGCCAACTGGCACGGCGAGGGCCCGCACAACTACGGGCCGATGATTGCCAGCGGTCCCAACCAGGAGCGACCAACGGGAACTTCGCCTTCCACCACAACCTGATGACGCATCAGAGAAAGCGCAGTTGCTTGATTACTCCGGCGCGTCCGGTTATGTTCAGCGGATTCGAAACCTGGAATCTGTAACTGAAAACTTGGCATCTCGCGTTTGGGGCAACACTCATGACCACCATCGACTATGTCGTTCTGGTCGTTTACTTCTTAGCCATGGCAGTCATCGGCGTATGGTCGATGCTGAAGATCAAGAAGCAGGAGGACTTCTTCCTCGGCGGCCGCAGCTTCGGCAAGATCTTGCAGGCGTTTGCCGTATTCGGCGCGGGCACGGGTTCGCACGAACCGGTGGCCGTCGGTCGCACTACGTACACCAGCGGCTTGAGTGGCATCTGGAGTGTCTTTCTGTGGCTATTCTGCACGCCGTTCTATTGGTTCTTTGCCGTTTGGTACCGGCGTATGCGGCATCTGACGCTGGGCGACTGGTTTGTCGAGCGTTACCAGTCGAAGCCGATGGGCGTGGCGTATCTGCTATACGGCATCGCCTTTTACATGTTCTTCCTGGCGCTGGGTTTCTCGGCCGTGGGCAAGATGTGCGCGCCGTTGATCGAAGTGGAAACGCTTCAACTGCCCTGGCGGGCCGAGCCCGTGCCCATCGAATTCGTCTTGGTGCCGATTATCGCCGTGGTGGTTGCGGTCTACGGCGTCTTGGGGGGCTTGAGGGCGGCGTACTGGACCGACTTGATCCAAGGTGTCTTTATCATCCTACTCTCGGTGCTGTTAATACCGTCCGGGCTTCAAGCTCTGGTCGATAAGTTCGGCGACCCGCAGACCATGGGTATGCTGGACGGTTTTCAGGTGCTGCACGAACGTGTGTCGGCCGACTACTTCAAGATATTCGAAACGCCGCGCGGTGGTGAGTTTCCGTTGCACTACATCCTGGGATTCACGTGCCTCGGCCTGATCGGCATCGTCGTGCAGCCGCATTTTATCGCCATCGGCGGTGGATCAGCCAAGACGGAGATGTCCGCCCGCGTGGGGCTGGTGGGCGGTGTGTTCATGAAACGGCTATGTTCGGTCGGTTGGGCCCTGACGGCGTTGATCGTGCTGGCCTTGATGGCCGACAACCTTGAAATAGCCGAGGATCCCGACGCCGTGTGGGGTGTAGCTGCCCGGGAAATCCTTGGCCCTTTCCAACTCGGCCTGGTGGGGCTGATGTTGGCATGTCTGATTGCCGCACTGATGTCCTCGGCCGACTGCTACATGTTAATCGTATCGGCTCTGGTGGTGCGCAATTTCTACGCTGCCTACGTCAAGCCGGACGCCGGCGAGAAGGAATGCGTGCTGGTGGGCCGCATCGTCGGCGCGTTAATCATCGCCGGCGGAGTCGTCATCTCGTTGTGCTTCATGAATATTTTTGAGCAATTGAAGATCGCCTTGGAGCTGCCGCTCATTTTTGCCGCGCCGTTTTGGGTTGGACTGTGCTGGCGCCGGGCGACTCGCTCGGCCGCGTGGCTGACGCTGGCGTTCTCGACCGTGGTATTCTTCGTGCTGCCGCTGGGCCTGCCGATGCTGGTCCCTTCGCTGGCCCAAAACCCGCAGTTCACGGTGACCAACGATGTTGTGACCTCGATCACGACACGTCCCGCCGCTCCGGCCGACGTGGCTCGACGCGAGGCGGAGATCGGATTGTGGGACGGGCGCGTGGGTGACTGGGTCCAAGCGGAAGGCCCGCAGAGCGACGAGGCGAAAGTGGCCAAGTTCGGCCCTCGGCCCGAGCCCATCGTGCTGGGCAAAATGATCGAGGACAAGTTTACTACCGGCGGAAAACCGGTCTACTTCAAAGACCGCATCGAGGTACGCGGCCCGGACGGCCAATGGCAAGCGCCGAGACCGGAACACCTTGTTGAAACCGAGCGCGTCGAAGAAGGGCGGACGACCATCATCCACCAGCAGTTCCGTCCCGATTGCACCTTGCGAGGCCAGGGACGTTTCAATCTGGAGTTCGTGATCTATGAACGACTTGGCCTGGAGCTGAAGAAATGCTCGAACGCAGCGTTGGAGACATTTCGTCTGCCCGCGCGCCTGATCTTGCCGTTCGTTGTGATAATCCTGCTGAGTCTGATCACGCCGCAGGGCGACCGAGAGAAGCTCGACCGCTACTATGTGAAGATGAAAACGCCCGTCGATCCGGACCCGAAAATCGACGCGGCCGAGGTGGAAGCCTCGTACCGTGACCCATCACGCTTCGACTACCGGCGTCTGTTCCCCTTCTTCGGCCTGGAGATTCAGAAGCCCAAGCTGCTGGACATCGCAGGCTTCGTGGTCGCCTTCGCCTTCTGTTTCGGCATCATCGGGCTGACCGCCTGGCTCGCGAATCTGGGCAGTTAGCACTTGACTTACCGCGGCACGCTCCTGCGTCGATGATAGGTTGTCCCGGAGGAACCCCATGACTCTGGCAATCGAAACCCAGCAACTCACCCGGTTTTTCGACGACTTCTGCGCGGTGGATCGTATCAACCTGCAGGTTGAACAGGGGACCTTCTACGGTTTTCTTGGGCCGAACGGGGCGGGGAAATCGACGACCATCAAGATGCTGACGGGGCTCTTGGCGCCCTCTGGCGGGCAGATTTCCGTGCTGGGCAAGAACCCACTGAACGCATCGGAGGCTCTAGAGGTGAAGCGGCACGTCGGCGTGGTGCCGGAGGATTTGGCTCTATTCGATAACCTAACCGCGCGCGAATATTTGACGTTCGTCGGGCGGATGTACCTGCTTCCGCGGGATACGATCCGCAGCCGCATCGACGACCTGCTTGGACTGATGCGGCTGGAAGACGAGGAGAAGAAACTGACGCTCGAGTATTCGCACGGCATGAAGAAGAAATTGGCGCTCGCGGCCGCATTGTTGCCGAACCCTGATTTGTTGTTCCTCGATGAACCGTTCGAAGGAGTCGACGCCGTGACATCTCGCGTTCTGCGAGACATGCTGGTCGGCTATGTGTCTCGCGGTTCCACCGTCTTCCTGACCTCGCACGTTCTGGACATCGTCGAGAAGCTCTGTACCCACGTCGGGATCATCGCGCAAGGCGAGTTGGTCGAGCAGGCATCGTTAGAGGACCTGCGCCGCGGTAGTTCCCTGGAGGATCGCTTTCTGGAGAAGGTCGGAAGCGATGCAGAGGCGACTCAGAAGCTGGGGTGGCTGGAGGAGAACGCGCCTTGAACTGGCAGCACATGAAAACCATCCTCTGGCTGCGCTGGCGAGTCAGGCTGAATCAACTCAATCGTGCCGGAACGGTCAATACGGTTCTGACAATTGGCCTTTACGTTATCGGGCTGGTCGCTTCCGTATCCATGTTCTTCCTAGCGTTGCTGGTGGGGATCTTCGCACTGCCCAAGGCGTTGCCGGAACACATTCTCATAATGTGGGATATCATCGTCGTCGGCTTTCTCTTCTTCTGGATGATCGGCCTGGTCACGGAGTTGCAACGGTCCGACGTGCTGTCGTTCGAGAAGCTCCTGCACCTGCCAATATCTCTTAGCGGAGCGTTCGTCTTCAACTATGTCAGCTCGCTGCTCAGCTTCAGCCTGATTCTGTTCCTGCCAGCCATGGTCGGTCTGAGCATCGCTCTGGTTGTCGTGAAGGGGCCGTCGATGCTGGTTGTCTTCCCGTTAGTGGCCGGGTTCATCCTGATGGTCACGGGAGTCACCTATCAGCTTCGTGGTTGGCTGGCCACCTTGATGGTCAACAAGCGACGGCGGCGAACTATCATCGCTTTTATCACGGCCGGGTTCATTGTCCTTTGCCAAGCGCCCAACCTGATCAACATGATGTTCGGGCGGTTCCAGCATGACCGTTCCGATATCCAGATGCAGGAGCGCGCCGCAGAAGAACTCAGGCTGAGGGCGGCGCTCGACGCCGGCGAGATCGACCTGAAGCAGTACCAAGAGCAGTTGGATGTCTGGGACAAAGCGTCCAAGGCTAAACAAGGGAAATCTGAAAGACGTACGGTCGACCGGGCGAAGCAGTTGGCAACCACCGCGAGTATTGTCTTGCCGCCCGGTTGGCTTGCCTACGGGGCCATGGCCGCCGCGCGACATCACATCTGGCCGGGACTGCTTGGCGTTCTGGGCACCGTGCTGATCGGCGCCGGTAGCCTCTGGCGATCGTACCGAACTACGTTGCGTTTCTATCGAGGCGAATTCCAGACCGGCAAGAGACGTCGCAGGACCGAGGCATCGAAGAAGGCAGCGGCAAAGATAAAGACGTCCGGAAAGAAGGCGGGAACCGCGAATTGGCTTGAAAAAGACCTGCCCTGGTTTTCCGAACATTCGACGGTGGTCGCCCTGGCCAATTTTCGCTCGTTGATTCGCGCCCCGGAGGGAAAGATGATCCTGCTCAGCCCGATCATCCTTTTTGCCGTCTTCGGGTCGATGCTGTTCACTGGCAGAGGACTATCGCCGCCCGAGGAGTTTCGGCCCCTATTGGGACTGGGCGCCATCACCATGGGCATGTTCAGTCTAATCCAGTTGTATCAGAATCAGTTCGGTTTCGATCGCGATGGATTCCGCGTTTACGTGCTGTGCCCGGCGTCGCGGCGAGATATCCTCCTGGGAAAGAACCTCTCGCTCGCCCCTTTCGCACTGAGCATTGGCACCCTCGCCGTGCTGGCCCTGCAGTTCATTCACCCGATGCGGGTGACGCATCTGGTGGCTACGTTGATTCAACTCGGATCGGCCTGTCTGATCGTGTGTATGCTCGGGAATCTAATGTCCATCGTCGCACCATCGGCAGTGGCGGCGGGGTCTCTGAAGTCCGCGCGACCCAAGACATTGACCGCTCTGCTGCAAGTACTTTTCGCATTGCTGCTGCCGATCGCACTGATTCCCACATTGGTGCCGCTTGGAATCGAGCTACTCCTGCATTTTCTCGGCTGGGCGAGAGGCTTTCCTGCCTACATGGTTCTATCTGCCGCGCTGCTTGGCATCGTGGCGTTCGTCTACCTGCGCGTTATCGCATGGCAGGGGCGCCTGTTGCAGAGAAGACAACAGAAGATACTCGACACGGTAACGACCAAAAACGAATGATTCGCACGAAAGGCGCAGTCCGATGAGAAAGAGGTCCTGGCTCCAATTCCCACATGTGTTGCCTGCGAAAGGCGCTTTGTCCATTGGGTTGCTGGCTGCAATTGTTGCGGTCGCCGCTACATACGCGACTTCCCAGGTGGATACGGAACAGATCGACGTAGAAATCGTTCGGAGCGATCCGATCAATGTACCCGCGGATTTTGCCATGCGTGTAAGGCTCACCGCGATCACGCCTGATGAACCGACAACGATCAAATGGCGGTATGGCGGCGAAGGACAAGGCGGAAACGTCATCCGTGGCATGTTTCACAAGACTGGTGTCCCCGTCGATGCGGCGGACGAAGACCACCGGCTGCAAACCGGCCAGTGGTCGGCCCCGCTGCCGGTCGCTTCGTTGGCTCCGCGGTTTCCCAAGAAGCTGTTTCTTACCGTCACCGCAGGCAATCCTGGAAAAGTCGTCGATCGCATCACGCGTCGTCGCGGCGAATACTCGACCGATGTCGTGTTTCAGTTCGAATTCACGTATCAGGGCAAGGTGGTGAAGACGTTCCAGGTCAACGGACCGGACGGCGGAACGGCCACGATTCTGATTCCCGCGTACCGGCTCGTCGGCGATACGAAACCGGATTCCCGAGAATTCCTCGACGAGCTTACAGGCGTGCTGGAATATGCCACGCGTCGCGCGGAGTCCCTGGAAGATTTGCCTTGGGCCGATTGGCCGTTGCCGAAGAAATACGCCATTGTCAACAACGCGGGTGGGTATGGCGTGGGATCCGGCTACGGGATCCGGACAACCGACAAGGCGGTCACGTACGCCGAACTTCGTAGCCTTCGGCAGTTGGGCGTCAACGGATTCCGCAGCCCGCCCGAGTTCATCATGGAGGTCCTGGCCAGCGGTGGTCGAGAGGCGAAGAAATGGAACCGGGCGATGCTGTCTCATGTGATGGGATTCCCCGTTCCTTCGTACCGCGCAGGCCGACAAAGCGATCCGCAATCCGGTTGTCCCTTTGGCGACGATGTTGCCGCCGTCACCAAGCAGCAGGTCGACGAGTCACTTCAGTCCGTTCTCGACTTGCCCGTCGCCGAGGTGTGGGGCTTGACGGTCGATGAGATCGGGACGGTTATCGATCGATCTGCGGAGAAGAAAGGGCATTTGGCCGCCTGCCCTCGTTGCGCTCGCGGGTTCCAACGATGGCTGCAAACGAAAAGGCTGAAACCGGGCGACTTCGGAGCGTCCGATTGGTCGGAGGTGCGACCGCTAAACGTGTGGGACAAGGACAGCGATCGGCCGTGGCTTCACGATCGCGGCGCCGCCTTGGCAGCTTACTACACGCGTGACTTCAACAACTACGTCACGGCCATGTTGTTCACGGAGCTGAAAAACGCGTTTGACGACGCTAACCGAGCGAAAGGGCAGGCACTGGCCCGCGGCGAGGCCGATACCCGGGTGGCTCGTCAACCCTGGATTTACTCCTTTGCCTTGCGCGGCAACACCTTCTTGATGAAGGGACATAGCCTCGATTTCTTTGACTTCTATCGCCTGGCCGACAACGCCATTGTGTACGAAACGTCGAACCGCGGGCCTCGGATCTGGGGTTGGGACAGCTATCTTTGCGACGTGCAGCGGGTCGTCGCCCAAAAAATGAACCTGGCCCAAGGCATCTACATCAAACCGCACCGCGGTGCCCCAGTCCAACGGATGCTCTCGGCTGTCAGTCGGGGCGACACGATGCTGTACTGGTACACGTACGGCCCGGACTACAAGAAGGGTGACAGCTTTTCGCAGAGCGACGAGGCGCTTGTGCTGACCAGCAAAGCGGCTCATCTACTGGGCAAAGCCGAAGATGTTCTGTACCGATCGAAGTGGGCCGTACCGGCGGAGGTGGCCGTGGTGAAACCGGAGACCACGCAACGATGGATGAACCTCTCCGGCAACCCGCCGCACCTGATGGCCGCCTGGGAGAACGCCAAATGGATCTATTCGGCTCTGCAGCACGCGCATATCCCAGTCGATCCGATTGACGAGCAGATCCTGGCAACCGAGGATCTCTCGCAATACAAGATCATCTACGCAAGCGGCTCGCACATCACGCAGGCTGCGGCCAGCGGCCTCGAACGATACGTCAAGAACGGCGGAACGGTTTACACCAGCGGCTGGGGACTGTCGCGCGACGAGGCGAACGGGCCGTTGACCGCCTTGCGGCCGGTGCTCGGCCTTCGACAACGCAACGAGCCGGAAATGTGGTACACCGTCACCCTCTACGGAGCGACGAGGATCGAATCGTACAGCGAGCCGTCCAAACAAATTGCCCCGGTGCCGGATGGCGCGCAGATGGTTTCCGGCGGCCTCGTTCAAGAAGCACTCCTGCCCACGATCGGCCGCGAGGTGTTGTCGCCCGACGCAAAAACCGAAGTGCTGGCCAGTTTCGCCGACGGGGCGCCGGCCATCACACGACATCAACACGGGAAGGGCAAAGTCTACGTTGTCGGCTTTTTCCCGGGGCTGGAGTACAGTGCGCCGGTTCGTCGCGACGACTACGACATGACTCGCGATTTACACGCAACTCACCGCAATCTTGTCGCCGCACCGGCGCTTAAGCTCACTCGGCCGGTCGTCGACGCCTCCGAGCCGCTGGTAGAAGGTATTCTGCTGCGAAACGAAAACGACGACACGCGCGGGGTCACTTTGGCGAATTGGGCTTATCGCGTCAGCAGTATCCGCCAGGATCCGTCTGGCCGCCGGTCGCCCGTTGTGACTCACATGCCAGCCGAAGACGTGAAGATTACAATTCGCGCTGCAGGCGACGTTCGCCGCGTGGAATCCTGCATGCTCGACCAGTCGCTTGACTTCACCAGCACCGGCGACACGATTGTCGTCTCGCTACCGCGGTTGGAAGAGGGTGATGTACTGTTGCTGAAGTAGAAGCCGCCGTGCTTCATGCCGGCGGTTCGTGACTTTCAGCCTAGAACAAATGACACATCCCCCACTGCCGGATGCCCCCGAGTTCATCTCGGTGGTGCCTCACCTTGTCTGCCAAAGGTAACAATCCGCCGAAACAAGTTCGGCGGCATTCAATAGATGCAGGGTGGTCCGTGCTGTTAGGTCGAAGGTCATGCACCGCTGGCGTCAAGCCAGCGGCATGAAATATGGGCGAAAACAAGCCGTCCTGCCGGGTGCTTATCCAACTGCAAGGTCAATGCATCAGCCTTCTAGTGCCCCGACCCAGAAGTTCTGCATCGATATTTGGCAGATTGACTTTTTCCTTGGTTTCTGATATTTAACCCATATTCAGGCTGAAGTACCGTAGTTCACGGTTGATTTGTTCGATAACTTCAGCTACAGTGGGT
>JADHUC010000350.1 GCA_016784735.1 Pirellulaceae bacterium | reverse complement strand
CGCTCGGCAAGCGGGACCTACCAAATCGGACGGACCTGGCCGCGGGTGATATACAGGCCGCTGCCAGAGTCTAATTGTAGGGGCACCGGACGATGCAGGGAATTCCTTTGTGGAGGAGGAGGCTGATTTGTCGAAGCTAAGGAATTCGGCTAGAATCGCAGACAGCGATTGGCTAATCTGCGATTGGCTACTGCAGGTCACCAAAGATGGCATCACGCTTGCCTGACAGAGTACGACAGGAGGCAACGAAAAGACGTGGACAAAACAAGACGAGTTGCAGAAGAACACATAGACGTTACTCGGCGCTTTTTTCTCCAGATTGGTGCGGCGGGGGCGGCTGCTTTGAACGTCGCGCCCTTGTGGGCTCAGGAGAACGAATCTGAGCCGGCGTTGGCCGATGCGATTGCCAAGCTGGAGTATTTGACTTCGGCAGACAAGTTCAAGATGTTCGGCCGCGGTAACCCGCCGCCTCATACGTTGTCTCCGGAGAAGCGGCGCGAAGTTGGCTTGGATCCGGAAACGTGGCAGTTGGAGGTTGTGGCGGATCCCGATAGTAATGCGGAGGTCGGGAGTCCGCTTTCCAAAGAGGTGGGGACGGCGCTGGACTGGCAGCGGCTGATGCAATTGGCCGAGAAGCACGCGGTTCGCTTTCTGCACGTCGTGACCTGCACCAACGGCCGGAGGCCTTGCGGCATGGGGCTGTGGGAAGGCGTGCCGCTGCGCGACGTGATTTGGCTGGCCAAGCCAACGGTCAATGTGCGCCGGGTCTTCTACTACGGCTATCACAACGACGATCCGAAACAGCGGTTTCAGAGTTCGTTGCCGATGGGTCGCGTCCTGGAGGATCCCCCCGGCGAACACCCCGCGATCCTCTGCTACAAGCTGAACGACAAGTGGCTCACACCCAAAGCGGGTGCGCCGGTTCGGATGGTTGTGCCCGACCGCTACGGGAATATGTCGGTCAAGTGGCTCCAGCGCATTGTGCTGACGAACAACTTCAAGGCCAACGATACTTACGCCGAGTGGAACAACGATGTCGACAGCCACATGAAGACGTGCGCCCGTTTCATCCTTGCGCCCAAGAAAGCCGAGAGCGGGCAGCCGATCCCGGTGACCGGTTTGGCGCAAGTGGGCATGTCCGGTTTGAGCAAGGTGCAATACTGGCTTTGCTCGCAGGACGCGGATTTGCCGACCGACGACCCGTATTTTGCGAAAGGCGATTGGAAGGAAGCCGAAATCCTGCCGCCGCCGCGTGAATGGGGCGGTGGACTACCCGGCGGGGTACTGCCGCCAACGCCTCGCCAAGTTGATCCGGCCACGGGCAAGCCGAAGACCTGGCCGCTGCGAGGTACCATCGTTCACTGGGCGGCGCTGCTGACGGACGTCCGACCGGGACGGTATCACTTGCGCTGCCGTACGATTGACGCAAATGGGATCGCACAGCCCATGCCCCGTCCGTATCTCAAGTCGGGCCACAACGCGATCGAGCAAGTTCCGTTGGTGGTTCAGTCGTAGGGGCGGCGGCTTCGTTTTCTTCGTTTGCCATTGGCGGTGCGTTCGATACGTTGCAGGGCTTGCTGGACCTCCGCCATTTGGTGCTCGCTCAGATCCGCGTCGCCGAATCGTACTTGGTAGAAGGCGTCCACGATCGCCAGTGGCAGGGCGGCGATCTGTGAATCGTCCGTCGACTCGGACAGCCGGATTCCCGAATCGCGCGCAAACTCGCGGTGCGTCTGCGAGGCCGCCCGCACCAGGCCGTGCCGCACCAGCAGCGTTTCCAGCCGGCGATAAAACTTGATTTCTCGTTGACCGTTTCGGCTCGCCGAATTTGCGCCGATTGTCGTATTCAGCTTGCGTCGTCGAGACATGCGGCGAAACTCGCCAAGGGCGACGGCAGCGACAACCAGCATTGCCAGAAAGACCAGCCCGCCTTGCCAACCGACGCGGCTCGTCACCATTTCGGGAAGGGCAACGATCGTCGCGATGGAACGTACGGCCACGCCGCTCCACCACTCGAGGCTTGCCACGCGATTGCCGATTCGTCTCGCCCGCGTCACGAACGGGCCGTAGATCGACTCGCGCTGCCTCACGCTGCTCATTCCCATCACTTGATCTCGCCAGACCAAAGACAATCTCTCGATCCAGTATCCCAATCCACCGGCCAGCAAGCCGGACGAGCTGCTTGCTGCAGAAGCAGCGGGCGTGGGATCCAACCGCAGCCACGCCCCGCGAGACCAATCTGTCAATGGACCGTCCGGGCGCGGCGTCTGGACGAGACGATCCGCGGGGATGAATGCTTCGACCCATGTGTGCGCGTGCGACTGGCGGGCGATGCGGGATTCGCCGAAATAGCCCGACTCGTTAGTCTTGAATCCGACGACCATGCGGGCCGGTATACCCTGACTGCGGAGCATCAGCGTTAGCGCGGTTGCGAAGTACTCGCAGTTCCCTCTGGGATTATTGGTGACGAAATCCTCGACAGGATCGATCGCCGGATCACGGGCCATATCCTCCAGGCTGTAGCTGAATCGATCTGAGGTGCACAGACGAGCTTCCAGGTGGCGCGCGCGACCGATCGGGTCGTCGGGGGCGATTCCGGATTCGGAAACCCACTGCTCCGCCAACGCCGCAAGCTTCGACAACCGACGGGACGGCCAACGCTGCAAAAAGGGCGGCGCGTCGACTTCGCAAGGCACCAGGTCCGTCTGAACGCCATCGGAAAAGGCGGTCGTTCCCAACTCGCAGATGAAACGCCGACTTCGTGCACGACGCGATCGTTCCAGACGCTCACGCTGCGCGTTGTACCCAACGTTCTCGTTCTCCCGGATGAACACAAGCGGCCACACGCAGAACAGATCGCTCCGACTCATAGGCTCGATAGCGAGCCTCTGCCGCACCAAATCCCCCACGTCGGAGCCTTCGATCGACGGCAAGCGACGAGGGCGCTGGGGCGATTCGGATTCTCGGTGCTCCCACTGGCCATCCCCGTAGTGTGTGAGCAGCGCACCGCGCAAGTACACGCTGCTCGGTACCGTATACGACTCGCCGGTCGCGTGGTCGAGGAACTCGATTTCAAGCACCTTTTGCTGATCGTCCAGAAGTGTCCCCAACTCACCCAGCTTGACCCTGTTGGAGAACCCTATGGTCCGACCGATCGCTTTTCCGCCGCCTGCCCAGCCAGCCGATCCATAGCGGAGAAACGACAGATCGATGCCTCCGAACCGAGGCGCCGTAAAGAAGACGACCAGCGCCAACGCAATGCAAGTCACGGCCATGTGTGCGATTCGATACCAGAACTCGCGGCCAATGTCCGGTGGCCTGGCCGTCGTGCCGTCCGAGCGGTGCAGTGCCGCCGTCTCCTGCGACAGCGGCCAACGACTGAAGGTTGGCGCCACGCGAGTTGGCTGGCGCTGGACGGTACCGCCTTGCGAGCGTTCGCGGAACCGTAGGAACAGCGACAGCGGCCCTACGACCAGCGTACCCGCAATCACCTTGCACAGTCGTACCCACCGGGCAGTCCGATTGCGTGCGGATTCGGGCGATGCACTAACCGACGCACGTTCTCGATACAGGAACATCAGGGAAACAGCCGACAGCCCGAAGAACAAGTACGCAACCAACACCAAGCCGAATAGCGGCCCTGGTTCCTGCAACGCGGCAAAGACTACTTGTACGAAGCCCAGACTGAGCAGGTCCCACCATGTGCGAGCGGTCTTCTTCTCGAAAAGAAGCACGATCTGCAAGAACGCAAAGGCCTCGGCCAGAATGGGCAGATCTGCGACGTACGGTGATCCGGTGAACCTCCAGACCGTTATCGCAGCGATCGATGCCACAGCCACGTTGACCGTCCAGCGTCCTATTGAAAACCGCCCCGTGAAGTCCGTCAGCCAAAGCGAAAGTGCGGCGGCGGCCACAGCGGCAAGCGGGATTGCGACGCCCGCCGCTCCCAACCCGGTGAGCACCGACGCCAAGACGGCCAGTACCGCGATGTTAACGTTGATCAACTTCCGAACGCCCAAGGTACGAAACTCCATGACTTTCTAATCAGCCCGAAAGTACTCGGAAAAATCCGGCGACGCCGTGTTGATGGCACAGATGCCCGAGGCCGCAAGCTGACGATGACGACCGGCGCGGAGGCCGGGGAATCGACACTCGTCTTCCAGGTCGTTGTCTCGCGTGCTGACCAGCCAGATTCGCGTGCCATGGGCGACTTGATGCATGACGTTCTCGAAAAGGGCCGGCAAATTGTCGCCGTCCGAGGCCTGGGCCACCGCAAGCGTATCCATGACATCTTGTCTTAGCGAAGCAGAGGCTGGACCAGAAACACATACGGGTGTCGGGCCCGTGATACCTACCACCACGCTGCCGCCCGGCCTGGCGCATAGCTCCGCCACAACCGTGGCCGCAAAACTGACTGCTAGTTCGACGTTGTCAAGGTGGTCCTGGTCCGGCTCGCGGGGCTGCCACAAATCCACCAGCAGAACGATGTCGCGGCGGCGCGGCTTCTCGAACTGGCATACCGCCAACCGACCGTGCCGCGCGGTACTCCGCCAGTGGACCCACCGCACGCTGTCGCCCGACTCCCACTCGCGCACGCCGAAGAAGTCCCCTGGAGCGCGCGTGGGTCGCAATCCTCCCTGCCATCCTTCGATATCCTCGGCATGACGCACAGTCCACGCAGGCATCAGCCGGCCGAGCCGCGGTAGTACCGTCAGGTCATGGCTGCCGGAGAATGTCAGAATTCGTTTTACCAGACCGAAGGGAAACCGAGTCGACACCTTCGCCGGTCCCAAGCGGTATCGCCCGCGCTGCGGCAAACAGCCTCGATACGTCAACCGGCGCGATTCGCCCGGGCGCAGTCGCGGAAAGAAGACCTCCGGACCGAGAAGTTTCTCTGGCCGGGAATCGTCCGCACGACAGACTTGATCCCGGACGCGCAGGGCCCAGCTTCCGAAACGCTTGCGCGAGTTGCTCAGTCCGATCTCAACGACCAGCGGTTCGCCTGCCGTGACCGTTGCCGGTGCGCGTCGCCGAAGGTCCACTCGCCGAAGTGCCTTGACCGCCCACCGCCAGTTCAGCAGTAGCGGTCCGCACAACAAGCCGGCTACGACGAACATCAGGTTCGCTTCGACGATCATGGCCAAAGCGAAGGTGAACGCCATCAGAAGCAGGTATTGATATCCCTCTCGGCATATTGCCGATCGACGGTGGACTGACATGACGACTCGGAATTCACAAAGATGGGGCGATCAGAAGCGTCGGCAGTCGGCAACTGCCGACGTTTATAATGATACCCTGTTCCGGGCCGGTGAAAAACGGGCTGGGTGATTGGGATTGGGCCATTTCTACCTGGGCGGCCTCGGTCGTTTGGCCGACGTAATGGGAACAGCAGTGCCAAAGCAGTCGCGGCTGTCCCCTGCGCGACCATCGACCACCATCACCGAACAAGGAACGCCCCAGGGCGTATAGCCTCGGATCCAACGGGCGATCGGTTTCTTTGCGACATGCCGTCGTGTTTTCTTGAGTTCGGGCATGATCGCACCCCCCGACGGGCCCATCCATTGCGTTGGATACCGCAATTGGGATGAGCCTCTGAACAAGCCCCTTTCTCTGTCCCTATAGTTATGGACGCCCCAGGGGAGAAAAAGTTACGCGCAAAAACCTTGCCGGCCACGCATTTGGCCATCAACTCCCGCGACCGGGTTGGTTTCCGCCTGGGCAAGGTTTGTTCTCGGCCAATCGCGCCGCAATCTCTTGGGACGTCTGGCTCACTGCAAGCCCCCCCAACGCCGTGCAGCGCAATTCGCGCGGCAGGCTGCGACCGACGCGGTCGGCCGCTTCGATCACTTCGTCCAGCGGGATTACGGGATCGTAGTCGGCCAACGCCATGTTCGCACAAGACAGAGCGTTGCTGGCAGCCAGGACATTCTTGCCCAGACAAGGGACCTCGACGCGACCGGCTACGGGATCACAGATCATGCCAAGCGAATTCTGCAGCGCCATCGAGGCGGCCGCCATGGCCTGGGACGTCGTGCCGTCGGCGAGCGTCACCAGCGCGGCGGCGGCCATCGGGGCCGCGGCACCCGTTTCGGCTTGGCAGCCAGCCACTTCTGCGGCGAATGTCGAACGGGTGGCAATGAAGACGCCGACCAAGCCGGCAGCCAACATGGCCTTGGCGACGGCCTCGTCGGGCAAGTTCATCTCGTCCGCCACGGCCAAACACGCGCCGGGCAAGGCGCCACAAGCTCCAGCCGTCGGCGCCGCAACGATTACGCCCATCGAACTCTTTACCTCCATCAGCGCCGTGACGTACAACACAATCCGGTTCAGTACGCCCGCAGCAAGTAGCCGGCCCGCGTCCATTCGCGACTTGAAGACACCGCACTGATGGCCAAGGATGCGATCCTGATACTGCGTACCGTCGATGCCCTGCTCGATAGAGCGACGTAGGATGCGAACGATCTCGGTCATGCGAGCAAAAACTTCGTCCTGGCTCAGTTGGCCACGCGCCATTTCGTACTCGACGGCCAGTTGCCAAAGCGGCGACTTCCTTCCTCCATCATGATCGAGCATTTCCTGGCAGGTGGAGAAAGGCACGGTCAGGTTCTTCCGCGACATAACGGGCAAGACCGTTGCCAACCGATGGACGCTGCCGATTGCAGGCGCCGTCCGGAGGCTTGACAACGTCGCGTCGCTGACGAACTGCTGAGCCTTTACTTGCACCAGTTGTCGGTCGCCGGTTTGGCGAACCAGGATTTCATCGGCATCGAACACCTCGGCCAACTCGCTCGCCACCGCTTCGCCATCGCTGGCAGGGAAGATGAGGGTCTCTTGGTAGTCGCCGTTGATCGAGACCGGCAACCCGTCAATCTCGACAATCTCCATCATGCCGCCGCCCGAGGAGATGGCGACCAGCGAATGCTGCTCTCGCGCATTACGCAGGGTCAGCCGGTAGGTGTTGGGGTGTCGATCAGCGGAGTTGACGATGTCGGTGGCGACTTGGACGCCTGCATCGCGAATGTACCGTGGCGAATCGGGCAACCGTTCATCGTCAGCCGGCCATCCCATCAGGCCGCCGAACAGCCCCATGTCGGACCCCTGGCTCTCGTGGGTCGTGGCCAGCGCTCCGTGCCGGTCGAACTCGACGAGGACCTCCTGTAGATCGCCGTCCATCAGGTCTCGCGCCAGTCTGCCGATGCGCAACGCGGCCGCGCAGTGCGAACTGGACGGCCCGCGCATGACGGGCCCGATAACGTCGTTGAAGATGCTTGTGATCATGTCATACCTTGGACCTCACGAACCGGCGTTCGGCGCTGGTTTGACTGCCTTTTCTGGCTCTTGTCGAATTGCCTTCTTAAATGCTTCGGCGCCACCAACCACCGGCAACTCGATGGTTGTTGCGTCCAGATCGACCGTCAACTCGGTGCCTGGTGTCGGCCAGAGCGTGAATTCACGATCGCTCGAAAAGATCATCAGCCCAATTTGCTGCCCCACGGGAATGATCTGATCGTCGGGCTGAAGATCAAAGATCATTTCGTAGAATTGGCCCGGTACCAGAGGCTCACTCTCCGTGAGCGAACGGTGGTTTTGTGGGTCAGCCCAGCCACGAGTGATGATGTTGTCCGTGATCTTCGCGTTTCTCGAATCGTTCCACGGCAACGAAACCAGCCAGACGGAAAGGTTGGCGGCAGGTTTGCTGCTGGCCAATTTGATCGTCATACGCGGAGTTCCAGATAGATGAACCGCCTTGGTTAGCTTTGGCGTCACGTAAATCAGCCGGTGATCTGTCCATTCGGCCTTTGCGAGTGAAGCACCACTGAACGCGAAGTTGTCGACCAGCGTTTCTGTGTCCTCCTTGGGCGTCGGGACTGGGCTAAGTTGTCCCCGCTCGGGGCTGCCCGCGATCAGATGTAACGAGACCGGAGATGCCGCGGGGTTTGGGTAGTCGTCGTAGGCAGTCGGTTTGGCTCGATCGGCGCCTTCGCGGACAATCCAGGCTCGTGAGTCCTTTTCAACGCCGTTTTCGTCGCCGCGGAGATAGCGAGTGAACCAACGATTCATCATCTTCATCGGTGGCGCTCCGCCGTGTCCGCCCTGATGGTAATACAGTTGGACGGGCGTACCCTTGGCCTTGAGCGCTTGATAAATCCGATTGCTGTGTTCCGGCATGACGTTCCAGTCGTTGAACGCATGCGACATCAACATGGCTGCTTTCACGGGAGCCAGGTCGTTCAAGTAGTCGCGGCCGGCCCAAAACTCGTTGTAGTCCCCGTTGACTCGATCCATCCCATTGGCCATCTCTTTGTCCCGAACATTGCAGTTGCAGTACTCGCGTTTTTCCGGGTCGCCGCTGTGGATGTAGTCGTACAGGTAGTCGATGTCTTCGCCCAAATAGCCAGCCGGATGGCGGATCAATCCGTTGGAGCGATAGTAGTGATAGTACGACGTGTTGGGCGCGATGGGTATGATCGCTTCGAGACCGTCGACTCCGGTGGTTGCGGCGGCCAGCGGGATGGTCCCATTGTAGGACGTGCCCGTCATTCCCACCTTTCCGGTAGACCAATGGGCGATGACTTCTTCGTCGCCGTCGGGCGTGGTGTACCCGGGAGCGCGTCCGTTGAGCCAATCGATAACGGCTTTCGGTGCAAGCGATTCATTGTCGCCGCCGACCGTGGGGCACCCCTGCGAAAGCCCCGTCCCCGGTGACGACGAGTGGACGACAACAAAGCCACGCGGCACCCATTCCTTCACGTGTGACTTGGAGATGATCGGACGCATACTTCTGGTCTTGATCGGAGGCCCATGCTTGCGTTCCGGTGGAGTGGTGCCGAGTTCGTGCCTGGTATTCCAGAAGAACTGCTTCGCCATCGTACCGGTTCCTGCGAAGTAAGGGCTGGAAACGTAAACCACCGGGAGTTTTAGCCCCTCGTTCTCGGTTTGCCGAGGCCGAGTGACGTCCACGTGCATGCGGTCCGGTTTTCCGTCTCCGTCCGAATCGAATTCCGTTTCGACCCACAGGTCATGACGGACCCACAGATCCGGATCATTGAATCCCGGAACGACCTGGGTTTCACCGTCCTTGATGATTGGAACAGTCGGCTTTGGGTCTTCTGATTGGGCAACACCGCCCGCGACCAACAGCATCAAAACGCTCGTATGAATCAAGCACAACAAGCCGCAGCGATCATGGAGTTTCACTCGAGTTTTCATTTGTCCTGTCCTCTTGCCATTATGAAGTCTCTTCGTTCCCGCGCTCTGCGTGGGAACGCACGTCTTCGCCGCTTTGCGGCTCTCATAAGGACGCAAAGCGTCCAGTGCCTGAGTTCCCACGCAAAGCGCGGGAACAAGGTGTCCAATCGGTAACTGGTTGACTCCCGTCACCCCGCAGCTTGCCTGCGGGGAACGGTGTTCAAGACCAGATCGCCTCCCCCCGAGAAAACGTCTTCCGCCCGGCCCAGGCCGCAAGAGGCGGCTGTTTTGGACGGCGCGTCTGGTTTCGAACATGGCTCCGCGGGGACGAGCCCCTGCGGTGACCGGAAAACACGCGAACTACGGCCCTTCATCGTCTGAGCAAGTTACCGCACCGGAACCGCCGATCGCCAGCCGCGTTTGAGTTGGCGTGATAGTTGTTCGATGATTTGACCGTTTTCCTTGAACTCGGCAATGTTCCTATTCTCATCGGGATCGTTTTCGCGATCGTACAATTCGATGGCTACAAGATCTCCCGCAATTCCGCTGATGTGATTCCAAGAGCGCCATTCAACGTAGTGGTATCTGGGCGTCACCATGGAATAGCCCATGTACCGTTTGCCGTCAGGTGTCACTCGCGGATTCCGATGATACTGGCTGAAAGCCGCAGACTTCCAATCCAGTTCGGGGTCCAGCAGTAGCGGCTTGAAACTCGTTCCTTCCATGTTGTCTGGAATATCGACCCCCGCCACCTCGCAGAGAGTTGGGAAGAGATCCACGAGTTCGACCAGTCGATTACAGCGGCCTCCTGCGGACGATAGTCCGGGAACGCGCATCAGCAGCGGCACGCGAACGTCGATGTCATAGTTGGACTGTTTGCACCAACTGCCGTGCTCGCCCAGTTTCCAACCGTGGTCTCCCCAGACAACAACGATCGTGTTCTTGTCGAGACCAAGTTCGGCGAGGCCATTCACGAGTTTCCCGAAACAGGCGTCAACAAAGCTGACCGAAGCGTAGTAGCCGTGTTTCAGCCGCCGGGCGTTTTCTTGTGACAGCTTCGAGACGGCGGGATGCTGCACGTGTTCGAGATCGTAACACCCTCCCAGTTCGTAGGCGGAGTTCATTGCCATAATCGGCGAATACGTGGGCAAGAACGGGTTGTTGGCCATCGAGATCGCATCGCGGCCGTAGAGATCCCAGTATTTCTTCGGGGCAACGAACGGCAGGTGAGGCCGATAGTATCCCAAGGCGAGAAAGAAGGGCTGCTTCTTGTCTTTCAGCCGTTGGAGTGTTTCGAGTGCAAGGTCCGTCTGCGCGCCATCGTAGAATTCGTTTTCGGGACCGTCGAACGACTCGGTAGAACGCCCATATGCCCACCCGCCGGCATACGCATTGGAATTTCTGGCCAATCGCCGCTGTCGCACTACGGCCAGCTCCTGGTTGAGCTCTTCGTCGTGGTAGAAGGATTCGGGATCTCGATCGATCATCTCGGGCGTCATGTACTTCGCCGGCCGCAAGTCGGGTTCGTCAAAGGACACGCGATCCGGCATGTGATTGTGAAAGATCTTGCCCATCGAGACGGTGTGGTAGCCGTACTTATGGAAATGCTGGGGCAGAGTAACCACGTCCGGCATGTTGATCCGGAACTTGCCTCGCAGGTCCCATACGCGGGTCGTGTCGGGCCTGAGTCCCGTCATCGCGCTCGCCCGAGACGGCGCGCACGCTGCCGCCGGGCAATAGGCCTGCAGGAAGGTCGTTGCACTCTTGGAAAACTCGTCGAAACAGGGCGTCTTGATTTCTCGATTGCCATAGCATCCCAACTCCGGACGCAAGTCATCCACAATCACAAACAGCAGGTTCGGACGCTCTGCCGCGGTAGACGACGCAATCGAGACGGAGATGCTTGCCACGCATCCAATTACACACATCAGAGGGAGGATTCTGGGCATGTGCTAGTTGTCTCCAAGTGATTGAAGGAACGAAAGGTTGACTTTGTCAACAACGCCCACTATAAGCAAAAATCTTCTCTGTTGCTCGGGCTGAGTTTCAGCCCGAACCAAACTGATGTGAATTTACCACAAACAAGATGTAGAAGGCGTTGGCTGATGAAACCAATTGTCATTATGTTCGCTATTGCGTTGGCCACCAATGGGCTCGAAGCCCAAAAGTCTACCTTCACTCATGGGCAGCTCAAACAGGGCGATCTCGCCGCGAACATGCGACTGCTGAATCTCTGGGGCGAAAAGCCCGAAGCGGTGCAGCGTCTGTACGAGACGGCTTACGAACTTCTGGCCTCACGGCCGGATGCGACCATTACGGACGTCGCCGATGACGCGGCGATTCAGAAGTTGTTCAAGGAGAATCATCTGACGCACCTCGGTGGACCAATGCTCGGTGCGATCGGACCGACCGGCGCTCGCGTGTGGCTTCGCACGTGCCGACCGGCCAAGGTCGAGGTCTGTGTGTCAGGCGAAAGGACTGAGAAGACCTACGGTCCGATTGAAAGCACACGGGAGTCGGACCTGGTCGCCATCGTGCCCGTGACGGATCTGAAGCCGGGTAAACGCTATCCCTATCGCGTGCTCGTCGACGGCAAGCCCATCACGATTCCGGAAAACGCAGCGATCGTCACCGCGCCGATCGACACCGAACCGTCCACGGTCCGTATTGCCTTCGGCACGTGTTTTCATCGTTGGGGCTTGGGAAACCAGAGACAGGCGGACCTGATCCGCAGCCGCGAGCCGGCAGCCATGCTGCTTGGCGGCGATATCGCCGTGCAGGACAGAAACAATCATCTGGGATTGCATCGCGCGGACTATCTGTTACGCGACCTCCATCCCGCGTGGCGATGCTTTGTGTCCGCGATTCCAGTCTACGCCACCTGGGATGATCACGACTACTTCGATAACGACAAGGCGGGTATCCCGCGGGGCTATACGCAAGCGGACAAGGAAGGTGTCTGCGACGTATTCCGCCAATCCTGGAATAACCCGTCCTACGGTTTCGGCGATGAACGTCGCGGGGTCTTCCTCCGCACACGCATCGGCCCGTGCGACGTCATCATGCTCGACCATCGCTACTTCCGCAGCGGTCAGAAGGGTTCGTTCCTGGGCGAGGAACAATTGAAGTGGCTCGAGTCTCAGTTGCTCGATTGCCGGGGACCGTTCATCATCCTCTCGTGCGGCACCATGTGGAGCGACTACGTCTCCAACGGAAAGGACTCATGGGGCAGGTGGGATCCGGACGGCCGCGAACGGATCTTTCAACACATCGAGAAGCACCAGATCAGCGGCGTCCTCTTGATCTCGGGCGACCGGCACGGCGCCCGGGGATTTCGAATCCCACGCCCCTCTGGATTCAACTTCTACGAGTTCGAAGCCGGAAGTCTGGGCGGACGCCACGGCCCTCCGGTAACGAAGCCCGATTGGAAGGACTATCAGTTGTACGGCATCGCCGGCGAATACGCGTTCGGCGAGTTCTCGATCGACGGCACCGTTGCGGATCCCCAGGTCACATTCCGGTTGATTCACGAGGATGGCGCTATCCTCTACGAGCTGAAACTGACGCGAAGCCAGCTAACGCCCCCAGCCAAATAGGGCACCGACGGCAATTCCCGCGGCGCGTACTACGTGGCGGTCGAACGTTTGCCGTAGCGCGGTCGCCGGGCGCAACCGGGTAGTCGCGTAGGGTGGGCCAAGTCTTCGCGGGCCCACCGGCTGGTTGCTGCACAATCTTGTGGGCCCGCGAAGACTTGGCCCACCCTACAAGATGTGCACGCGGCGCGGAGGTGTTGCCCGGTAACGCCCGTTGGGACCTAACTCTGCAACTGCTCGGATTTGGGCGTCACCGTCTTGATGTTGGGTGTGATGTCGGCATCCACGTTGCCCATTGCCCAGGCCGTGCCTCCCAACAGGACTTGCTGAAAGGTCTTGTTGGTCCAAACGTCTTCACGATGGCCCATCGAGCAGAAGAAAACGCGTCCCTTGCCGTGCATGCGGGCCCAGGTGGCCGGGAACGGCGGCCGCTGATACATGGGACCTTTCATCCCCTCTGTTTCCTGCACCAATACGACGTGGAGATCGTCCGCGAAGTCCTTCTTGGCGTACCATTCGTCCATCAGCCGGAATGAATCGCCGATGCCTTTGGCACCGGGAAAACTCGGCGAAACAACCTTCAT
>JADHUC010000349.1 GCA_016784735.1 Pirellulaceae bacterium | reverse complement strand
TCGCACTGCCGACATTGGCCTTCTTTGGCAGCACAGGCGCCGCCCCTCACCATCCAGCACGGTCGACTGCCAGCCCGATAGGCCAAACAGCTCTTGCACAGCTCGGCACTGCAAGGAAGCAGGTCCCAGCACGGCAGCAGCGCCTGCATCCGGCGAATGCCCTCGATATTCAAGCCCGAATCCTGAATCAGGTGCTGGATATTCTGGACGCGGCTGATGTCCTGATGTGAGTACAAGCGGCGTCCGGACCCCGAACGATGGGCGATGAGAAGACCTTCGGTCTCGTACCGGCGGACGGCGGATACGGAAAGCCCCACCCTTTGGGCCAGAACGCCAATGGAGATTACAGGATCGTCGATTTCGTGATGAACTTGCGAATGAGACATAAATGCTTATACGACATAGTTTTGTGATCAAATACGTTGGCCATTAGAGAACACCATCGGAATCTCTGCAATCAACTGTATAGTTAACCTATACTTTTCAGTCAAGGTATTGACATGCAAACTGCGCCTGCTTCGACCTGGATTGTTCATCACTGCGGTGTCGCTGCGTGCAATGTGCGCACGAATCTTGAACAGGAGGCAACAGAGCGAACAGAGAGTAGTCTCAGCCTCTGCTGGCTCTGTTTCCTTCTGCTTGTAATTCGAGTGTTCTGTTTTCCACCGAAGGTGGTGCCAGGCACGTCATTCCTTTGCGTTGCAGATTCGTCTTAGCTACCCTGCCGAGCTTCGTAGAATCTGGTCACACATTGCATTCGCCGCGGTTTGGTGGTATTTGTATTTCTTGGCACACCGACGACTGCGTCTGCGCGTCTCTGCCTTGATGCGTCGCCTTGTACACGCCTTTATTGCCGAATCATTCCACCACCAGATCTCCGATGGAGGTACCCCGAACATGCAACGAGCCACCGTAGTCTGCGTCTCGATCGCCCTGTCATTTGCGCTTCTTTTGTCCGCGAGCGTTTCACTGGCCGAGAATTGGACACAGTTCCGCGGTCCTGGCGCGGCCGCCCGGTCGGACGAAACCGGATTGCCCACAACCTGGGACGCCCAGACGAACGTCGTCTGGAAAACCGCCTTGCCCGGACCTGGTGCATCCAGCCCCGTGACCTACGGTGATCGCATCTACGTGACCTGCTACAGCGGATACGGGTTGAACAGCAGAGAGCCCGGTGACGCGGACCAGTTGCAGCGGAACTTGGTCTCGATCAACCGTCAGGACGGACAAATCATCTGGGACAGCGCCCAGCCAGCCACGTCGCCGCAGAAACCCTACCAGGGCTTCATCGCCCTGCATGGCTATGCGTCCGGCACGCCCGCGATGGACGAAGACGGTATCTACGTGTTCTATGGCACCACCGGCGCAGCAGCATACTCGCACGACGGCAAGCAGTTATGGCTGACGCCGTGCGGCACCAAGACGCACGGCTTCGGGACCGGTACATCGCCTGTCTTGTTTGAGAATCTCGTGATCGTCAATGCCAGCGTGGAAAGCGGCAACCTGATCGGCTTGGACAAGCAAACGGGCAAAGAAATCTGGAGTCAGTCCGGCATCAACTCGTCATGGAACACGCCCGCATTGGTCCAGGCGAACGGCAGTTGGGAGTTGGTTGTCAACACCAAAGGCAAGGTCTTGGCGTTTGATCCGGCGACGGGCACGAAGCTGTGGAGTTGCGATGCGATCAACGACTACATCGTTCCCAGTATTCTCGCCGACGGTGACATCGTCTACGCGATTGGCGGCCGCAAGAACACATGCCTTGCGATCCGCGCCGGCGGGCGCGGCGACGTGACCGGCTCGCACAAGCTGTGGGAAATCGGTAAGGGATCGAACGTCTCATCGCCCGTTATTCACGAGGGCCACTTGTATTGGGCCAGCGAGGGCAGAGGCACCGTGTATTGTGCCGATATCAAGACCGGTGAAATGGTCTACGAAGAGCGGCTCGATCCGCGTCCGGGCCGCATCTACGCTTCGCCCGTGGCGGCCGACGGCAAGCTGTATTACGTCAGTCGCGACCAAGGCGCGTACGTCCTATCGGCAAGCCCGCAATTCGAACTGCTCGCCTTCAACCAGATCGCCACCGACGACAGCATCTTCAACGGATCACCCGTGGTCAGCGACGGACAGATCCTGCTGCGCAGCGACAAGTATCTGTACTGCATCGACGAGTAGGTTCCTGTTGCTCGAAACATGGCTCGTCATCTGCCCGCATCGCAGCGAGACCGGGGCGCGAAACGCACCAACACTCACGGTGTGTGGTGCACTTGATCAGCCTGCGCCAACTAGTCATCAGCGTCCTCGGAGTACCGCCCCTTGGACGACGGAAAGAGCTGTACGCAGATTCGTTGGCCATTCTGAACGCTGGCGTACACCTACGGGTATTTCGGTGGTCCATCTTATCTCGTACTCGCCTTCCGGAAAATCGGAAAAATACCACTAATCTGATTGACTTTCCTATCCGCTACATATTACCATTTCCTCCTAGATTCACTTATTGCTATAAGCGTTAGTGGGTTACTCGTTTCTTTACGGTGGCGGTACCCATCTGTGCGTGCATGTTTTCCGGACTTTTCGCGCCACGCGGTCTGTGTTGGCGAAGTCTGTCACGGTGTCAACAAGAAATGCAACAAACGATTGAGAGGGCCTAGCCGTGTTATTCCGCAACCTGTTTGATCGCGAGGCTAATCGGGGCAACGACACAACTGGACGCAAGAGGAGAAGCCGCGCCGCCTTTCGTCGCGGGATCCGGCAGGATATGCGGCGGCACCTCCAACACGAAGCGTTGGAAGATCGGCGCCTGCTGACGATTGATTTGGCCGGGGTGCCGGATTGGATCGAGCAGGGCTCCCGGCCGATCACCCAGGCCGTCGACGCGCCGCCGGATGATCCGTCGTCGGGTGGCGTCGAGGACATTGCCATCGACCCCAACGATCCATCGCACATGTTCGCGGCGACGATCAGCGGCGGTATCTGGCGCACCCACGACGGCAACCGGCCATTCAACGGCCTTGATGATGGCGGGGGCGGCGGCGCAGACGACCCGCTCGAGCAGCCCTCCTGGACGCCCCTGACCGACCAATACCCTTCCCTCGCCACGGGCGGCATTGCCTTTGACCCCCTCGACGCCACTGGCAATACTGTCTTTGCCGGCACCGGCTCGACGAGCAGCCGGGTCAACGTCACTCACAGCGGCCCGCCGATCGGCATTATGAAGACGACGGACGACGGCGTGACCTGGTCCGTATTCCCGCTCAATCCCGGCGGCGCCGAGCCCCGGGTCCGCGTCGTCTTGCCCACCACATACGACACCGCGGACAACCCGGCCGTCACGCAGGTCGTGCTCGTCGGAACCGTGACCAACGGCCTTTACCGAAGTACGGACGCGGGCGAGACCTACACGCAGATTTCTAACGCCGGCGTGGGTCTGCCCGCCGGCTCCGTCACGGACATTATCGTGGATCCCAACAACGATGACGTTTACTACGCGGGCGTTGTCGGAGACGGCGTTTATCGCAGCGACGACGGCGGGGCGACTTGGGACGACGTGAATAACGCGGACCTGTCCACGAATGCCAGTCTCGGCGACTCCGAGGCCGTGATGCTCTCCGCGCACTCCGGCGCCGGCCCGACCCGGGTCTACGCCATGATCTCCTATGCCGATGATGGTGCCGGCGCGCCCGATGTGCCCCAGGTTTTCACGTCCACCGACGCCGGCGCCAATTGGACCGAGCTGGCCGCCGTAACGGCCGGATTCGAGAGCGGGTTCGGGTACCACTATCCTTATGCGGCCAGCGATCAGATCATCGTCGACCCCAGCGACGAGGACATCGTCTACATCGCCAAGGGCTACGGCGGAAGCCCGATGGTTCTTCGCTACGATCCCAGTGGTGCGGGCAGTTGGGACCAGATCGAGAACGTGGGCGCCGTCGGCAACACGGAACCTCACGTCGACCACCGCGACCTGCAGTTCGCCAACTCCGGCGGTAACGACGTACTAATCAATGCCAACGACGGTGGCCTCTACTTCCTCGTCGATCCGCAGAACACGCCCGGCGGATGGGTCGGCCTGCACGGCCTCGGTGCCGGCGGCCTGGGCATCACCGAATACACGAACGTCACCTGGGATAGCACCTTCAACGTCGTCCTCGGCGGCTCCCAGGACAATGGAACGTCCGTCCAGACCGGCGCCGGCAGCCTCGTCTGGGAACTCTTCCGCGGCGCTGACGGCGGCGACGTGCAGGCCGCCGGTGCCGGCGGGGGCAACTCCCACCGCTACACGAGCACCCAGAACTTCGGGCTCCAACGCCACACATTCGACTCCGCGACCAACCAACCCGTCGCCGCGGTGGCCCTCGACCCGGGCCTCGCGAACTTCAACAACTACTTCGTGCCCCAGTATGAACTGAACTCCGTGAACCCGAGCCGCTTGGTCACCGGCGGCAGCGGCACGAGCCCCGTCCACGAACTTACGAATGCCGACACGGCCCCGAACGCCGCCGGCGCCACCTGGGTCGCTGTTCCCATCGGTGCAGGCTTCACAAGCGTCAACGAAAACGACGACGCCTGCTTCGTCGTCGGCGGCCGCATGGGCGGCGTGGACAACGAGGAAGTCCTCATCGTCGGCTCCAACGACGACGTCTTCGTCCGCTCGACCGCCGGCGGCACGCTCACGGTTACCCCCATGCCCTTCCCAGGAGGAACCGTTCAGGCCATCGCCACCGATCCCGAAAACTGGCAGCACATCTTCGTAGCCGACTCCGACCAGGTGTGGGAGACAACCGACGCCGGAGACACTTGGACGGAGATCACCCGGAATCTTGGGACCGTCAATTCCCTGCTCCAGGCCCTCGCGTACGTTCCCACCTCTGGCGACGACGTCATCCTCGTTGGCGGAAACCTCGGCGTCTCCCGGCTCAGGGTCGGCGACCCCGACGCCCAGTGGACCCGGCTCGGCGCGAACCTACCGAACGCCCTGGTCAACGACCTCGAGTATCACGCCAGCGATGACGTCCTTCTCGCCGGCACCTTCGGCCGCGGCGCGTGGCAGATGGAAAACGCGTCGTTGGTCGTGGACGACTCGCCCGTGATGACCATTCGGGGCGACGAGGACCACATCAACCAGGACGACTTGATCCGGCTGGTCCGCAACATGGCCAATCCCTTGCTGCTGGATGTGTTCCTCAACTCCGTGGCCCCCGTCTTCACCGCACCGCTGGCCGTCATCCAGCAGATCAACGTCTTCGGCCTCGGCGGGAACGACCAACTGATCGTCGACGCAGGTAATGGATTAATCGGCGTGCTCGACGGCATCCGCTTTGACGGCGGCGACGGCTTTGACCGCGTCGATATCACGCAGACCGGGGGCACTGCCAGAACAAACGAAACGGTGGCGATTGGCGCCGATCCCGGCAGTGGCCGGCACACGCTCGACGGCCAGATTGTCGAGTTTGAAAACATCGAGCCCTTCACGACCAACGTAGTAGCGGCCACCTTCGATATCTCTAGCGTGCCGGGGATTGCCAGCCTGTTGCAGGCGAACAACACCATCAACTACGAGGCGGGGCAGATCCTGGCCAGTAGCGGCCGGGTGACAGTCGATAATTTCGAGCCCATCGAGTTCGTCAACAAGACTAACCTGGTTATCGACGCCGGCGCCGGCGGCGACACGATCAGTTTGAACAACGACAGTTCGCCGACCGGCCTGACGACGATTAACGTGAACGCCGGCGACCCGACCGACGGCAGCGACACGGTCGCGGTGAATGATGCCGCCAATGGTACCAGCATCGATATCAGCGCCATCGGCGTCGGCGCTGCCACGATCACCGGTGCCCAACTGGACACCGTCAACGTTAGCGGTGCGGAACTTCTGATTATCGATGGCAAAGCCGGCGACGACACAATGGTGCTGCACGGCGACGCCGCCGACAACGACCGCTTCCTGCACACTCCCGGCGCGGCGCCGGACGCGGGTCGGTTCGAGATTTTCAATGAGACGGATGCCGATACTCTCTTGCCCATTCAATACGCCGATCTGGGAATCGGTGGAAATGTTCACGTCTCGGGCGAAGGCGGTGCTGATACGCTCGTGGCTCGCGGCACCGCGGGTGCGGATACGTTTGCGGTTGATTTCGATAACGCAACCGCCGATCGGCCGACCATCGATCTGACAACGACGCTTGGTACACACATCGACCTGGACGGCGTTGAAGAAGGAATCGACGTGGTGGTAATCGAGGCGCTGGGCGATAACGATACGATCAACGTCCAAGCGCCCGTGAACTTGGACGCGGGCGGCAGCCTGCGAATCATTGGCGGCGATTCGGATAGTACGACCGATACCTTGAACCTGGCCGGTGATACAACCGATACCACGGCGGAGACCGTCACGATCATGGCGGACGCCACCAATTCCAGCGAACAAGTCGTCACGGGTCTGGCGGCGGTGGTGAACGTCACCGGCACCGAGGTCATCCGCTATCGGGGCGACAACGCCAACGACACGGTCACGGTCGATCCGGGCGAAGGGGACAACGAAGTCCGTGTGGAAAGCGCCGATCCGAATCCATGGGATAGCATCCAATCGGACAGCCTGCCGACGATCGAAGTCAACGCCATCGACACGCTGACGATCGACACGAGCGATATTCGTGGTGACTCGGATGTGGTGACGTATGATACCGACGGCTTGCGCTCGGCCAACAACTATCAGATAGATGGCGACGGTTCGGACACGCTGGTTATCGAAACCAGCGACGGGTTCAGCGATAGGCTGACGGTCGCCGATCCCGATGGGGCCGGCGGCAATGATCTGACGGTCACCGACACCGTCGCGGCTGTCACCGTCACGGCGATTGGCAGCCTGCTTGCCCGCTTGCAGCTGAACACTCAAGGCGGCGACGACACGGTCACGGTCAATGCCGGTGGTACCGATGTGATCGGTGTTCCGATCACGTTTGATGGCGGTGGCGGCAGCGACCTGCTGACGGTCACCGGGACTCCGGCCACCGAGGTCGATGAAGTGATCTACACCCCGGGTCAAGCGGTCACCGACGGCCGGCTGCTCTATCAAAACGCAGCTGATGCGACATTGATGACGATCGACTTTACGAATCTGGAACCGGTCAACGACTTCGTCGTCGCGGCGAATCTGACGGTCAATGGCACCGCCGAAGAGAACGACATCACTTACACGGTGGGCGCCGCGGCCAACATCGGTCGGGTCACCGTCGATGGTTTCGAGCGGATCGACTTCAACAACAAGACCAATCTGAACCTCAACGGCAATAACGGCGGCGACACGATTGTCGTGAACAACGGCCAGTTGCCGACGGGTTTGCAGACGGTCGCCGCAAGCGGTCAGAACGGCGACGACACCATTACCGTGCTGGCCCTGCCTGACGCCAGCGCCACCACGTTCGTCTCGGCCACGCTGAACGGTAACGACGGCCAAAACGTGATCGACGCGAGTGAGTTGGCTGTGAATACGCCATTGACCTTGAACGGCGGCGGCGGCCCTGACGTGCTGACGGGCGGTCGCGGCGACGACACGTTGAACGGCGGGGCCGGCGACGACCTGTTAGTGGGCGGCGATCCGGCCAAGACACCGATCATCGGCGACAATACTTATGACGGCGGGACAGGTTTCGATACGATCGGAATTCCGGGTACGCTGGCGAATGACACGATCGACGTCAGCCAAACCAGCGCCACGGCGTTGACCTCGACGGTCAATGGCAACGCCTCGAGCGAAACCTTCAGCAATGTCGAACAAGCTCGACTGGAAGGCAAAGAGGGAGACGACACGTTCCGCGTCACGGTCAGCGATTCGTTGTTCGTCCCCGCCGCGGATCCGGATGCCGACGTATTGCGGTACGACGTGGTGGGTGGACCGTCCACGACCGGCGACCGGCTGAACGTGGTCGACGACGGACTGGGCGACACGGTCATTCATCGTCTGTCGCGAGTCGCGGATATGGGCACGATCAGTATTGCTCCGGACCATCCCAACGGCGAGGCGCCGCCCATCCTCTACGTGGGAGTGGAACGCGTGGACGTCACGCCGGTCAACAACATCACGGGCCGCACAGGCACGGATGAACTGGGGCGGTTGTTCATCTTCAAGACGGATCCGTTCGAGGCGAACGGCCAGATGGCCAACGCCACGTACCTGGGTTCGGGCGCAACGATCAATGTCGATCCGACCATCGATCCGGGCCCCGGTTTATTGGGGACGCCGGCCGATCAGGACTTCTATCGCGTCGTCGCCGAGAGGACCGGGACGCTGGACTTCCAGGTTTACTTCCAATCGCAGGGTACTCTGGCCAACGGTCGTACGGGACTGCCCGGTAACGGCAACTTGGACATCAATGTGCTAGATGCGGCCGGAAATGTCATCGCCGGATTCGGTAGCAACGAGAATGCCGTGACCGACATTGACGAACGTGTCCGGATCCCGGCGGTCCAAGGGCAGACCTACTACCTGCAGGTCTTGGGAGCGACCGACGCGATCAACATCTACAACATGACTGTCGTCAACCTGGCACCGCCCACGCCGTTCGATTTGGAACTTCTGGACAACCCGGTGGGCGACGACACGTTGAACAATTTGCCGAACAATAGCGACACGGGGCGATCGCAGTTCGACAACATCACGCGCGACACCACGCCGACGCTCGTGTTCCGGCTGGACGATGGCATCTTCCTGCACGACCTGCCCGGTAACGACGCCAACGATACGCCTCCAGACGAAGTGATCGCGATTCCGTTCCAAGCCGGCCCCGCGCAGCCCATCGTAGCTGGCTTCGCAATCGCTATCTTCGACGAAGGCAACTCGCCGGCTCCGGCCACGCAGACGGGCACGCAGCCGCAAACGCCGCTCGGCTTTGCCACGGCCGTGGCCGGTCAGGAAGGTGTGTACCAGTTCACCACGCCGGTGTTGTCGGACGGCAGCCACTTCCTGACGGCACGCGTCGAGATGATCGATCCGGCCAGTCCGCAGCAGACGGGGTGGGGTGACCGCAGCGTTTCGTTGGAGATCGTTGTGGATACGGTGGAGCCGCCGGTGTCCTTTGGCGAAACGGCAATGGCCAACGACGGTTTGCACCCGGACAGCGACAGCGGCGTGGCTGGAGGCTTCGGCAACCAGGCGACTCTGGACGACCGGATTACGTATGATGAAACGCCCAGGTTCTGGGGCCGGGCCGAGGCCGATGCGTTTATCCGCGTGTACGTGGATGCGGACTTGAGCAATACGGTCACCGTCGGCGATGTGTTGATCGGTCAGACGACGGCCATTGTCCTGGACGGCAGCAACCAGTTTCCCAATGGCCGTTGGGAACTGACCTCGACGATCAACATGAACGATCCGGATCTGCTCACGGCGCTCGGTGCGGCGAATATCGATGGTTTGCGTCGCATCCTGGTGACCGCCGAAGACGTCCCCGGCAACGTGAACGGCGTAACCGGCGCAGGGGAGGTTCAGCAGATCCTGGACATCTTTGTCGATACGCAAGGTCCGCAGATCTTCGATCCCGACGGTGTAGCCAACGCTCGCCATGCGGTGGAGATCGTAGGCAACGAATCGTTCAATTTGTTCGACCACAAGGACAACCCGGACGGGACGCTCGCCCCAACGCCGCTGGTGAACAGTCTGCGAATCAACGTGCAGGACATGCCGGATCGTGTAACACAGTTCCTGTACAACGCCTTGCAGGAGAACACGAACGGCGATCCGGTGCAGGATCCGGGCAACTTCCGCTTGGTTGGCGATGCCAATGGTGTCATTCCAATTCAAGGCATTGCTTTCAATCCAACAGCCCCGGTGGCAGGTTCGCCAGCCGTTGGGGAAATCATCCTGACGTTTGCCAGTCCGCTTCCGGATGACCGGTTCACGCTCACGGTACCGGACGATGTGGTCGATCCGGCGGGCAATGCCTTGGACGGCGAAAACAACGCGTCTGAACCACAAGAACCGCCGAATTTCCCGACCGGCGACGGCCAGCCGGGCGGCGACTTCATGGCTCGCTTCACGGTCGACAGCCGACCGGAGCTTGGCGTGTACCATTCCGGTAGTGCCTGGATCGACACGAACGGCAACTACAGCTTCGACCCGGACAACCTTGACTTCACGAACCGCGATATCACGTACATGATGGCCGTCACCACCGACGACGTATTTGCGGGCAATTTTGCCGGTCCCGGGCTCGACGGGATCTTCAACACGGTGGACGATCCCGCGGCGGATGGATTCGACAAGCTGGCAGCCTACGGTCGTATCGGCAGCAATTTCCGCTGGTTGATCGACTTCGACAACGACGGCGTACCGGAGGACATTGACGGCGACAGCGTTGTGGGACACATCGAACCTACGGGAATCAACGGCTTACCGGTGGCAGGCAACTTCAACATCGTTAACCCGTTGAATCCGCTTGATCCGGGTATCGTTGATGGCGACGAGGTTGCAGTGCTGGCAGGAAGCACTTGGTACTTCGACACCGATCACGACTACCGTCTCGGCCCTGCGGCTGGCGTGTTCGATCTGTCCTTCAACAGCCCGCTGACCGGTTTGCCGATCGTGGGCGACTTCAACGGCGATGGCCTAGACGATCTTGGTACGTGGAAGGACGACGCGTTCACGTTCCTGCTGGCCACGGGCCCGCAGTCGTGGGGCGGTGCCGTGCAGACGCTCGAGTTCGGCTTCATCGGCGTGCGCGAGATGCCGGTGGCGGCGGACATGGATCAGGACGGGATCGACGACGTTGGCTTGTGGGTGCCGGATCGTGCCGGCGTCAATCCAGAGGCAGGCGGCGAATGGTACTTCCTGGTTTCCGCCGGCGAGACGATCCCGCAGCGGATTCTGAACGAGAACGGGGTGGCACAGTTCGAGCCGGTGCCGTTCGGGTCCGACATGCACGCCATGTTTGGCGACGAGTTTGGCGCGCCGGTAGTAGGAAACTTTGATCCGCCCGTCACGCCAGTCAATGCGGGTGCGTGGTCGATCGGCAACACCAACCCCGACAACGCCTACGACGTGAATGGCGACGGCCTTGTGACACCGCTGGATGTGCTGATCCTGATCGGCAAGATCAATGGTGGGGCCGGAGGACAATTGGGTAGCCTGTCCTCGTCAGCGGGCCCCTATCTGGATGTCAACCGAGATGGGGCGTTGTCGGCGCTGGACGTGCTGACCGAGGTAACCGTGATCAACGCACAAAACGCGAACAGTGGGGAAGGCGAGGGAGCCCTGGCGGCTGAGGGTGCCACGGTGGTCGACGAAGTTGTTGCCGAGGCGGAGCCGATCGGCCAACTTATCACGATCGAAATCGTCTCTTCGCCAAGCGACATCTCGATCGAGACGGTTGCCGCCGGCACGAGTACCAACCGCGTCGACCGCTACTTCGCCACGGATGAGACGGTTTTGGCCCGTGATGCCGCTCTGCTGGATGATGAGATTGTCGGTGCGATGTTCGACAGCCGTACGGAGAACGAGGAGGAATCGCAGAGTGTACTGGTGGCCGCCGTACTGGACCTGGAAGCAGTCCTAGCGGAAATTGCCGTTGACGTGAGCCTGGCTGCAGTGGGCGAGGACCGGTAGGCCGTTCGGCTATCCACATCGACAACGAATCGCCGATATTGTCGACCGGTCGCCTTCGCGGCGTGAGGGTGCGTATGGAGGTGGGTTACAGATTAGTGGTTTAGATAAGAAGCTCCTTGCGCCCTGGAAAGAGTTCCAGTCTTATCCGTGGTCTTGGGTGCCATCCGTGGGTCCTCCCCTCAGACGCCACGGATCAAAACGATGCAAGTTTCCACCGCGAAGATCGACCCGGCGTGGAAATCCTCTTGTCACAAACGCCACTTCTCGGTACTAACTTCTCCCCGCGGTCTTTCTATCCTGTGAGGAGCGGCGTTAGGTGGCTCGGACTACCGATTTCCTGCATTTCCAACTTCCGGCTCTCGTCTTAGCGATGCCATTGCTAGCGGGCTGCGGGACAATACGGCATGCAAGCCTCGCGGACGTGCTCAGCGCCGAAGAGTTGGCTCGCGTCGTCCGACCCTCCAACGCCCGCAACTGGATACCCAATCTCGCGGTGCTGCCTCGGGCCGAGTTAAACGGCAATCTGCTGACGGTCTTCAACATCCGCAACACGAAGTACCTGACAGCGGACGATTACATTGTCCGACACTACGACAAGACGTTTGACCTGAACAAGCTGCAATCCGTCGATTTTGCTGTGGTACCATTCAAAGAAGCCCCGAGCCTGGCCCACACGCTGCTCAGCTTCGGCTTCGGCGACGAAGGCAATCTGGCAGCTTCCGTCGAAGTGCGACTGGAGGAGGGTGAAACGTACTCGCCGGTCCGGGGTTCGATGCGGCAATACGAAATCATGTACGTTCTGGCAGACGAACGCGACGTGATCCCGTTGCGGACGAAGTTCCGCGAAGACGACGTATACCTGTATCGGACCAGGGCGACACCCCAGCAAGCACGCGCGTTGCTGCTGGACGTGTTGGCCCGCGTCAACAAGCTGGCTGTCGAGCCGGAATTCTACGACACTTTCACCAACAACTGCACGACAAGTATCGTCAGACACATCAATCGACTCAAGCCTGGCCGAGTGCCGCTGGACGTGGGCGTCTTGCTGCCCGGCTACGCCGACCGCCTGGCCTACGATCTGGGCTTGCTCGACACGGAACTGTCCTTCGAGCAAACCAAACGCCGCGCCCGCATCACCCGTTTGGCGAACCGGTACGCCGACGATCCCGACTTCTCCTTCAAGATTCGCCCCGGATAGGGGCCGTTACGTGTGGACGGCTTGCACAGCCGACGGCGGTGGCGGAGAATGGCGGGACCGAAGACTAGGTATCTGGCTATCCGTTTACCCACCAACGTCATCGAAAGCGAACCGTCAGCCGAAGTTACCTCGGAGACCAGCCATGCCCGAACTTGTGTCCCAGCAGAGAGACGACGTACTCGTTGCGCGGTTCAGCTCCGAGAAAATCTTCGCTGACGCGGCCATCCAACAGACAGGCGACGAACTCGTGAACTTGGTGGATCAGTCAGACGGCAAGCTGCTGCTGGATTTCGAGCCGGTCAAGTTCATGTCCTCTTTAATGATCGGAAAGATCATCATCCTGAGAAAGAAATGCAAGGCCAGCGCCGTCACAATCAAGCTGTGCAACATCTGCCCAAGCGTTATGGGAGTATTCGAAGTCACGCGACTGGACAGGCTGTTTAAGATGTATGATACAGTCGAAGACGCGTTGAACGCATTCAGCGACTAGTCGTCCGTCCATCTTCGATTGTCCGGTGCTAGCATCAGATTAGGCTTCAGTCCAGCCTAACGCAGGTTTGGTCCAAGTGGTGCTAGCGTTTTGGAGCCGCCGCCGCCGCTTGACGGTGTGCGTAGGATTCTC
>JADHUC010000348.1 GCA_016784735.1 Pirellulaceae bacterium | reverse complement strand
TTCCTGGGGCGCAAATCCGACGGTGAGCCAGGCTGGATTACGATCTGGCGTGGCTGGGAGAAACTCAACATGCTTGTTCGAGGCGCTGAACTTGCTTCGCAATTCAGATTAGAACGCGAAAAATGTGGGTAAAGACAAGCCCAGAGGCTCGTGCTACCGAAGACCGTACGGGCAGCCGATTCGCGCTGCTTTTCGTCGGGTTCGGCTTTGAGCATAGAAACCAATTCATCGCCTAGCTTCGCTTCAGCCAGAAGCCGTTTGCCCCTATCGTAGTGCAGCAGCCCTTGCACGAGTTCCCGTCGGAGATTCGTGTCATCCTGGCGGCTAATTTCTTCGCCCAGTCGACCAACTTGGCCATTCTTCGCCAAGCACTTCAAGGTCACCGGGCTCAACAAGAAAGACGCCAGCAGCGAATGGCGCGACGAGGTGTCCTCCACACGATCAATCGCTTCCAGTAGTTTGTCGAAGGGACCGGCTGTAAGCACGGCATCCAAGTTCCTGGCGTTTCGCACGATTGCTTGCAGATAAGACCTGCGACGCGAATCCTCCGTTTCCTCGGCAAGAACGCGCATCAGAACGTCGATCTTACCTTCGTCTGCAAGGCATCGGATGGCGGTTTGCCTGGTCAGCAAGTACCCGAGCAACTGCCGTCGCTGCGCTGGGTCTGGCTCCGCTTCGGCCGACCGGTACAGCGTCTCGAACAGGCCAGTCTTGAGCAATGCGTCGACAGCTACTGACTGCGTGAACCAGCGTTCAAGGAATTGACGCCGAGCGTTTTGGTCGGGCTCCTGCAGAACCTCTTGAATGGTTGGCTGAAGGCTGCCGGCTGCAGCCAATTGTTGGATAGCTTTGTCGGACCGCAACAGTCCCGCGAGCAACCGACGTCGTACGCTCGGATCGGAAACAGACCGGCACATCTTCACCAGACGGTCGAAACCGCCGTGCTCGACCAACGCCGCAATCGCTCTGGAACTGTCCACGATGCCTGTGAGGACAAGGCGGCGCGCCTGCTCGTTTGTTTCGTCGGCCAGGCTCAGTAGGCGTCCCATGTTCTTGCCCGACACGCGGTGCTGGATTGTGCTCAAGTAGATCAACAACTGGGAGAGGTGCTGGACCCGGCGGTTGGGGTCGCTGACGCCGACCGCCAATTCGTGCAAGTCGTCGTAATGGCCCCGTTCCAGCAGGGCCCTGATGGCCGTCCGGCTGGAGAACAGACGCTGGAAGAACTCGCGCTGTGCTGCTTCATCCTTCTGCTCTCGCGCCAACTGGAGGATCAGGTCCAAGCGTTTCTTGGACACAAGATGTGCTACCACCTTCTCGTGAACGATCAATCGCGCGAGCATCTGCCCACGTGTTTGCGGACGCGATTCCAGCTTGAGACCGGCTAGCAAACCGTCCAGCCCGCCTTTTTCGACCAGCGTGGTGACGCTTTCCGTACGATGGACAATCGCGTAATACACCTGTTGACGTGTCTCGGGTGTTTCCTTCTGAAGCAGGCGAAATAGCTCTTCCAAACATTTGTTTTCGGCATAGACGGCAAGTACCGCGGGCACGGCGAGAATCGACCGGATCAAAGTGGCTCGAAAGTACTTGTCCTCTTGACGCTGAGCCAACGCGATCATCGCTTCGGCTCGACCCTGCTGGGCCAAGGCCGACACGACTTGTTGGTTGTAGAACAGTCGTTGCCAGATGATCTGCAGACGCTCCTCGTCCGCATACCGCTCGGCGAATTCGAGCACGACGGCCACCTGCTTCTTTTCGATCAGCCGTTCGATGACCTTGGTGTTGGTGTAGAATTCGCCCAACAACACGGCCCGAGAAGACTCGTCGCTGTCGCTCTGGGCAAGGGCGAACAGGGCGTCGTAATGTCCCTTGTCGACCAGCATGGACATAGCGGGCTGGCTTGCAAACAACCGCCGTAGGTAGTTGAGTCGCGCTTCTTGGTTGGTTGCCTCTTTCGCGAACTTGACCAGCATTTCCACTTGATCTTTGTTCGCGATCGCGTCTACGGCCGCACTGGTCCGGATGAACTCGCCGCGAAGGGTCGCGTGTCGTACCGGGTCCTCCTCGCGGCAGACCAGTTTCCACAGATCGTCGAAATAACCGCCCTCGATCAACGCAGCCATGACGGCTTGGTTTCGGAACAACCCTTGCAGGTACTGGCAACGGGCTTCGGCATCTTCTTCCTCTTCGGCCAGCGTCACCATCAGCTTAGTGTGCTTGGCGCCAGGGGAGGATTTCTTACCTGCGGGGGAGCCGAATGGATTTGGGGGCGGCGGCGCCACCTTGGCAAGCAACTGGGCCATCAAACGGCCCCGTTTGTCGGCCGGCAGATCTCTCACGAGGCCGACCAAGGTGTCGAGTTGGCCCCGCCCGAGCAGCGTCGCCAGCACGCCCGTATTTCCGATCAACTGTTCGACAATCCGCGCATAGTGTTGCGGCGGCGGCTTTGCACGCAAGAACTGTATGATCCAATCCTCCTCCCCATGTTCCCACAGAAGTTCCTCGGCCGATGATGTGCCGAGGATGCGATAAACCGCCTCACCACGCCAGTCCGACGCCGCCTCGCGTGTGTCCTCCTTGACGAGCCGTAAGAGGGCTTTGCGGCTTTTCTCGTCCCGTACCAGATGGTGGCCAATGCCGGAGGTCAGTACAACTTTCAGGTACTCGTCGCGAGCCGATGCGTCCTTTTCGTCGCTGGCTAGTTTGATCGTCAGCTCTAACCGGGTCCCTTCGGGCACGTGCTGTTGGACGGCGGACGACGCTACCAAGGCGGCCACCATTCGCCCACGAGCCGCGGGGTCGCTTTCGGTGGCTGTCAGGGCAACTAAACCTTCGATTCCTCGTTTCGCCAAGATGGCCTCGACGGCTGAGGGAATCTGGAACAGAGTTTGAAGCACGGTACTTCGCTGCTTGGCGTCGAGGTGTTTCCGCGCGAACTTCAGCACTCGATCTAGACGCTCTTCTTCGACCAAATGCTTAACGGCTCCCGACGAGACCAATAGCCCGGTGATCCAAGTGCCGCGTGTTTGCCCGTCCGGCTCCTTGGCGATCAATCCCAACAGGAATTCCAGTTGGTCCTTTTCGATCAGGGCCGCCACAGCCGCCTGGTTCTGGAATAGCATCGTCAGCATTTGACGCCGGACGTCGGCGGACTTCTCCCGCTCGACGACCTTCATCAGAACATCGAGTTGGTCCCTTTCGGCCAGCTTTTGGACCATCGGCGCCGAGAACAGCAGTTGGGCCAGCACATTGCGCCGCCAAGCTTCCTCCTGGTCGGCACCGATCGTCGCGATCAGCTTCTCTAATCGTTCCGGTTCGAGGAAGTGGTCGACCGCGCGAGGATTCTTCATCAAGTACACGAGAAGCTGGCGACGCACTTCGGCCGCGGGCTCTAGCTCGATCAGCCGCTGGAGCGCGTCGAACCGTGCAAAATCCGCCAATCGCTGCAGAGCGAGTAACCGCTCGTTGACATTGCCGTCGCGGAACTGGCGAATCATGCCAACCACGTCTGGCGGCACGTTCGGCAGAATGCCGTAACGAAAGTCCTCCAAGATGCGCCGTGCCCTCAGACGGGTCTCGCGGTCGGCGCTTTCGGCGGCTCGCTTCAACGCGGGCTCGGCAGCAAGTCCCTGTTGCCACAAGAATTGCGACGCCTGCCGACGGACCGAAAACCGGACGTCACCAAGCTCGCGAACCGCCTTCTGGATTGCCTCTTTCGAAGCGGCAGCCGGACGCTCCGGTTCCGTCTGCCCCAGCAATGCAGCGACCATCCCCACTGAGACGAGCCACGTACCCATAACACACTCCATGGACAGCGGAGGAGAAGACAGGGGAAAGGCAGAATCTCAACCAATTAGAATAGGCTCCCGCCCCCTGCGCCGCAACGTGAGGGCCCGCACGCTAGGCATCGGCGGAGACATACGTGGGGCACGATTCCATCGTGCCATAGGGGGCGGAAACCACCCCAGAAAACCGCATTTGCCCCTTGTTTTCATTGGGTTTCCTGCGATCTAAAACCTGTAACCCAGAGAGCACGGTTTTCGAAACTGTACCTCTCGGGGAGCTACCTCGAAAGGGTTTAGAATCGGGCCTGTTACACACTCCACCCGGGTGTGTTCGAATGGTGCGATATCAAGGGTGCCATCAGTGCAATATTGCCACGGTGGGGCTCGTCCCCATCGAGCCATGTTCACCACCAGAACACGGTCGGCAACAGTCTCCGCCACCCTGGAGCTCGCCTCCGTGGAGCGATGCTCCCAAGGAAACACCGCCCCATGCGGGCAAGCCGCACGGTGGCGGAAACGAGAAACGCATCGCCAATATCTGGTTTTGAACATTCCCCTACGGAGACGAGCTCCGCAGTGGGAAGACATCTCCGAAGCCTTAATCTTGCACCATTCCGGGTGTGTTCTGTTGTGCCTTGTCCTGCATTTGATAAGCTGGGCACGGAGACCATGCGCGTGGCATCCGTTTGGGCGGAGGGCAAACATGCAGACTGTTGTGGCACGTACCAGTGCAATCGTCCTGTTTGCGGTTGCCGGCTCTGGCTTCACAGTCTCCGGTGCGGAGCTAACCGTCTCTGACGCGCAGCGTTTTCATCGACTGATCAAGCGTGTCGGCCCTCAACATGGTTTTGAATGCCACTTCAATGGCTTTCCCGCTTGGAGGACACGTGGTGTGGAACGGGCTGTCCCGCAAGATCCCGAGTGGCATTTTGTCACCCCGCCAGAGACGAGAGGCGGCTTAACAACGAAGCTCTCACGGAGAGTTCTGAGAATACGGCTCGAACCGGTCAGAAAGGCAAAGCCGAAGGGATTTGTCTTCACGTGGCAGGAGTATGATGTCGTCGTGGTGTGGAAAGCAGACATCAAACTCACCGCCGCACTGATTGAGTCGTTGAAGAACCTCGATGCAGATGCCGGTGAAGCAGCCCATCATCAGTGACTTGCGGGCAACCGAGACACAGAAGTTCGAGTCTTGTCCATCCTGCCTTTTAGCCTCTCGCATCTTCAAGGCAAGCCACCCGAGCGGCTAGTTCAACAAATCGATCTGCGCCATCAGCGTCCGCAGGCTGAATCGAAATCGTCGGCGGTTGGTGTGGTTAACCGACCCGATCGAGCGTCTGCAAGGCGATGGCTTTGACCGATTTGTTTCGCACGATGACGTAGCATTTGGGTAGCAGACGCAGTAGATTATCAGAGGCAGGCGACGTCAACTTCTGGCAAACAGAAAGGAATTGACATGCAGTCAACACCGAGTTGTCCGACTAGACGCGAGTTCCTCAAGAAGGCCACTGCCGCTGTGGCGGCACCGTATGTGATCACGTCATCCGCCTTGGGTGCGGGGGGAGCAGTTCCCGCCAGTGATCGAATACCTGTGGGTTTCATTGGCCTGGGCGGGCATGGCATTGGGCGGAACTTGGCGATGTTCCTGAACCAGCCGGACGCCGAACCGGTGGCGCTGTGTGACGTCGACACACGGCAGATCGCCAGCGCGCTTGGCGTTGTACGGAAGCAACGCGGGCAGGACTTCTCCTGCCCAACGACGCAGGACTGGCGCGAAGTCATTGCCCGAAGCGATATCGACGCGGTCATGATCTCGACCGCCGATCATTGGCACGTCCCTCTGGCGTTGGCCGCCATTCACACCGGCAAGGACGTTATCTGCGAGAAACCGACGTTGACCATCGCCGAGGGCCGGCGTTTGGCCGATACCGTCAAACGCTACGGCGCCGTCTTTCAATTGTCCACCGAGGACCGTTCGGTCGCCATTTACCATCGCCTGGCCGAACTGGTACGCAATGGGCGGATTGGCCAGCTCGAACGAATCCGTGTACAACTGCCGGCCGGGCCGGGTGGACCGGGTGATGCTGCGCCCAAGCCAGTTCCCGAGGGCTTCGATTGGGACATGTGGCTGGGCCCCGCTCCGTGGGCCCCGTATCGCGAGGGACTGCACAAATTCCACTGGCGTTGGGTACGCGATTACTCAGGCGGTATGCTGGCCGATTGGGGCGCCCATCAGTTGGACACGGTCCAATGGGCCAACGATACCGAACGGACCGGTCCGGTCGAAGTCGAGGGCACGGGCAAGCGTCACGAGACGGGCCTCTACGACACGTATTACGAGTACCATCTGCGATACCGGTATGCCAATGGCGTGGAACTGTTCGTCGATAGTGGTGGCACGAGCCTACGGTTCGAAGGGTCCGATGGCTGGGTCGGCAACGACGGCTGGCGTCAGCCGGTGAAGGCCAGTTCCGACGAGATCCTGCGGAGTGAAATCGGGCCCAACGAAATCCACTTGTTCACCTGCCCCGCCGGCGAACATCGCAATTTCCTGGACTGTGTCAAGAGCCGCCGCGATCCCTACTTCCCGGCCGAAGTGGGCCACCGCTGTTGTTCGCTCGCCCACATTGGCAACATCGCGATGGACTTTGGCCGTAAGCTGCGTTGGGACCCGGATGCCGAATCGTTCATCGACGACGACGCAGCCAACCGCCAACGTTCGCGTGCCGCTCGCGCGCCTTGGCAGATATGACGCGGCGTTCGAGTCGACTCCCTACTTTTTCGGACGCGCAACTGCCAGTGCAAGGGGTCGGGTGAGCGGAAAACGAAGACTGCGCACGATGAGCGCGTTGATGACGCCCGGAACCACCAGCACGCGTCTTCCGCGAAGCGAGTTTAGCGACTTGGTTACCACTCGTTCGGCGGGCATCCACATCCACTTGGGTATCGGTGACTTGTCGAATTCTGCGAACGTTTCGCTGCTGTGGAATTCGGTCTTGGTGAAGCCGGGGCACAACGCTTGGACTTTCACGCCCTTGCCGCGAAGCTCGTCCTGCAAAGACTCGGAAAACGAATTCACATATGCCTTGGCGGCGCAATAGGTGTTGCTTTCCCCTCCGACCAAGAACGCGGCCATGGAGGAAACATTGATAATGGATCCTCGCTCCCGCCGAATCATGCCACCAACCGCCGCTCGCGCCAGGTGGATCGGGGCGAGAACGTGGATGCCGATCATGTCGAGTTGTCCCTGGATGTCGACTTCACAGAAGTTGCCCAAGACTCCGAAGCCTGCGTTGTTGACGAGGATTTCCAGGTCGGTCAACTCGGCGATGCGCCGCTTGACTCGTTCCAGGTCATTCGCAACCAGAAGATCGGCAACCAGCACCTCGGCGCTGATCCCGTGTTTCGGCTCCAATTCGTCGCGCAGGGCGGCAAGCCGCTCCTCCCGCCGAGCCACAAGGACCAGATTCATGCCGCGTGCGGCAAGTTGTCGGGCGAATTCGGCGCCGATTCCGCTCGATGCGCCGGTGATCAGCGCGGTGGTCTTTTCTGCGCCGCGTTCGTTGTTGGCCATATCGTACCGTCCTCCGCACTCACCTCCTCTTGCAGAGCCGAAGCGTGCAAACCGGAGAGTGCCTGGAAACGAAAAGAGGTTCCCAAGCCGGAGCTTGGGAACCAGGAGTTATTCAGAAGTTGACCGAGGCCATCGTCATTGGGGCGATGGCGATCCGCCTAATTCTTGTCCATCGCCTTGATCGCTTTGACGAACTCGGGAATCGCATTGAGAATATCAGCCGGTATTACCATGTCCGTGTCCACAACACCGGGAGACATCTTCACAGCGAACCCGATTGGGGCCGGCGACGGGAATTCCGGAATGTCGATGGGCGCGTCCGGTGCAACCGTAGCTACCACGGCGGCCGCCAATTTCAGCGTGCCTTCGGGACTCCAGAAGCCGGTCCACTGTGCTCCGGGCAGGAGCATTCCAGCGGTCTTGGCCACATTGGGCTCCTCGCTGAATTGGGGGCGGCCTTCCCTGACTGCCTTCAACGTTTGAATCAAACGTTCCTTCGAGACGTACGTGATGATAACCGTGTTGTCGTCGGCGGCGGCCGCATACATATCCAGTTTGCCTCCCGCACCAATCATCGTCTCGATCATCTTTTTGGCTTCTGGCGGCATCTCCTGCTCGCCGAACATGAAGCTCATGTCCATGGACATCTTCAGAGCCTTGATACCATCAATCTCGATGTCCTCGGCCTCGAAAGTCATCAACGGGTTGTCGGCTTTCTTGAAAATCTCGCCCATTTCGCCCACAACACGCCCGTAGGTTGCCATGTACTTCTGGGCGTCATCCGTATCGATCGTCGCAATCATGTTGCTGTAGAGCGATTCGCCGGGTTCGACCGTGCCCATCATCAGGCCCATCGAGCGGAGTCCCTTCATGGACTCTTCCGTCAGCTCGGCAAACTTCTTGGCTTGATCCTCCGGGATGGCACCCATTCCCATGTACATCTTCATCATGTTCACGTAGAAGCCAGTCAGTTCCTTCGCCCAGCTTGCCGGGTAAGGTCCGCCACCGGCAAAGACGAACGGACCCTGCGGCAGACCGGCCAGCGAATCCGCCGGTGCCTCGCCGGCTGTCTTGGACAGTTTGGCCAGCGTTCCGTCGGGTGCCAGCAGCGACCGGCCAAGTATGTGTACGTCGCCGTCTTCGTTGATCTGGACGCCGATAGCGCAGTACGCTACCTCCCCGTCGACGGCCTTGAACAGCTCTTCATAGAGCTCGATTCCCCGGAGTGTCATTTCCGCTTGCTCGCCACCTTGTTCAGCGATTTTCGCTTTGCCCATGGCCAGACCGGCGAGTATTGCCTGCTGGGCCATCTTGATGCCTCCGGGCGTCGCGACGGCATAGGCATCCTTCCGGGCAGCCCACCTCCTCAGACGCTTGGTGCTGGCGGCAACACTATCGGTCGAATCCAGCACCTGTTCGAGGACGCTCGCGTCTCCCGCGGCGGTCAGCACGGCGTAGGCACCCTTCTTGCCGACGACGCATGCATTGTTTCCCATAGTCACTTTCGCGATCTTGGCGTTAGCGTCCTCGGGCTGTAGCTGCTGGATCGCGGCTTGGTAGTCCGTTGTCGGCACGAACCAAACGGCTACCGGCGCTCCGGGCGTCTCCGAATCGACGATTGCTGCAACGGCGATACTGCCGTCCTTGTCCAGACCTTTCAAGGCCGCGACGTTCATTCTCGTGGTGGCTGCCTTGATTTTTTCTGGCAGTTGCAGGCTGTCGGCCAACTTGGCGATTTTGCCTTGAGTCTCGCCGACTCGATTGATCACGGCAAACCCCAAGGCGTTGTCCGGAATCACCCTCGATACGTCCGCGGCGACCGCAGCCACGCTGCCGGAAACGCAGACGCAAAACGCCAGTGCTGCACACATAAGCCTCTGTCTAAGCATCTTTCGTCCCTCCACTTCGTGATTGAAAACCATGACCTCCACGCCATTATACGGACGGCTACAGCATGTTTCGATGGACGAACGACAATCTTGGCGGTTTCCGCCCGATTTGAGCGTGTGCATATGAATTGTCAACTACGATAGACGGCTGGCAGCTAGAATATGTCTCTCGGAAACGGATAATACGGTCAAACGCAGCCAGGTATTGGATTTCTATCGCGAGGTATATCGGACAATGAACGCCAAGAGATCGCAACGAACGGTATGTTGGAGCACTGGCTTCTTCCTGATGCTCGCCGTCGTCGCCCAGGCGGATGACTGGACGTGGGAAGAGCGAGTGGGCAAATCGCTAGCGTTGAAGAGTGCAGACGCCGTCGTTTGGCAGTTCAACTTCGGCCCCGAGCAGCCGAAGCCGCATTTTCATCCCGTGGCGCTGCCCGATGGCCGCGTCGTGACGTGGGACCGCCCGCCGGATCATGTTTGGCATCATGGCCTTTGGTTCTCCTGGAAGTACATTGCGGGGCTGAACTACTGGGAACCGGATCGCAAGACCGGCAAACCCCAGGGCTCCACGGAATGGGCCAATGTGAAGACAACGACCAGACAGGATCACACGGCTCGGATCGAAATGGATCTGACCTATCGTCCACCGGACGGCCAAGCGGTGATGACCGAGAAACGCATTGTCGAGATATCGGCCCCCGACGAACGAGGCCAGTATCACTTGGATTGGACCTGCACTTTCACTGCAGGTGATAAGGACGTGGTTCTTGACCGCACGCCATTGGTGGGCGAGCCGGGCGGCGCGCCCTGGGGCGGCTACGCCGGTCTGTCGATCCGTTTGGCCAAAGACCTCACCGAGCGCGGCGCCACCACCCCGGACGGCCCCATTGAATTCAGCGACCAGTCCACGTACCGCGGCAAATCGACGGCCATGGACTACCACGGCCTGATCGACGGCCAGCCGGTTGGCGTGGCGGTTTGCGATCATCCCGACAATCTGAATCACCCAACGCCGTGGTACGCGATTCGGGGGCAGCCCATGAGCTACTTCAGCCCGGCAGTCATTTGCTATGGGCCGCACACGCTCGAAGCCAAGCAGAGCCTCACGCTGCGATATCGCGTCCTCGTGCATCCGGAGCGATGGGATGCCGACCGACTCAAGCAGGAATGCCAGCGGTTTATCCGGCCACAGTAGTTCCACCGAGCCTTGCTGCGATAACGCCCATCATGGGAATTGACCGTCGCCATGACGATGACTGCTCCGCTTTTCTTCTACTTCGATTTGGGCAACGTCCTGCTGAAGTTCGACTACGCCGTTGCCTGCTGCCAGATGGCCGAGGTTGCCGGCATTTCCTCCGGGCGTGTGCGTGAGATCATTTTCGACGATGGCCTGCAGTTGGCGTACGAACGCGGCCTTTTGTCGACCGACGACTTCTACGACGCGTTTTGCGAACGATCTGGCAGCCGTCCGCCTTTGGCCGACCTCGCTCTCGCGGCCAGCGACATCTTCGAAATGGACGCAAACGTGGCGGCAGTCGTCGAACGGCTTCGTGCCTCCGGCCGGCGTCTGGGCGTCCTTTCGAATACGTGCGCGGCGCATTGGGAGTTCTGCTCTGGCACGCGTTTTCCGTTGCTCGACACAGCGTTTGACGTCGCCGTGCTCAGCTACAAACTTGGGACGCTCAAGCCGGAACCTGCGATCTACCGAACCGCCATAGATTTGGCTGGGGCACGCCCCGAAGAAGTCTTCTTCGTCGACGACCGAGCGGAGAACGTCGCCGGTGCGCTGGATGCGGGCATGGACGCGGTGCAGTTTACTTCGGCGTCTGGGCTGATCCGCGATTTGGAGAAACGCGGAGTGTGCTTGGATGTCTGAGGAAGCGGCACGAACGCGACCGGACTAGATGGTACAGACTCCAAGTGGGCTCTCGGTCAGTGGCAGTTCGGCACAGATCGTGGTCCCTTCCTTCCGAACACTGTCGATCGTCACCGACCCGCCCAACAAGCGAGTGCGCTGCTTGATACTTGTCAACCCGAAGCTTTTCCGGTTGACCTGCGCTGGGTCAAACCCGATGCCCCAATCGCGGACCTTTATGATCACGTTGTCATCATGCTGCGACAACTCGACATACGCCTTCGTGGATTCGCTATGCCGCCAAACGTTGTTCAGGCTCTCCTGGACGATTCGGTAGATAGTGGCCTCCAAATTAGGCCCCATCCGCATAGAAGGTAGACGGTGGACGAATTCAATCTCGATGTCTGAACTTGCCGCGGTCTTATCGACAAACGTCTTGAGTGCCCCGGCCAACCCTATCTTATCAAGATCAGGCGGTCGCACGCCATCGATCAACGAGCGAGCCTCTTTGATCGCCTCACGCACCAAGCCCGTGGCTGCTTCGACTTGTTCGGCTGAATCTGCTTTTCCTTTGTTGATTGCAATACGCGCAACCTCCAGACGCATCAGCGCACCTGTCATTTGCTGCAGCAAGCCATCATGGACCTCGCAGGCAATCAACTCGCGGTCGCGATCGTTGGCCTCGAGCAATCGCCGAAGTGCCTTGCGTTTTTCTCGCTGTCTTGATTCGTCGGCTTTGCGTCCTGTTACGTCGACCAAGATCGTCAACATACATTCCCGACTGTGGCAGACGACGCGCCGTTGCCAGACGGACACCCAAAGCGGAGTGCCGTTCTTGTGACGGCACCGTAATTCGATGCCGCGAACACCGCCACCTTTCGTGGCGACTTTCTTCAGCCGCCGGCGATCAGAAATGTTTGGAAAGATGTAGCCCCAGTCGCCGTCAAGAAGGCTCCCGCGAGCCACACCGAGGGTCTCGTCCAGGCAAGAATTCGTGTAGAGGATCTTGCCGTCTGCCGCTTGCAACACTGCTAGCGGAACTGGCAGGGTTTCTACAATGCGACGGAATGCGTCCTCGTCGCCCTCTAGGTGGACACACATCGCGGAAATTGATGTCTCCAATTCCCGGAGATCAACCGTGCGTCCGTCGTCAGCCTGTGGCATTGGTCGTACCCAACTTATAGGTAGAAGCCGCAGTAATCGTATCGGCTAATCCTGCTGACGCAATCATCCTACAAAGATTATACGTCAGTGTAGTCCATATTGTCTAGTCTCTAGCACGGGAATTTTTCCACCAACTGGAAGGGTAATTCGCATGACCGGCCGTTACTCCCAGCTCGGCATGACGAAACCGCGAACGCGGCACACCATACGTGGTTCGGCCACATTACTTGCCATTTCTTAACATTCCCGTCCGGAGATGCAAAGTATGCGTGGGGTTCTTGCAGCTATATCTTGGTGATTGCCGGCCAGCCCAAATCGAAGGGTAGTCGACGAAGTTTCCCTCGGCAATCCAGGCTGGTCCATAGAAAACGGCGCCGACCTGAGAGGCCGGCGCCGTTTGATCATCTCACGCCAAGAGGCTCACGTTTCCGTTCTACGGCTGTCTGCTCACCTGCTGGCACCCATCAAGGGGCCAATCGCTTTTCCCGCTTCGCCTGCGGCCGAGATTACGCCCTCTTCAACTGCGAAACGCAAGGTCACGCCACGTTTGGCTGGCATTACCGTTAGCGTAATGTTGTCCTTTCCGTCGGCGGCCTTCAGCGATTCGAGCGCGGTTTGCACTCCCGGGTTGTCGTCGATCGAAGCAGCGAACTCAAGGATGGGCGTCAGAGAGACGTTTACCTCGCCCGGAGCAAATTTCCCACCAGCGTCTTCCGCCGACTTGTCAAGAATCTGCTTCAACAGGTCCGTCGATTCCTTGCCGAACGCCAGGTAGACGGACTTTTCGCCCACTCCCAAAACCACCTCCAAAGGATCGCCCAGCACCTCGCGAGCTTCTTCCTTCTGATCCTTCAGTGGGACGTTTATCGTGTGGAGCTTGACGCCCCGATGCGTCTGTGTGTCAACGTCCAGGTTCCGCACATTAGGATCCTTCTCCTTTGCAAAACCCCACAGCTCGCCAATGGCCTGCTCCAGCGCGTCACCGTCGGAGACGAATCCGCCGAGGGCGGCCGCCAACGAGTTGGGCTTCAGCACGAGCACTCCGCCGCAGTTGACCGTTCGGGCCTTGACGGTCTGTTCGGCGATGTCCAGGAACTGGCCCACAATCGCCTTGGCCGTATCACGCTCGTCGTCGTTGTCCAGATCGTCGTCCTCCTCGATGCCCT
>JADHUC010000347.1 GCA_016784735.1 Pirellulaceae bacterium | reverse complement strand
AAACGGGACAGCAGTTTGAACTGAACGGCGAAGAAACTACGATCGGTCGGCACCCCGACTGCGGTGTTGCGTTGAAAGACGCGGGACGGGTTAGCCGATACCATGCGCAGATCGTGCGCCAAGGCGATAACTTTTTCCTTAAGGACCTGGGAAGCCGAAATGGCACGAAGCTCAACGGGAAGGATCTGGATGAGCAGCAACTGTACCCGCTGAAAAACGGCGATTGCGTGTCCGTCTGCGATATGGACCTTGTCTTCACGCAGCCCAAGCGAAAGAAGTCGCCGTCGACGTTTGACCTGACAGGCGGGACGGACATTGCCTCTACCGTGGGCGCGGTTCTGGTCGACGACGAAGGATCCGATGATTCTTCCACCTCGACCGTCATGTCAAAGCTGGACGTGAGCAGCACGACGGATGGAGTGCTGCAGGTGACGGCGAGCCTGGAAGCCCGGTTGGCTGCACTGATGGAAATCACACGAAGCCTGGGCAAAGCGTTATCGCTGGACGAAGTGCTGCCACAGGTGCTGAACAGTCTGTTCAAGATTTTCCTCCAAGCCGATCGCGGTTTTATCGTCCTGCAAATGAGCGATGGGCAGCTTGTTCCCCGTTGGACCAAGAACCGCAAGCAAGACAGCGACGAGACGATCCGTATCAGCCGTACGATTGTCAAGCACGTTATGGAATCCAAGGAGGCGATTCTCTCGGCAGACGCGACTCGGGACGACCGCTTGGACATGAGCCAAAGCATCGCCGACCTCCGCATCCGTTCCATGATGTGCGCACCGCTATTGGATTCCGAGGGAAACGCGCTTGGCGTGATGCAAGTCGACACGCTGGATCAGCGCAAGCGATTTCGCCAGGAAGACCTGGAGGTCCTGGCCAGCGTCGCCATCCAGGCCGGCATCGCGATCAACAACGCTCAACTGCACGAAAACGCGCTGCGTCAGAAAGAAATCGTGCAGGACCTCGAAATCGCGCACGAGGTGCAAAAAGGCTTCCTGCCACAGAGCCGTCCGGATATGGATGGATACGCTTTTTTTGACTACTATTGCCCGGCAAATCACGTTGGCGGCGATTACTACGATTACATTCAATTACCGGACGGCCGCACCGCCGTAATCGTAGCGGATGTCGTGGGGCATGGAATCGCGGCGGCGATGATGATGGCGAAGTTGGCGGCGGAAGCCAAGTTCTGTTTGGCGACCGAAAGCCAACCGGCGACGGCGCTTACCAAGCTGAACGACCGCTTTAGCACCATACAGATCGACCGGTTCGTCACGCTGATCATGGCCGTGCTGGACCCGGTCAAACACGAAGCAACGATTGTTAACGCCGGACACATGCCGCCGATTTGGCGACGCGCCGATGGCACGATCGAAGAGCCGGGTGGAGACGTATCGGGATTGCCCATCGGAATCGTGGAAGGAACGGACTACAACCAGACGACGATTTCGCTCGCAAACGGCGAGTCGCTCACCATGTACACGGACGGGATCAACGAGGCGATGGACTTGTCCGGCGGTCAGTTCACGATCAACAGGATACGGAATCACGTGAAGACGGTTACCCAGGCACTGGAGGTTATGGGGCAGGCAATCGTCACCGACGTCAATCAGTTTATTGGCGACGGCCCTCGGGCAGACGACATGTGTCTCGTTTGCCTGGAACGACAATGACATACGTACCCAGTCACAGATCTTTGGGCAGAACCGATGGCAGAAACCCGGTCTTTTCGGAAAAACCGGGTTTCTATTTCGCCGGGAGATCGTCCATTCTTGGTTCATCAAGCCGGGAACCCGGCTTCTTCCGGCGGAAGGTGGGCTTTCGCGCCTCCCGCTAGTTTGGATTGGAGGACAAATGTCTCAATACACAACCTACCCACGTGCCCTATCCGTATTGACTCTGGTCGCTTTGGCAAGCGTCGTGTTCGCCTCTGCCCTCGCCACCCAGGCGGTCATCGCAGCGGACAAACCCAAATCACCCGTCAAATTGAGCAAGAAGGTTCAGACCGTGATCGAACGCGTCGAACGCCAGTGCCGCGAGCGGCCAGTCTATATGATCGGACCGGAGAAGGCGAAACGGTTGGCCGAGCTGGTGCGCCAGAAGAAGCCTCGACTCGTCGTCGAGTGCGGCACAGCGCTTGGCTATTCGGGACTGTGGATCGCCAGCCAGTTGGACGCGAACGGAGCCGGCAAATTGGTCACCATCGAGATCGAGCCGAGCCGCTCGCGTGAAGCGAAGCAGAATTTCGCCGAGGCCGGTTTGGCGGACTACGTCGAAGCCAAAGTGGGCAACGCTCGAGAGGTCGTGCGCGAGATCGACGGTCCCATCGACTTCGTGTTCATCGACTGCGGTTACTCGAACTATTTGCCTTGCCTCACGGGTTTGGAGGACGAGTTGGCCGACGGAGCGATCATCGTCGCGGACAACGTAGGTATCGGTGCGTCCGGAATGAAAGACTATTTGGATCACGTCCGCAAGAAGTACCGCAGCCGCACGGAATGGTTCGAGCTGGATCTCCCCTGGGCCAAACGCGACGCGATGGAAGTTAGCGTCGTCGACAGCAGTGCAGGCGACTGAACAAACGCCGGAGCAATCGTCGGAGCCTGGGGAAGCGGGACTTGCGGTACTCGCGCAGATCCTCTTCGCCCATCGAGATCCAGAAATTGCGGAAGTGTACAGGGTTTCCGTGATTCTGCAGGAGGATGGGTAGCGGATCCGGTCCCTCCGGCTTGCCCGCGCCCGTCTTGTTCGTCAGTTCACGGTCGCTGTGAATCGCGACGCCATTGTGCCGCACGGTGAGGCGCGCGTTGGCGATCTTGTTTCCCTCGTCATCCCATTGGACAGGCGTGAACCAGATGTCGTAGGTTTGCCACGACAGTGGCGGCAGGCACATGTTCACGTCCGGCGGCTGCTGGCGATAGAGACCGCCGCATTCGTTGTGGACGCCTTCCAGGCCGAACGAATCCAGTATCTGAACCTCGTATCGCCGCTGGATATACACGCCGCTGTTGCCGCGAGACTGCCCCGTGGCGTAGGGCATGTAGGGAGTGCGGAATTCCAGGTGCAAGCGGAAATCTTGCACGGGCATCTTCGTCGTGACGCCCACTTCCAGCAGGCCGTCTTCGGTTACTTTGGCGCCTTCAAGGTTCTCCGTCGACTCGCCGTCGAACAGCACGATCGCGTTCCGTGGCGGGTTAGCTCCGATTGTCGGGCTGACTCGATGGATCTCTTGCATGTATCCCAGCCGGCTGCCCGAGCTATCGAAGATGGTCGCGCTGATCCCATCCGTCGTGACGCTGCGCCCGTCGCCCTCGAGTACTAGCGTCCCGTCACGCAGCGTGCCCGAAAGCGGCGTCTTCGTTTCCATGTTCCAGCCCGCGCCAGGCAATCCGCCTTCGTACAGGACCGCATCGAATTTGCCGTCGCCGCGAGCAACGACCTGGAAACCCACGTGCACGTAACCGTAGCGAGGCTCGTACAGTCTGCCCACGTACTCGCCCTGGTAAGCAAAATCGTCGTCAACCTTGCTGATGTCCGTTATGGCGTACTTACGAGCGTCCGGAGGTGCTGCCCAGAGGCTACCGACGGTTCCGACCAGCAAGACGAGTGCCACGATAGCCACAAGCGGTCTACGGGAAAGCAGCCGTGTCATCAAAGTCTCTCCATTGGTGTCGATGATCGTGAGGATTGTCCAGGGCCCGCGTTGGCTTGAATTCAAGCCCTGCTTGCCGCCGCAACTATATACGCGACAAGCGGCGGATGGTAAAGACAGTTAAAATGAGTGGAATCTGCCGGGTTCTAGCTTGATCGACAATGCGTCTCCCTGCAAGGGCTTTGACGAAATCGCGCGGCGTTTTCGGAGGGCCTCTGGAGAACTATACTATGTGATTGAGGCCATCGGAGCGTACACTGGGGCGGCAGCAGCGTACCAATCTACCAGTAGCTACGTTCGCCAGAACGTGGGTGAGTGCTCCGATCCCCACGTTCTGGCGAACGTGGCTACAAACGGTTGGTGGGATGTACTCACGCCGCTGCCTGAGGTCTGGCAAGCGACTTTCCGTTCCCTCCCGAAGAGGGGCGTAGTCAAGGTTCTTATGCCCGTCGACAAATCAGGCAATCGAGTTCAGCGTATGTTCGGAGAAATCGCTCCGAAGTACGATCGGATGAACCACCTGTTGTCGATGAATGTCGACCGTTATTGGAGATGGCGTACCGTGCGGATCGTCCGGGCCAAGACAGACCAACCGATCCTGGATGTATGCACGGGTACCGGAGATTTGGCCTTCGCCTTCTACCGCCGGACGCGAGGCCAAGTGCCGATCGTGGCCGTTGACTTCTGCCGCGAGATGCTGGACATCGGCCAGCGGAAGCAGACGAAGGCAGGAATCGACGGGGATATGAGCTTCGTGGAAGCTGATGCCCAGGATTTGCCGTTTGAGGACAACCGTTTTCAGATCGTCTCGGTGGCCTTTGGGCTGCGGAATGTGTCTGACACGGACAAAGGGTTGAAGGAGATGGTTCGCGTATGCGCCCCTGACGGGCAATTGGCCGTGTTGGAATTTTCCATGCCCCGCAGGCAGCCGTTTCGCGCCGCCTATAGCTGGTACTTTCGCAGGGTACTGCCGAAGATTGGTCAGTGGTTTACCCGCAATAGCGAGAATGCCTACAGCTACCTGCCGGCCAGCGTTGGCGAGTTTGCGTCGGACGAGGCTTTGGCCCAACGCATGCAGGACGCGGGGCTTCGCAAGGTGAAGCTGCATCGGCTGACCTTTGGCATAGCAACTCTGTACGTGGGAGTAAAATGAAACACCCATTGGTCTTGGCAATTACCGGCGCCAGCGGCGTGATCCATGCCCTCCGTCTGTTGGAGGTTCTGTTGGATCGCGAATGTGAGGTTCACCTGACGATCAGCCCCTCGGGCAAGGAAGTACTGCGACAGGAGTTGGGCATTTCAGTCGATCTGGAGCAGTTCCACGCGGCGAGCCTGACACGGAGCAGCCTTTGTACTGCCGCCAACGAAGCAACCGAGTTCGAAAGCACCATCGTGGAAGTTCTGGCGGGCCTGAGCAATGCGTTAACAGCGGAATCCAATGTCGGCACGATGCGCTACCACCATCACGCAGACTTCATGGCCCCGATTGCCAGCGGTTCGTTTGTAACGACGGGCATGGTGATTTGCCCGTGTTCGGGAAGTACGCTCAGCGCCGTTGTACATGGTGCCAGCAACAACCTGATCCAGCGCGCCGCGGACGTTCACCTGAAGGAACGCCGCCCAGTGATACTGGTGCCGCGCGAGACACCACTCTCGTCGATTCAGCTTGACAACATGAAACGGGCCAGCGAGGCCGGAGCCGTGGTGCTCCCGGCTATGCCGGGCTGGTATCATGGAGTACGGTCAATGCGAGACCTGATCGACTTCGTGGTGGCCCGGATACTCGACCAAGTGGGAATCGAACACTCGCTAATTCGTCGCTGGGGAGAAACGAGCCGGGATTGAGGTGTCGGGTGTCGGGTTTCAGGTGTCGGGGAAGAAGGGGCAGACAGGTGTCGGGTTTCGGGTGTCGGGGAAGAGGGAAAGAAGGATGTGAGGTTTCAGGTGGTTAGAGAACAGGACACCTGACACCTGACACCCGACACCCGACACCCAACACCCAACACCCAACACCCAACACCCGACACCCAACACCCGACACCCGACACCCGACACCCAACACCCGACACCCAACACCCGACACCCGACACCCAACACCCGACACCCAACACCCGACACCCAACACCCGACACCCAGCACCCGACCGATGCTCTCGACTCTGAAACACATCCTGGAGATGATTCGGTTCAGCCACACGCTATTCGCGCTGCCCTTTGCGCTGCTGGCCGCGGTGATGGCTTGGACGGCGCCGACGCCTGACGGTGATCAGATTGGGTTTCGATGGCTCCATCTGGTCGGCGTCGCGGCATGTATGGTCTCGGCCCGCAGTGCGGCAATGGCCTTCAATAGAATCGCCGACCGGAACATCGACGCGCAGAACCCCCGTACCAAGAGTCGGCACATACCCATCGGGGCCCTTTCGGTTCGCAGTGTGTGGCTGTTCACACTGGCGTCGTCCGTAGGCTTTGTTGCCAGTACGTTGCTGTTCCTGCCGAATCCTCTGCCGCTCTTCTTCTCCGTTCCCGTGCTTTTGTTCGTGTTGTCGTACAGCTACGCAAAGCGATACACGGCATTATCGCATTTTTGGCTGGGCACATCTCTGATGTTTGCGCCGGCCGGAGTCTGGGTCGCGCTGCGCGGCGAGCTGCTGATGGTTGCCTTGAGCGACGCGTTGCCGGCGTTGAGTCTCGGTGCGGCTGTGTTGCTTTGGGTCGCGGGTTTCGACATGATCTATGCATGCCAGGATGTGGAATTCGACGTCAAGGCCAAGCTGCACAGCGTACCGGCGAAGCTAGGTGTCGTGGGCGCGCTGAGATTGGCGGCAGTGTGCCATCTGGGTATGATCGCCGCTTTGGTCGCTTTGCCGATTCTGTCTCCGCAATTGCCGTTGGGATGGATCTACTGGTGCGGCATCGCGGCGGTGGCCGTGCTGCTGCTGTACGAACACGCAATCGTCAAGCCCGATGACTTGACGCGTGTGAACATTGCGTTCTTTCATGTAAACTCAATTGTCAGCATCGGCTTGTTTCTGATCGGGACGCTGGACCTGCTGACCTAGGACGTGCGAAAGGGTTGCAGATATGGACATCACACTTCGTCTGTCTTGGATTCTCGCCTTGGCTTTCCTTGTTGGCTGTGGCAATCCCGATCAGGAACCGCAGGACGGTCGGCCGGCTTCGGAGACCGCCCTGACTAGCGATGCCGACGAGGACGAGGGTACCTCGGCCGCTTCTCACTCACCGCCGGATGCGAAGGAGACGCCTGATGAGGGTCCGGCCGGCAAAGCGGGGGTAACGGAGACGCCGGAACCGGATCGGATGACATCTTCCAGCGTACCCGATACCGCCGAGCCCCCCGGTCCGCCGATCGAACAGTGGCAGGCTTGGGCGGAAGCTCTCGCTGGTGATAATGACAAAGCTCGTAGCAGTGCGGCGGAAGAGTTGGACGGATTGGCGGCCGAGGGAGCGGTTGCGTTCGCGGAGTGCTTGCGACACGAGTCGCCGGAGGTGCGTCGTTGTGCAGCTTTCTATTTGATCGACCGATTCGATCCGTCGGACGCGGCAATGGTCCAAGCGTTCACAGCCGCCTTATCCGACGAGGACGGGCCGGTTCGGCGTATGGCTTTGTCGGTTGCGAAACGGCTACCGCGGGATGCCCAGGTGGCTGCAACGCCGCAGTTGGCCGCTACGCTTGAAAACCAGAGCGAAACGGCGGCGAATCGTGCAGCGGTTGCGCGGCTGATCGCCACACTGGAAGCAGACGCTCGCCCGGCCCTGCCGAAGTTGCTGAGTGCGATGCAAAAAGACCCAGACAAATCGGTTCGTTCTGCATGCCTGATGGCGGTCTCGCGCGTCGCCGAGTCTCAAGACGCCGTCACGGCCTTTCGTCAGACGCTAACGGGCGATACGGAGCCCGGCCTACGCGGACTTGCAGCCGTACGACTTGGCAGGCTCGGCCCGGCGGCCGTCGACGCGGCACCCGATCTTGCAGACACGCTCGAAGACCAAGACGAAAACGTCGCTCGCAAGGCTGCCGACGCGCTGGTCGCGATTGGCGCCGGGTCCGTATCGTCGGCGGCAGACAAGCTGACATCCGCCAACGCAAACGTGCGCCGGCTGGCCGTCTTCGTTCTCGGAAAACTCGGCCCCGCCGCCTCGCCCGCTATTGATGAATTGAGGAAGCGACTGCAAGACGAAGACGAGGAAATCCGAAAGCTGACCGAATTCGCGATCCGGCGAATTGAAGGCGGCCGTTAGCCGCTTGCAGATTACTGTGGCTCGCTTTTTACGGCCAATTGGGATCAGTTCTTCACCCGTACCACGTCCATCCACTGGCCGACGTGTTGGACGGTTATCTGGGCGAGCGAATTGGCCTTACCGGCCGTGCATACCAGGCCGGCGAGAAACTGTTGATCACCCGCTTCGAACCGGCCGGCGACGCAGCACCAAGGCGTGCCCTTGCCGTGGTCGCCTGGCAACGGAACATTGTTGAAAAAAGTATGTGTGAAACCTTGCGTACTGAGCTGGAATGGCCAACGCCGGAACAACGGCTGATGCGCGCCGACCACGGACATGAGCTCCGGCACCAAGCTATCAATTGCGTCAGACAACGCTGCACCAGCGGGCAATTCGCTGTTCCGCCCGGCTGGCGCCAGTACCAAGGCGGCCAACCGCACCGGTGTCCCGTAGATCTCCAAACGCGGGCCCTTCTCGGGCGGACCGCCGCGCGGTAAGTCACCCACGTCGATCCGCAAATCAACGGGCGGTGGCTCGAGCCTTTTCGCTCGGCTGCGAAGAAGGGCGACCAGGACGACGACGAACAGAAACAGAACGGCGATCACCAGGGCGGCACCGCCAAGTAGAACGAAGAGGGGCACGTCCGGCACGGCTTGCGCTTCAACGAACATCGGCTTGCTATCCCCTTATGCAACCAACGTCTACGAATCGGCAGGCTTCCGAGTGAACGCATGCATGGGGCATAAGGCCGTTCGTAGCGCCGCCTTCAGGCGGTCCCACACACTGCATTCTGTTTCAAGACCGCCTGAAGGCGGCACTACAGACCTTTCACGCGTCTGACGTTCAGTATAACACGTCGCGGTCTACCAATACGAGCGTTTCACCGGCGGCAGCGGCCGGGCCTGGTCCAGCTTGCCTCCTGGGAACCGATCTGCTATCGGGGCGTGAAGCATGATGGATACGTCGTCGACCCTAGCTTCGCCTACTCCAGTCAAGGCGATCGTTACCGCCACACTGCCGTCGTAGGGGGCGGTACGATAGAGGACAAATTCGTGCCAGCCGTCAGTGACCGTGATTCCTTCGGCCAGGGCCGAACCGCCAAACGAGTCGGCGATCATCAGACCATCCTGGCTGCCTTCGATGCGTCTTGGAACGTATGCCCAGCCGTGAATGCGAATTAACTGGCCTCGACGTACTTGCACCGGCGCCGAAATGACCTCGGCAGGTGGAGACTCAATTGCGGCTGGCGAGTCCTTTCCGTCGGTTGGCCAAACCGTCAGACCAAGCGACGAACGACCGCCGCGCGGCGACTCGCCGGATAACTCGACATTGGCATTCACTTTCGTCGTAGGCAGAGAGATATTCTGCCACCCATTGGCGCGCAGATGTTCCAGGCTCTCGAAATCGCCAGCCGGCAACATGTTGCGGCTCCAGGACGGTGCGGCTTGTAGTCGCCGCGCCATTTCCCAGTGCAGCGGCACGCCCCCGTAACTGACGCAATACGGACTGGCCATGGGCGACGGAAAGGCGCCGGCGGCCCGCTCCCAGTGGCTGCGCCGGACATGGGCTACTGCGTCCAACGCCCGTTCGGCAAATGTGTGCGCCCCCGAATGGTCGCCGGAACCCAGCAGCAATTCGCAGTGCTGGAGACTGGATCTGGCCTGACCTAGCCATGTGTCGACCGCCGTGGCGGGCTGTGACTGGGCAGCCAGCCTGGCATGCACCGATTCGGCCAGTTCAAGGCCGCTTGCAGCGATTTCGTACTGCATCTTGGAAAGTTCCGTCTTGCGCTGCTCCAGCGATTTCGCGAGATGATTGATAACCAGCGGATCTTGCGTCACGGCCACCAGCGACACTCGTCCGGCGCTCTCCAGCGTGATGCGGACGCCGCCCGCTACTCGCGGATGGGCCAGCGGCTGCAATCCGGCCGGCGTCAGGCGGTAGACCTGCGGGGAACTGGCTGTACTGGTAACCACGAATGACATCGGCCCCTGGTCAGTCGGCGAGGCGGTAAATTGTTGCCCACGATCTTGATTGATGACGATCAACAGTTGGGCGCGTTCTGTCTGAAGTACGCCGACACGCAGACCGTCTCGCCCGTGGTCTACGTCGTTCGCTCGAGTGCCTCCGGCTACCCACGGTTCGATGAGATCAAGCTCTGAGTTGAGGCATCTAAGTGCCCGGCCTCGTGACTGCGTATCCGGATCTGGCCCATCCAGCGGCGAGCGTGATGTAAACACCAGCCCGCGCGCGCCAGAGGCAATTGCCTGGTAGCACAACATCCGGAGTTGCTCGGGTTCGACGGCCATCGACGCCGGCGGGCCAAGGCCAAGCGCTTCCCACTGGTCGAGCAGTTGCGCGGATGGCTCGGTTTGTATTGTGGCCCAGATTGGCGTGCCGGGGCGAGCCAGCGTATGACGCTGCTGGAGCCACTCGCCGTACCCTTCGAGCGATAACCCACTACCCAGTGGTGACCGCCTCAGCAACAGAACGTCGGCCAGCCGACTGTAGCTCCAGACCCGCTCGACGGCATCCAGTACGAAAGGCCGATGCGGGCGAATGTCCGAACGTCGCAGTTGCGCTGCGCGTTGCCTGACCAGTTCCAGGCGCTCCTCGGTCAATCGGCTTCCCAGGTCCCAAACGAGAACACGGTCGTGAGTCGGGGTGATGACGCTGTCGGCTGGCGGTGGGGCCACAAGCCACAAGCCGACTTGTTCCGCTTCGCGCAGTTGTGCGCCCAACGGAGGCGTGTCCAGCTTAACTGCGTTGAAACCCATGGTTTTGAGAAACGCAAACGGCTCGCCGTTGTGTTCCACGGCCCGAAGAAACATCGGCCGACCGTGGACCAACAGGATCGATCCATTGATTCGCACGTAGTCTTGGCCTGACGCTAACAGCGATTGAGTAGTGCCGGCGTACAAATCGGAGTCCGGCGGCGCAGTCCCAGCGTCGTGGTGCGTGGCAGATTTCATGACCGGAACATCACCAGTCATCTCTAAATCATCGATCAAGACATTTGTAACGCCCAGACCGCCGTACGCGTTCAATACGACCATGTCGACGTACGCTTCTCGTGCATCGACATCCGGGCCGAACTTCGACCGTAAGACGCGCACTTGCCGATCGAGTAATTGATCTGCCTGGCGGACAGTCAACTGTTGCCACTCGCCGACACGTTCATACATGTCCCCGCGCAAGAGCGCCGTCAGTGGCGAGCCGGCGCGCGGATTCGCAGATCGGGGCAACACGACACGGGCCATGAATTGCAGACCGGGCCGATCTGCCTTGACCCACAGAGTTGGCGTCCATTCGGCAATCACGCGAGCGCGCTCGATCCGATGGACCAGGTGGACGTAGGTGCCTCGCCCGGCGGCCAGTCGCACGTGCTCGCAGGCGTGTCCCGAATGCGACGTATCGAACGTGCGCGCGTGCGCGACGACGCGGACGCCGCAATCCGCGTCGGCCAGACGCCAGGTCGCCTCAGCGGATTCGAACGACTCGTGGTAGTCCGCGTGGACCGAAAGGCCAGCCAAACAAAGTAGCCACGCAACGCAAAACGCGCGCACTACCTGCACAGGCGAGATGAGACCCTTCACGATCTTCACACGGTCCGAGCGCGCCAAGGCTTGCTCCATCGACGTTGCCAATTTGAAACGTGATGATTGCGCGAAACACACCCCAGAACTTTGACGTTGCGTAGGATCAACCTTCCGGCGGACATGGCATCATCGACGTAAACCGTGCTTGTATCAGGATTTGCGATCTTTCGGTAGATCAACTGGGATGCTTTTTGGAAACGGCAATTCCCCGTGAATAGGGCAGTGTTTTCGTTAAGTGCTTATCTCGTCGCAAGTTACATTGCGGCGTCTCGGAAACGGTGAACCCCGGCATGCGATCTGCTTTCTCTGCTGGCATCAACACTATGTGCCGGGAGAGAGTGTGCATGAAGCCTGATTCATCCAACGTTGTTTTCAATTCCGACGAGCTTCCCAAAGAGATCCTGGAACTGGTCGATGCGATCGAAGCATTACCGGGCGAATATCGTGGTCGAGTAGAACCGATCCTCGACCGCGTGGTGGAAAGCACCAAACGCCGTCGTCGGATCCTGCATTTGGTCCAGGAAGCACTCGGTCAGCTACGCTTGGACATGAAGTACCTGATGTTCGATCTGGAAGCCACCCGCCGCGAACGAGATGCCTACCGCGAGAAGCTGGAGTAAGCGCACGAGGCCCGCTCAACGCCGAAGATGGAACGGCGAGACGTCCGGAGGTTCCCGCACGAAATCACCAAGTCAGGCCGGTACAGAGGCCAGATTGTCCAAGTGATGCACGCCGCGGTTCTTTGCCAACTGCCGTAACCGCTCGCGGTCGGTGGTGAAGTAGCTGCCAAGAAGCCGCGTCTTGGAGAAGAGACGCTGGATGCGTTCGGCCCATGCGGACGCATCGGTACCCAGACGATCTAGGATCGAGGCCATTTTTCGGCTGACTCGTGCTCTGCCCTGCCGGCACAAACGGCTGGTGTAGTCGACCAGCAACAGATAGTTGCCCAGCGAGAACCCCTCCAGCATTCCTTCGCGTTGCGAGCCCTGGCGGCGACGATCTTCCACCGGGCAAAGCCACAGATCTTGTTCTACCTCCCCTGCAACTCGGCTGCCCGGAACACTTCCTGACTCCGCCGCTTTCAAGTCCGCCAGTTTTCCTTTCGCCTTCGCGTGTTGCACTCGCCGCCGCACCGATGTGTGTTGGCTCGTTTCCGGCGCCGCAGCAAATCCCGCTGCCACCGGGTTCAAGTCAATGTACGCGCACGTCGCAAGCAAAGCCTCCTCGTCCAGGATCGCAATGGACTTGTAGCGGCTTTCCCAGAACGTGCCCTTGCACTCGTCCTCCTTGTTTGCCATGCGGGCCAGCGGCTCTTTCAACGCCTTCATGAACCAACCCAAGTTGGCCAGACGCTCACGAAGCAATTCGACACGCTTCTCGTCCTTGGCATGGTGATCGATCCACGCCTGACTGACTTCGATCTCTCCCCCTTTGGCCGTCTTGGGCGGATAGGCCACGAACCACCGGCGAATGACTTCCTCCGCGGACCACGAAGCCGCTTCGCCCGCATCCAACCGCACCAGGACGTGAAGGTGGTTATCCATCACGGCAAATCCACAGACCGACACGGCGAAGCACTGCGAGAGCGTCTCCAAGCGATCTTCGATCCACTGCTTGCGGTGTTCGAATCCCTCCCCGCACAGAAAAGCCCGCCGCACACACCGCGAAATGCAGTGATAGTAACGAGTTACACTCACGTCCACCAACTGACTTCGCGCGACAGTCATCGGCCAAATCTCCAGCAATTAGGTTGGTTCCCGTTGAGGACCAGTATACACGATCTAGGCCCCAGAGGTCAAGAAGATGCCTGTCCTTTTCGTTGTTACATTCCGGACACTCGTACAAACGGCCTTTCAGCGTTGCGGTACGGCAGAGCAAGATGCGTGAAAGGACGTTCTTGGCCTGGGCCGCAAGACGCACGCGCCTCAGGAGGCTCGGCGTGTAGCGTCGCAGGATGTCCATG
>JADHUC010000346.1 GCA_016784735.1 Pirellulaceae bacterium | reverse complement strand
GCCGCACATCCCGCTCACGAGGCAAGCTGTTTTTCCGTTTGCTGCAGCAGGCGGTTCAAATCGGACCATCACCGTACCGCGAAATCATCAAACCACAACATATGGTAGACGGTTGACTCAAGTGCATAGGCCCGTACGGAAGATCCGGCAGGCGGCATCAAAGTGGAAGTGACCGAGAAGAAGGACGGAAAGGAAACGACAAAGAAGTATGCCGCCAAGAACGCGGACGAATTGAAGAAAGACCACGCCGAGGCCCACAAGATCTACGAGAAATACAGCAAAGGAGCGGGCGGCAGAATCCAGATTCAAGCCTTCCCGGCGCAACCGGGGCGAGCAATCCAGATCGCACCACGAGCGGTGCCGATCATGCACGTTCCCATTGCGAAGAGGGGCGTGGCCGCGCGTCTGACGCAGGCTCGACGACTGATCGAGACGACTGCCAAGCAACTGAAAGGCGAGGACGCCGGAGAGCAGGCGAACAAGTTCGCAAAACGCCTGGAAGAAATCGCCAAGCAACTCAATGAGATCGAGGGCGAGTTGGCAAAAGACGATCAGTGAGTTACCCGCGAGACAACTCGCGTCACAGCCACCCGCGTGTGCGGTACCAGTCGGCGGTTTGGTGTAGGCGTTCTTGAAGTGAGCAAGCCGGTGCGAATCCCAGGTCCTCCGTTGCCGCTTGCACAGAACTGGCCCACGACGGCACGGTTGCTTCGCGCATCTTGTCTACGTTGAGGGCTTCCAGCCGGTGACGCAGGCGTCCGATCGTCTCTATGATCCCGCCCAGTATCCATGGAAGCGGCTCCGCTATGTGCCACACAAAAACGTGACGTCGGCCTAACGCTCGCGCTACCATGCGACCGAACTGGGCATAGTTGGGGTATTCGGGCGCCGAGGCGAAGTAGTAGCCGGGCGGTCGGGTAGCGGGTCTCGCGTCGAGCGAGTCCATCTGGATTCGTGTGCCATTTTCTGCTGCCTGCAGCATGAGTTGCACGAGATCTTCTACGTGGATCAGCGACAGGGGTGGCGGTGCAAAGGTAGGAACGGCGTGAACGCCCAGCGTGGCGATAGAATGGAATATCGGAAAGGTCTCGCGATTCCAGGGGCCGAAAACAACTCCGGGCCGAAGGATCGTTGTTGGCACCTTGTCAGCCCAGGCTTCGGCGGCCAGTTCACCGCCCCGCTTGCTTCGACCGTAATTCGACACGGGGGCCGCGGGGTCGGCTTCCGTACGCATCATTCCAGACGGCGCCGGGCCAGCAGCGGCCACTGATGACACAACGACGAGCACAGGCGGATTGTTCTGCGCGGCGCAGGCTCGCGCCACGTTCCACGTCCCGTCGGTATTGACTCGCATTAAGTCCGAGGACTTGTAGGCGAACCTGAAACCAGCCAAGTGTAGAACGACGTCAGAACCGGCGATGGCCTCGGTCAGGCCATCCGGTTCGACAACGTCGCCGCAGTGCAATTCAGCGCCGATCTTGGTCAAGTGCCGTACGGAAGATGTCCGTCGCACCAAGCATCGAATCCGGCAATCGCGAGCCGCCAGCTCCGCCACTGCGTGACGGCCGATGAACCCGCTGGCGCCTGTGACAAAGACCGTATTCATGGGCATTCGCGTCGCTTCTATTGACGATGTAGCGCAGCAAGTTGCATCACGAAACGTACGAATAGGTGGACCTTGCCCTATACTAGCCCAGTTTTGGCACTAATGCCGGTCATTTCCCCTGTTTTTCGAGAGAGCGGGCCATCTTGCGGTCCGGCGCGATGAGCCGTTTATGGATAATACGCAGAATCCCGCGAGCGACATCTTCTTTCGATCCACCGAACGCTTGCAGGACACGGCCTCGGCGGTCGATGATCTCCACTTCGTTATCCAACGAGTGCATTGCCTGCGGGCCATTAAGCACCATCAGGTCGCAGCTTTTCTTTTCCAGCTTCACAAGGGCTCGAATTCGCAGATCATCCGTCTCCAGGGCGAATCCGACCAGCCACTGGTCTTTCCTCTTGTCCGCACCGAGCGTTGCCACGACATCTGGTGTCTCGATCAAGTGCAACTCCAGCGGTTGGCCCGTCTTGGCGATCTTGTGCGGCTGGACGCGCACCGGGCGATAGTCGCAGGGCGCCGCAGTCCCTATCATCCCGTCGCAGCGAGGAAATGCCTCGCAGCAGGCATCCAGCATCTCCTCCGTAGAGACGACCGGTATGACTTCGGCAGCGGAAGGGTACTCGACGTCGACCGGTCCGCTGACAACCACGACCTCGTGGCCCAATTCGAGCGATGCCTGTGCCAGGGCGCGTCCCATGCGACCGCTGGAAGCGTTGGTCAGATACCGGACGGGATCCAGATACTGCCGCGTGGGTCCGGAGCTAATCAAGATGCGGGCCATTACTTTGCTTCCAGATGTTGCTCTATCGCGTCGAAAATCGTGTCAGGGTTGGACATGCGACCCATGCCTTTCGCGCGGCATGCCAGCCAGCCTTCCTCCGGACCGACGAAATGCACGCCATCGGCTCGCAACTGCTGCACATTTCGCTGCACCACCGGCTTGTTCCACATCACGTTGTTCATCGCCGGAACGGCCAGTATGCGGCCGGGAAAGGAGAGATAGAGCGTGCTAAGAAGGTCGTCGGCGATGCCCACGGCAGCTTTGGCCAGGAAGTTGGCCGTCGCCGGGGCGACGCATAAAAGGTCTGCTTCCTCGGCCAGCCCGATGTGCGCCCCGTACGGCTGGCCGGGCTCGTCAAAGACACCGGTGCGAACCGGCCGGCCCGTCAACGCGCGGAAAGTGGCCGGAGCAACAAGCCGGGTGGCCGAGGCCGTCATCACGACGGATACACCCGCGCCCGCTTGCACCAATCGGCTTACCAGGGCAGCGGTCTTGTAGGCGGCAATGCCGCCCGTGACCCCAATCAGCAGTTCACGGCCGTTCATGGCTGGTTCAGATCTAAGTCCGGCTCCTCGTGGCTCTCTGGCATCTCGCCGGTGATTTTGACCTCGTTGGAGGTGTCCAGGTAGATCTTGTCCTGGAGGATCTCCTGCAAGACCACTCTCATTTTGTCGCCCGTACTCATGTCGACCAACGGACGGCTTCCCTGGTTCAATTGGACCAGGCGTTTTTGGATCAGGGTCGAGAGCCTGAACCGTCCGCCGACTTTCCGAACGATTCCCTCTTCTTTCAATTCTTCAAGCATTCGCTTCAGTCTCCAACGTGTGACGTGAGAATATCACAGATTTCTTGTACGGCTCGGTCGACGCGGTCGTTGACGACTCGATACCGGTAACGATCCGAGATCGCCATTTCGCGGCGAGCGACCTCCAAGCGTCGCTGGGTGGACTCCTCCGATTCGGTGCCTCGGTGGCGCAACCGACGTTCCAGTTCCTCCATGGAACCGGGGTCGAGAAAAATCGTAATGACTTCGGGATACTGCGGGATTACAGATAAAGTCCCTTCGATGTCAATTTCTAAAACTACCCATTTTCCAGTTGCCAGACCAGTGGTCGTCTCGTCGCGGAGCGTGCCGTAGAAATCTCCACGTCCGAAAACCTCCATCCACTCCAGAAAACCGCCCGCCTCGCGTCTGCGGATAAACTCCTCTTTCGACAGGAAATGGTAGTCGACCCCATCTCGCTCCGCCGGTCGCGGTTGTCGCGTTGTAGCCGAAACGCTCAGTTTCAACGGCAACGGACAATCGGCTAACAACTGCCGCACCACCGTCGACTTGCCGGCGCCTGATGGGCCGGAAATGATGACTAGTCTGCCGGTCGGTGGTTCGGCCATGCCTACTCCACGTTCTGAATCATCTCTCGCATGCGCTCGATCGCGGTTTTGATTTCGACCACGAAGCGGGCGATCTCGGCGTCGTTCGCCTTGGAGCCGATGGTGTTCGTTTCGCGAAGGATTTCCTGGATCAGGAACTCGAGCTTGCGGCCGTTGCTTTCCTTGGCGGCGGCAACCGTGTCAAACTGGTTCAGGTGGCTTCGTAGCCGTACCGTTTCCTCTGAAATATCGCCTCGATCCGCGAAGATGCCGACTTCGCGAACGACGTCCGAAGCCTGGATGCTGATTTCGTATTCCTCCAGGAGCTTGTTCAGTCGCTCTGTCAACCGCTTTCGGTAAGCGTCCACCACAAGCGGCGCTCGCTCTTCGATCTTATCCAACTCCGTCGCAATCACCTCGCAGTTGGCGTGCAGGTCGGCCGCCATGGCAGCGCCTTCTTTGGCGCGCATGTGCGACAGGTTCTCGAGCGCCTCGGTGAGCGTTTGCTCGACCAACGGCCAATCCGCTTCTGCGCTAACATTGTGGCGGGCCGCTTCATTGACGACGCCGGGCAGCATCAACAGCGATTCCGGACGAATCGGCTCGGCGACTCCAGACTTCTTGCGCAACGCTTCTAACTGCTGTTGATAGCCGGCCAGTACGACTTCGTTCAACTTGAAATCGTCCGGCGTAGGTTCCCGGTCGATGCGAACGTTCACCTGCACCGATCCGCGGCGGACATGGCGGCGCACGACGCTTTCGATGTTCGACTCCAGCGAGCCATAGCCTTCGCTGGTACGAAAGGTGACTTTGAGGTAGCGGTTGTTGACCGTGCGCACCTCGATCGCAATCGCTACGCCAACTTGCTGGCGCTGAGCTTCACCGTGGCCAGTCATGCTTAAGAGCAAGGCAGGGTGACTCCAATAGCGCGGCCGAGCCGCAGCCAAGTAGGACGGGTCTTGCCGACCCGTTCAGACGGCTCTGGAGAGCCGTTCTACAAAAAACAAGCAACCGGTTGAAACCTGAGGCTTTGTACGATGGCCCTCCGAGGCCGTCGATAGCCAACCAGTGCCGACGGCCTCGGAGGGCCATCGTACCATTGTATGATCAGTTGTCGTCGCCCCCAGACGTGTCTCCCGGGGCCGCCGTTCCGCTTGACGCCGGCGTGCTCGTGCCGCCTGAATCTGTGGTTCCCGCGCCGCCACCTTCGCCAGCGGCACCCGAATCTCCGCTGCCCGCCGGTTCCGTCGAATCGCCGGTCTCGCCATCCTGATCGCCCGAAGTATCCGACGACATGTTGCCACCACCGTCGGACGAGTCTGCCCATTCGTCGTGTGAACCGAGTACCCAGATTGCTCCCATGCAGAGTATGATCCAGATGGCGGCCGTGACCACGGTGATTTTCGTGAAGACATCGCCAGCCTTCGTGCCGAAAGCACTTTGTCCGCCCATGCCGCCTAAGGCCCCGGTCAATCCGCCGCCGCGTCCACGCTGGACCAGGACGAGCAGAATCAGGAACACCGACGAAAGGAAAATGAAGATCCCGAAAAAGTAATGCCACACGGTCGCAGCTAACAATACGAATGTCATGGGGACAATAACTCCCTTTACTTGGCCGTCGCCTCGCCTGCCAACGAACTGGCGGCAGCGATGATTCCGAGGAACGAGTCAGCCTTCAAAGAGGCTCCGCCGATCAGCGCGCCGTCGATGTCTTCTTGGCTCAGCAACTCTCTTGCATTGTCCGGCTTTACGCTTCCGCCGTACTGGATACGAATCGTCGAGGATATCTCCTCGCCGTAGCGGCTCTTCAGGGTGCCGCGAATCGCCTTGTGCACTTCCTGGGCCTGCTCTGTCGTCGCAGCCTTTCCGGTGCCAATCGCCCAAACGGGTTCGTAGGCGACGACGATGCGAGACGCCCGCTCCGCCGTCAATACGGCCAAGGAACCGGAGATTTGTTCTTTGATGACCTCGATAGTCCTTTCCTGAATCCTCTCCAACAGCGTCTCGCCGACACACACGATTGGCGTCAAGTCAACATTTAACGCCGCGTGGACCTTGAGGCATACTTCGTGGTTCGTCTCGCCCAGGATGTGGCGGCGTTCGCTGTGCCCAAGGATGACGTATTTGCACTTGAAGCCCTTCAGCATCTTGCCGCTGATCTCCCCGGTAAAGGCGCCTTCGTCCTCGTGGTACATGTTCTGGGCACCGAGTCCAATTGGCGTGCCAGCGAGTTCCGCGCCGACGGCGTGTAAGTAGACACTCGGCGGGCAGACACCTACCTCGACGCCCTTGTATTCCTCGTTTCCGATCTTCTCTTTCAGGTCTTGAGCCAACTTGACCGTGCCCTCACGGTCTTTGTTCATCTTCCAATTGCCGGCAATGAATGGGACTCTCACTGGAGCGCTTCCTCTACTTTTCTCTGGGGACTACAAAAGTGGCTGTATGGGCTTCGATGCCTTGCCAGACCTATTACGTGTGGCGCTTCTACCGACAACGGACACCTATAGCCCGTAACATCGTTATTGCTTCGAGCCAAGCGGTCAGGTCGGCGGGACGTTTGGCCGTCCAGCAGGTAAGAATCACGTAATTTAACAGACCCAGTGCTAGTTCGTCGAGGGCGGATGGCTCCCAACCTCCCCTGACCAGCGCCCGAGTGCCTTCTATATCCCTGGGAAAATGGTACCATATAGGGGTTCGAGGAGGGCGGTTCCGATTTGGTACCTCGGGTTGCTCTCGCGACGCTGCGGATGCCGGATCACTCTGCAAACGGCTAGTTGAGTAACCGTCGATCAGTAAGTGCCAACTTTCGCGTGAAGGCTGCGAATTCCCGAATGCGGATAGTCGCCGTGTTCTCCGAACTCGGTGCCCTCTCTCACCGACCTCGGAGAGGACGGCGACAAACGCGACAGTTATTTCTCGGCCGATACTACACTACAGCACGGCAGACGCCATGGTCAGCACGACTGACCATGGCGTTTTTGATGTCCCCCCCGGGAGAAACCTGCCTTTTCTCGACGGCCAGCAATCGCGACGCCATACATGATACGTTACCATCAGTGAATCGCCTCAGCCCACCCGCAAGGTCCCAAGGGAGATCGTCACATGAGCAGGCAGCAGATCGATCGGCGGGAGTTCGTCCGTGAAAGTGCACTAGCGGTCACTGGCGCGGCGGCTGCTGGCGTGCTGGGCACACAGAGCTCGAACGCCGCATGGACTTCGAATGAGATTCGGAACTACAACCCGAAGATGCATTACCGGCATCTTGGCAAGACCGGTTTGACGATCTCCGAAGTGAGCCTCGGAGGTCACTGGCGCAATCGCGGCGGTGGTGGCGTGTGGGGCAACTTCGCGGACGGGCAAGTGCCCGACGACGTGGCCAAGAACCGCACCGAGGTGGTCAGCGCTTGCATCGACGCGGGGATGAACTACCTGGACATCACCACGGCCAGCGAATGTCTGTCTTACGGAGCCGCGTTGAAGGGGCGGCGAGAGAAGATGTACATCGGTGCCGACGACCACCTGATTTGCCCACGAAATCCCACCAACCGGAACGTCGACATGCAGATCCGTAACGTCGAGCAATGCCTCCGCAACCTCGGGACCGACTATCTAGACATCTGGCGAGTTCAGGCCTGCCAAGCCGGTGGCCATCCGCTGGACGAGGTGGCCGTGTGGGTCGAGGCATTCCAGAAACTCCACAAGGCAGGCAAGGCCAGGCATTTCGGCATCTCCACTCACTGCCGTCCTTGGATCCAGGGTGCGATCGAAGCGTTTCCAGATGTCGAAATGGTCATCTTCCCTTGCACCGCAAAGACAAAGGAGAAGGGCAAGCCCGTCACAGAGGAAAACGTGGTCGAGGGCAAGATGCTGGATGGCTGGTCATCCGACACGACCAAGAGCATCTTCCAAACGGTCCGAGAGAAGAACGTGGGTTTGGTGACGATCAAGCCCTTTGTCGGCGGATTCCTGTTCGAGAGGCGACCTAAGTTTCCGGTGGTCGGCGCTGGCAGCGAGGAAGAGGATGATCTGGTCCGGCTCACACTCCAGTGCATCCTGACCAACGATGCCATCACAGCCACCGTGCCGGGCCTGACAACCGTCCACGAAGTGGAAAATGCGGTCCGGGCGTCTTACGACCGTGCACTCGGCATGACTTCGCGCCAGCAGGAGTGGCTCGCTGGTGTGACCGACGAGCGTTGGCAGCAACTTCCGAAAGAGTACCGGTGGCTTCGCGACTGGGAGGTGGTATAGGAGGTCGAACTGATGAACGAGAGACGATACACGATGATGGTGCGACGGTGGCTGGCGGCCTTTGCTTGGCTTTTCATGACATGCTTTTTCTGTTCGGCCTCTTCTGCCCAAACCGAAGAACTCGCCGACGAGTTGAAGGAATATCCCTACAAGCTCGTCTACGAAACGTATCGCGAGAGCAACTGGGAACTGTTCATAGTCGACGCGGACGGTTCCAACCCGGTCAACTTGACCCGTACGCCCGACGTGAATGAGATCTATCCGAAGGTCTCGCCCGACGGTACGAAGATTGCATTCCTGGTTGATGAAGGCCAGGGAGTATCGCTCGTCCGCAGCGCCTACTGGATGAATCTGGACGGGACCGGCCGCAAACTGATTGGGAAACACATCCGCTGGTTGTGTTGGAGCCCTGATGGGACGCGCGTCGCATACTTGAAGGAGAAGCCCGGCGAGTTTGACTACCGGGATGACACCAGCAAAGGGCTCGTCCTCTACGATCCGACGACCGCGAAGCACGAGGAACACCCAAACAAGGACCTGCATCACATCTACAACGTCGGTTGGTCTCCCGACGGGAACTGGTTCGTGGCCACGGTACACGCCGGCATGGGATACCGGCACACCAACCTGGCCATCGAAGCCCGTGGCACGAAGGTCTTCGACCTGGGATTTGGCGGATGCCGGCCCGACATCAGTCCGGACGGGAAGCGGGTCGCCTGGGGCGCAAGCGACTGGACGATACGCGCGGCCGACTTGGACCTGACGGGCTCGGAACCCAAGATCACCAACAGCCGCGACGTGGTGAACAGTCCGAAACCGAATATGGTCTATCACACGGACTGGTCACCCGACGGCAAGTACATCGCGTTCAGCCGCGGCGCCCGTACCAAACGACTGGGCATCTCGCCCGCCTACGTCGGCATACAAGGCGAAGGCTGGAACATCTGCGTAGCCGATCCCACTCAGGAAAACCGTTGGGTCGCCATTACGACCGACGGAAAGAGCAACAAAGAGCCCGAGTGGGTTCGGCAAAGAGTCGCGCCATGAGCGACATTCTCGGAGTCGACAGAGAAGAGCGTTGCGGCGCGAAACTCGATATTGCCGACACGGTTACATCTGCCGTCAATTAGGCAAAGTCACTTGAACGCTCATCACCACAGACTAGGTCCCCGAAGATGGTCGATTGCGACGATGCTGCTCATCATTGCCTGGTCTGCTGTTATGCTCTGGATAAACGTTCGACCTCGCATTCTCGATTGCGGGAATTACTCCACGCGGGAACCCGTCCTGTGCTGGGTAGGGTACGGCTGGCCCTGGCCCTATGCCTGGGTATATGGCCACTTCAGACTGTCGCATCTTCCCCAACTCCGCCCCAGCTACATGTGGAGCTACTGGGCTTTGGCAGGCAATGGAGCTATTGGCGCACTGGCAGTAGCGGCTCTGACACGGAGCACAACGTGCCTGTTGCGCCGCCTCAAATCCAGATTCCATCGTGATTCGGAATGCGAGATGCTTGATGAGGAATAGCGTTTCAGAGTCTGCAGATTCCGCAGCAGCAATTGTCAACAGTTGCATGCGCTGTGGGCTAAGTCTATGTCTGGAAAGTCAGATGAACGAGTGGTATACAGTGAAGTCTGGGAGGAGCAGAAGAATGTCAAGAGAACAGGTTATCCGTTCTATCTCGGGCGTTACCGCGGTCTATTGCCTGATATTCGCCCCATGGTTCGCTTGGGCGCTCCACGCCCAAGAGGGTCTCACGGGCGACAGCGATACGAGGCAGACTGTCAACGCGCGCGTCGTGTTCTGGGATACTGGCCGTCCGTACAAGCAGGGCGCCGCGCCATCTGCGGCCATCGAGGACAAATCCCGCTGGACTCGTGTCCCCATCGGTACGAACGAGGATTACAGATTCAATGGCGATTGCGTGGTGGAGAACGAGTACGTGTGGCTGTATCTGCCCGCATACGAGAATAGTCCAGCCGTCCTTTGGGGCAAATCCAGCACGGCGGACGCCCGTCGATTAACGCTTTATACGTATGACGCGCAGGGCCAGAGGCGTAACGGTCCGAAAGGCATCAAAGTCTTGAGGAATGTGGGTCATGAGGCTGTGGTCGAGTACGGAACGGGAACGCAGCGGGATGCGACGCACAAAGTCGCGTATCGCGTGGTCGCCGGCATGCACTGGATCGAGGCCAAGCCGATAGAAAATGCCGGCGGACTTGGCATCGATGTCAAGAGCCAGTTGGTGGTCGTTCCCAGTGAATTTGGCGAGGACTTTATCTGCGATTCGTTGAAGCAGAAGTCTGGCGCGAAAGTCTCGATTCCACGGGACAATCTTGTCATCGGCCTCGACTGTGACGGGAACTCTGTGAGTGTGATAACCTATCCGTCCGTCGATCAAGCGGGAGATATCCTGATCGGTTCCGACAAGGCGGTCAGCAATCATGGACATCCTGTCTTTCCGTCCATTAGCGCTGTAAACGCGAACTTCAAGGGGCAGAGCATCTTTGTCGGTCTTCTGGACGATCGGGATAACTGGCATTTCGAGCGCATCCGGCGCATCTACAGTTCAAGTGGTCAGTACATCAGCGACTGGAAGCCACCCTACCAGGGCAGATGGCGGTTGACCGGTCGCGTGCGCGGCAGACACCGAATCAACGACGTGACGGGTGATCATTTCGCTTTTGCGTGTTCGTGGAGCGGCACATTCGAGTATCTGTTCATGTATCTGTACGCCCGCACCGAGGATACACCAGCAGACATCGTGACCCCCATGGACATCTACCGTGAAACGCTCGGAGCAGGCCCCAGTGCCTATCTCCTTGAAAGCGATATCCGAGGAGGTGTTCAGAAGAGCACAAAAAGGACAAAGCATCGGGATGTATGCGGAACGGTGAACGACCTGAAGGACACCTGGAAGGACCATCTCGATCGCGTCAAGAAGGATCCGAATTACATTTCCGATCTCGCCGAAGATGCCAAAGCCATCATGGAAAGGTTGGAGAACCGATGTAACGAATACCGAACGTTTGTTGAGGCTCTTGGAGAAGTCTGCGCCGCAATGGAAGCGAAGCAGGGAACCGCGGAGTATCGGCAGTTCGCCAGCAGCATCCGAAAGCATCATGCGGAACTCGACAAGATGAAGCCCACCCGCTACGCCTACGGATGCCAAGTGGCCGATGAAATCGAACGGATTTGCCGCGAGCAGCCCGAGCGGCTGACGACCGATCGCCAGCGCCTCGATGAACTTGCTGAACGAGTAAGGGCCGTCGCCCAGTTCCAGGAGGATTCGCTGAAGCCCTACCGCAGGATCACGGCAGCCATATCCGATCTCTGCCTGGAACGGAGGGAGAGCGGTCGCGATGAGCTGAAGCATTACGTGACCGTGATCGGCAGACTCTGCAGGCAGCTACTGAGGAACCGAGACCCGGAGGAGTGAGGACGGTTCGGCGTCCTGCGGCTGTGAGAGTAGAGTAAGTACCCGCGCAGAAGTTCCCGCGCGGAATAGAAACCCGGTTTTTTCGGAAAAACCGGGTTTCTGTCACCGGTGCAATCTCCGAAAGTTCGTGGTGAGGTACTCAGAAGCGATGCGGAACCGATGGGTCCTTGTCGGCGTACTCTTGGCCTTTGCTGCAGGAATTGCAGTCTTGTTCTGCTTACCGCGTCTTAGGACCGGCGTGCCGAAGTCGCCGAAAGAGCCGCCGAAGATCATCAAGACCGCAGGCGGCGTCGAAATGGTTCTGATTCCCGAAGGTCGTTTGTCCATGGGAAGCAAGCGGGGTGACCCTGACGAGGCTCCCATCCACAACGTTTGGGTCGATTCGTTTTTGATCGACCGACATGAAGTGACCCAGGAGGAATACACTGAGTTTGTCATCGGTAACCCTTCTCGCTTCAAAGATCCAAAGCATCCCGTAGAACAGGTGCGCTGGCTTGAGGCCGCCTTTTACTGCAACGCTCGTTCCCTGTCCGAGGACCTTGAGCCCTGCTATGACGAAGAGACGGGGGCATGCAATCCTCGGGCGAGCGGTTACCGGCTTCCATCCGAAGCCGAATGGGAGTATGCCTGTCGAGCGGGAACCGAGACGGAGTATTCTTTTGGTGGGGGCGGGCGCACACTGAAGACTTACGCTTGGTATAAAGAAAACGCCAACAAGAGGACCCAACCCGTCGGACAGAAGAAGCCCAATCCGGCGGGCCTATACGATATGCACGGCAATGTGGCCGAGTGGTGCAACGACAAATACGACGAGGACTACTACAAACACAGTCCGGAAAGAAACCCCCGCGGACCGGCTGATGGAGAAAAGTATGCGCTCCGTGGCGGAGCTTGGAATTCCAGCGCCGTCGGTTGTCGATCAGCATACCGCTCGGGCGAATCGCCCGGCAGTTTTGCCGACTCCTGTTTCGCTCGTCCGGACATCGGTTTCCGTTGCGTAAGGAATCTCGAACAGGAATCCGAAACGGGGGCCGACGCAAAGGAAACGTGAGAAACACCAGTCCTGCAACGATTGTGGTAAACTCTGTATTCAGAATCCAAGTTCCCGTGTGCCTGAAATCGAAAGGAATGACGCCATGACTGATACGTCATCGCCATCGACCTCGCGGCGAGGGTTTCTTCGATCGTCGACCGCAGGTGCCATCGGCGGCGCGCTGGCCAGCCAGATCAGCGCGCCGGCCGTCGCTTCCGGCACCGGCGTCAATGAAACCTTGAAAATCGGGCTGATCGGTTGCGGTGGGCGAGGCACCGGCGCTGCCGCTCAGGCATTGGACGCGGGCAGCGATGTCGAGCTGACCGCGATGGCCGACCTGTTTGAAGGCGAGTTACAGCGGAGCCTGGACATTCTCCGTAAGCGATCACCGGAGAAAGTCAAGGTTGGGCCGGATCGCTGTTTCGTGGGCTTCGACGCGTTTCAGAAGTTGATCGACAGCGATGTCGACGTGGTGCTGTTGACCACGCCGCCCGGTTTTCGCCCACAGCAACTGGCGGCGGCGATCGGGGCGGGCAAACACGCCTTTGTGGAAATCACGGCCGCAATTGATGCGCCGGGGGTACGCTCGGTTCTGGAATCCGCACAACTGGCCCAACAGAAGAACCTGGGAATTCTGTCCGGATTCTGCTGGCGTTACGACTACCGGCACCGAGCCGTCGCGCAACAGATCCGAGATGGTGCAATCGGGGACGTGCGAGCCATCTACGCCACCTACTACCGCGGCAGTCTGTCGCACAAATATCATGGCGAGCGTACGCCGGAAATGACGGATGTGGAATGGCAAATCCGTGACTGGTACGACTATCTATGGCTGTCGGGCGGCGTGACCATCTTGCTGTCCGGTGGTCACAGCGTCGACAAGATGTCCTGGTGGCTGGACGACGAAATGCCGATTCGAGCCGTGGCAACGGGCAGCCGCGTATCTCCGACCGACGGCAATACGTTTGACAATGGCTTCGTCGCGTACGAATATGCCAGCGGTATTCGCGGCTTCCTGGGCTGCCGT
>JADHUC010000025.1 GCA_016784735.1 Pirellulaceae bacterium | reverse complement strand
CATCAACTGGCCGCCCTTGACCTGATCGGCAAGCTGAACCGCGAAACCAACATGACCGTGATCAGCGTGTTCCACGATCTCAATTTGGCGGCCGAGTACTGCGAGAGAGTGGCCGTGTTGGACGACGGCCGCATGGACGCTCTCGGTCCGCCCGAGGACGTCCTGACGACGGACATGATCCAGCGCGTTTACGGAGTGAAAGTGTTTACGGAGCGTAACCCCGTTTCTAACAAGCCGCACATCGTGATATCGGCTGCGGGTAGCAGCGGCATGGCCCTGCCCAAGAAACAAACACCGGGTGCCAACGATCCACTCTAAGGACTACCAGACGAGGTCGATCCCTCCGAACGCGGAAGACAGTGGGGTGCCGTAGCCAGTCACAACTTCGTAGTGCTCGTTCAGCAGGTTATCGAAGCGGCAGAAGCATCGCATGTGCTCGGTCAATTGGTAGTCCGCGACCATGTTCAGCAAGGTGTACCCGTCCAGGACGCGAAAAGCAGGGCCACCGAACACACCGTTATCGATACTGTCGCCAAAGAACAGAGCGTACAGGCTGGCCGCGCCGCGCCCTTCACAGTAACGATAGGTCGCGCCGATGCTGCCTTGGTCCTTTGGACGCCTTGCCAACGGCAATCCCGTGTCGACATTCAGCGTATCGGTGCGCGTATACGAGGCGCTCAGCGCGACGTCCGGATGGATATTCCATAAGGCGTTGACTTCGACACCGTGTGTCCGTGCACGACCGACATTGGCGAGTGCGCCAAACGGTGGAATCGAGAAATCGAACACGATCAGGTTGCGCAGGTCGTTGCGATAGTAATAGAACTCGACGATCATGTCATCGCCGAGCAGGCGCTGTGTCGCTCCGACGTCCCAGCCTTGGCTCTCTTCGGGTTTCAGGGCCGGATTGCCGAACAGTGGATCCAGGTTTTCCGACAAGGACGGGGCCCGGAATCCCGTACCGAGCGTTCCGTGGAAAGACGTCCCGGTTTCGTGGACGTTGTAGACCGAGCGGACCTGGTACGTCTGAGCCTCTCCGGCCACGTTCCAGGTGTCCCATCGAAATCCGACGGTGGTGAACCACCGTTCCGCCAACTCGATCTGGTCCTGAAGAAAGAAGCCGTACTTGTTCTGCGACGCGGCGAGGCCGAACGAGCTGGACGCATCTTCGACATAGTAATCAGCGCCTACGGACAGGAGATTGTTTTGAAGCAGGAGGACATCTGCCTGCCACTCCAACTTGCGCGTCTGCCCTTCGAACGCGGAGGGAGTAACGGGAAAGGGAACAGCCCCCAAATCACCCGTGTCTCCACGGCTGTAGTCGGTCAGGTTATAGGCCAGTCTCTGTTCGATTCCGCCATCGAACATCTCCCAGCGGGCCTGGATGCGCGAATAAAACGACTCCGTTAGACTCTGACGTGACGTCCCCACTTCATCCAACGGCAGGCCGGTGGTGAAGTCGAAATTGTCGATATTGGTGCGAAGATCCGCCCAACGAAACACGTAGTCCACATCGAACGTTTCAGTTGGCGTCCAGCCGAATCGCCCGGACACGGTTCCCAAACGGTGGTGGTCGTCCTCCGTGTTGCCCAGGCGTTCCGAGGCCGAAGAAAAGCCGTCGGTGTAGTAGTGCGATCCGCCGATCGAATAGTTGACGCAGTTGGTGCCTCCGGAGACAGATACGTCCTGGCGATTGGTGCCGTAGCTGCCGCCCATGAATTTGGCGCGGGCGGTAAGCGGTCCTTCGCCACGTTTGGTGATAATGTTGATCACGCCGCCGATCGCATCCGTTCCGTAAAGCGTGCTTTGAGGACCACGCACGATCTCAATACGCTCGATATTGTCGACGCTTAGGTGGGAAAAATCGAAAGCGCGGCCCGCGCTGCTTGGGTCGTTGATTGGTATGCCGTCCAAGAGGACCTTGGTTTGATTCGAGTTGGCTCCCCGCAGGAAGACGGAAGTCAGACCTCCAGGAGCCCCCTGTCGGACAACGCGCAGCCCTGTGGTGCCCTCCAGCAAATCGCCCACTACCGAATAGCCGCTCCGGCGAATCTGTTCGGACGAGATCACCGTTGTCGCACTGCCGACCTGCCCGATACTGGTAGCGGTTCGCGTGGGAGTGGTAACGGTGCCTTCAACAAGCGGACCGGCCGGGAACGCGCCGGGCCGGCCGACAACGGTTGTCTCGGGGACTTCCGGCAAAGGAGCCTCGGGTGGTGTTACCATTGGCTCCTCTTCGGCTGATGTGGCTGTGTCCTCGTCGTCCGTCACCTCAGCCGTTGCTGGGGCGTCCGCGTTATCGGGCTGTTGGCCCTGAGAAAAACGTGCCGAGGCTGCCAGGACTAGCAGTCCAAAACAAATGGTCCACAGACCAATTGTGGGGTGAGATCCTGGGGAATCGTCTCGTGGTATGGTGGGAAAGCTGGACATGGTTAGACGTCCTCCATGACGAAATGGCACGGGTCCACTCACGGTACCCGTGATGCTGCGGCTCCGTCCCTCGCCATCTGCCGCCGGCCAGGCATTGGTAGGTCTTCTGACTTCCGAGTTAGGGCTCGCTCGGCCTTCTCGTCGCGCAGCCTTGTAGCCCGGAGCGACAATGACCCAAGAGAAGGAGCAGCCTTCCTAGCACTCGGTTACAGCGGCGGGGCCGTCCCGGAATCTCACCGGAGTTCCCTGTTCGTCGACCCTTCCTCGGAAGCGGCCGACCACCAACGCACGATATCACGTTCTTCGACCCCGGCCGTTTGTATGCATTAGACGCATATCACCGGTTTGAACGATTGTATCGGTAGTGAGCATTAGGCGGGCTAAACTGTAACGGTCAGGCAAACCGTGCTGTGCGGGCAGTACCGCTCGTGGGTCAGTAGGTCCCGGCTGCCGGACGGGACCTGTGGGCATTGGTCGGCGCGGGTGTGCTTTGCTCGGCGCCAAATCAGGTCCCGTCCGGCAGACGGGACCTACCGGGCAAACGCTTCAGCTCCCTGGGCGGTCAATCCACTGAAACGTGACGTCGCTCAACTGGCGTATGAAGTCACCGCCGAAAGCCCTGGCTGGCGTGAAAAAGCCGGGAGCGACATGGCCTTCGAGCACTTGTTTGAGAACTGCCAGCGAGGTCTGAACCGTCAGCGTGTAGCCATTCGGAGTCTCCAAAGTCGCTTCGGCCGTCCGGCCGTCGCCATCGGTGACTCGGCCCCAGAATTCGGTGCGCCCATGGAGTAGTTCCCGCTCGTCCGGCCCACTCACCCGTCGGTCAATCCATCGACGTCCCATCCACTGCACTGGCGTTAGACCGGCCATCGCAACCAGCCAGCGGAAGCGCCGCGTCTGCGTTATCTGTTTGCGCGACAGGGCGGCGTACACCTCGATATTCGGAATGCCCGTCGTGTGGTAAGCGGACGCAACGTCTCCCCAGGGAATCGTCATCGCCAAGCGAGATTTGCGCGAGAAAGGAACCTCCAGGGTTTTCCAGCCCGCCGGTACACGAACGATCTGGCCGTCCTGGCGGACCTGACCTCCACGGTGAATGTCTTGCCAGATCGTTTTCGCCGTGCCCGGGCTCACGGATAACTCGCCGCTGAAAGCTAGTTCCAGTCGCACGGCGTTCGGCAACGATTCGCTCAGCAGTGCGGCCAGGCAATCGCTGGGTACAACATCCATCCCGACGGCCGGCAGCAACGTTACGCCTGCCGTGCGTGCCCGGTCACTTTGCTGGCTGGCCCATTCAATCACGTCGATTTCGCCCGTGATGTCCAGATAGTGGACTCCGCGAGCGATACACGCCTCCATCATGGGCCGTGCCGTTTGCGAAAACGGGCCCGCGCAATGCAGCACCGCGGAAACCCCGTCCAAATGCTTGACCACTTCGTCTACGGAGGTCAGCGAAAACACGCGGCACGGACAGTCGGCATCTTGGCCGAGCCGCTCGATCTTGTCGGCACTGCGCCCCGCCAAAATGGGTTTCATGCCTCGGCCAACGGACTCTGCCGTGATCAACCGCCCCGTGAAGCCGTTGGCACCATAAAGCATCCATCCAGGCGAATCGGCCATGATACGCTCTCAGATAATCGAACGCATGAACTCGACGCTGGCTCGCGTGTTCTCGTCGCTGCCGTAGCATTCGATCGACACGCCTCCGCTCCAATCAGTTTCCTTGAGGAATTCGATGCACTTCTTGATGTTGTCGGCGTTCACTCCCCCGCCAACCGGTACTTCGCTTACGGCGATCCCCGTCTCCTCTCCGCGCAGGGCGGACGCGAGACCTTCGCTTACGTCTTTGATGTGAGCGTGAGTCAAGTACTTGCGGAAGCGTTTGATGTACTCGACGGGATCCAACCCAGCGATGAATGAATTGCCCGTGTCCATGTTGAATCGCAGATACTCCGATTCGAAGTACTCGAACAACCGTTCCATGAAATCGCCGTCCGAGGTGTACGGCCCGTGCGGTTCGACGTTGACAATCACGTTGTAGTCTTCGGCCCACGGCAGGATCTGGCGGTAGTTGTCGCACGTGATGCGAAACACATCGTCCTTCGTCATGCCGGGGATTTCCAACGCACCGTCCACCGTGTCGACCATAGGACAGTCCAACTCGGCCGCATAGCGAATCGTCTGCTGCGCGTATTGGACGCCAAAAGATGAACCTTCGGGCCCCATCATCGGGAAGGAACCATCCATTTGGGAGACCTTCAGGCCTTTCGATTCCAGGTATCGACGCAGAGCTCGCGGGTTCGATTGCAGCGAGATCGACGGATCGTAACCCATCGCTGTGATGAAGTACTGGCCATGGATCGCCGAGAATTCGACGTGTTCCAGCCCATACTTGACCGCCGATTCGCAGGCCATTTCGAAACTGCCGCTGAGCGTACGCCAATTGTCCGTGTGCAAACCAAGTTCGATCATCGTATTAACTCCCCCAAGAATTAGTTGCCAGTCGTGGCACTATGCTATACCGCCGCGTGGTGTCATGGCAAGCGTACGGACGCCTCGCATTTTGTGGACTGTCCACGATCGCTCCAAGCGGATGCAGCGGAGACGCACTTCATCGAGCATGTCAGTTTGAACCGCGCGTTCGGCCATTGTACGATGTTGTCGTTCAGCCGTTCTGTTCGTCAAGCAAGAAGTCCGCTGTGGAAAGACCACCGCTGGTGATGGAGGAGGAAGACCATGAAGGTGCACGAGGTACTAGCCGATCGGCAGATAAGAAGTTACCCTCTCGCCCTACCCTCTCCCCCGCGATGCCCGTTGCGCGGGGCATGGGAGAGACCATTGAATCTGCCGCTCGCACTGTGTCTTGGGGTCGTCGTCTTGGCATTCGGCACCACCGCTTGGTCGGCCGAGCCGATTCGGATTGTCCTGGACGGCCAGCCGCGGGCGACGGTCGTGCTGCCGGCCGATGCGGACGGGCAAACCGAAGCGGCCGCCCGGCTGCTGGTCCAGTACGTCAAGCAGTCCTCCGGGGCTGAATTGTCGATCGTGAAGGGGCCGGTGCCCGAGCCGGCAAAGCAGCCGGTGGCGATTCACGTGGGCCGCTCGGAACACGTCGACCGGCTCCACCCGGAGCTGGACCAACTGGACGACGACGGATTCGTGATCCACGGCGTGGACCCGTCGCAGGTGATCATCGCCGGACCCACGCCGTACGGCACCGAGTTCGGCGTGTGCGAATTCCTCGAGCGCTACGTAGGCGTCCGCTGGCTGTTGCCGGGACCCGATGGGGACGACGTGCCGGCGCGTGCGTCGATCGAGGTCCCCGTGGGGCAGGTTCGCCAGGAGCCAGCTATCTTCTCACGGCTGTTCAGCGGATTGAGCGGCGGCTGGCAGACCAAGTGGGCGCGCCGCAACCGGATGCACGGCCGGGTGAGTTTCCACCACTACCTGCTGCACGTGTTCCCGCCGGAGTCGTACACCAAGACGCATCCCGACTTCTTCCCCATGAAGGACGGCAAGACGCGCTTCCTGCCTCCGACCAACAACACCCATGGCTGGCAGCCGTGCTTCAGTGCCGAGGGCACCGTCGAGGAGGCCGTCAAGAACATCACTCGCTACTTTGACAACCACCCCGACGCGCCGTCCTTCTCGCTGGGCGTAAACGACAGCAGCGGTCACTGTCGCTGCCCGGACTGCCTGAAGCGCGTTCCCGAGGAGCCTAACTTCCTGGGACGCGCCGACTACTCCGATTTGTACTACGGCTGGTGCAACCAGGTCATCGAGGGCGTGCTAAAGAAGCATCCCGGCAAGTGGTTCGGGTGCCTGGCATACAGCGAGGTCGCCTCGCCACCGAAGAACGTGAAGGTGCACGAGCGGCTGATCCCCTACATGACCTACGACCGCATGAAGTGGATCCACCCCGAGGTCGAAGCCGCCGGCCACGCGGCGACCGAGGCTTGGGAGAAGGCCAGCCCGTCGCTCGGCTGGTACGACTACATCTACGGTACGCCCTATTGCCTGCCACGGGTTTACTTCCATCAGACTCAGGAGTACGTCCGGTACGGAAACGCCCACGGTGTGCGCGCGTGTTATGCCGAGATCTATCCCAACTGGGGCGAGGGACCGAAGCCGTACGTCTTCCTGAAGCTATGGTGGAACCCGCAGGCGGATGTGGACGCATTGCTGCGGGAATGGTACGAGCGGTGCGTCGGCCCCGAAGCGGCGCCGTACTTAGCCGAATACTACGCGATCTGGGAACGGTTCTGGACGAAGGACATCCTCGACTCGGCGTGGTTCTCGACGGGCGGGCAGTATCTGAACTTCGGCCATCCCGGGTACTTGTCCGATGTGAAAGAGGAAGACATTGTCGAGAGCCGACGTCTGCTGGACACATGCATCGACAAGTGCCAAACCGATAAGCAGCGCGCGCGAGCCAAGCTGCTGGAGAAGGCGTTCCAGTACTACGAAGCCTCGGCGTTGGCCTACCTGGCCGATCGCAGGCTGCCGCCGGTGATCGAGACGGAAACCCAAGCTCTGGCCGCACTCAACAACGCGCAGACGGCCATGCGAATGGCCCGGAAGCGGCGTCGTCTGGCATTGGAGGTTTACCCCAAGGACCCCGTGCTCGTGAATCCGCTGAACATCGAGCGCTTCGGCGCATTGTCCGGCGAGACATGGGGCGGCAACGGCATGTGGGCGGTCATGGACTGGGTCGCCAAAGGCAACACGTCCGTCCGTCAGCGCGTGGCCGAACTCGCCCATAGCTCGGAGTCCGAGCACGTCCGCGACCAGGCGGGTCTCATGCTCGCCATCGTCGACGGCAACATCACGCCGATCTCCAAGAATCATTCCTTCGAAGAGGGCAAGGGCAGCCTGTGCGCCGACTGGTCCTACTGGGTCAAGCCCGATCCTGTCACCAAGAAAGGCGTGGGCAGGATGCTCCGCAGTACCGACCGCACGCACGATGGCGAGCGCAGTCTGCTGTGCGACAGCATGTACCGCGGCGGTCCGGTCAACGTCATCAAACCGCTCCCGCCCGGCAAGTACTGCGCCTTCGCATGGGTCTACGTCGACATGCCTGAAGGCACCGAATGCAAAGGCACTTGTGAGCTAGCCGTCACCCCACGCGGCGCCGATGGCCAAAACCTCCCCGGCCTGAGCACCAAGATCACCCCACCCCCTGGCAAATGGACCCTGATCGTCGCTGGCGGCAAGATCGAGGCGGAGATCAAAGGCAAAGAAGTCACCCACGCTCTAATGATCCCAATCGCAGACGGTTTCCGCGAAGGCGGGAAAGTGTATTGGGACGAGGTAGCGTTGTATCGGGTGGAGGACGGGGCATGAGCGGCCGGCTCGAGAGGTTCGACCAACGCTGACCGCTACTCCGAGACATTGGGCGCCTGATTACGCCTTCCCTGATTTCGCGGTCAAGTCTCGGCGGACACTCCAAGATCGGAGACGCTCTTCGCCCCGGTCAGCACTTCCCGGACGGCGGGGATGCCGAAACAGACGCGCAGCAGATTATCCATCGCCCGGGACTGAATCAGGCCGCCGCTCAGCCAGCGTGACAGCGTCGCTTCGGCGATCCCCAAGGAGGCTGCCAGGGTCTTCTGCTGCATCCCCAACGTCCGCAAGGCTTGGCGAATCGGACCGGGAGTCAGCAGACTCAAATGGCTTCGCAATACATCGCTGACCTGTTCATCCGCGCGATCGTCGAAGACGAGTTCGCCACAGGCCCGGCACTGGGCCACGTCCAAGGCCGGGTTTTCTCAAGGGTGGTTAAGTAATTCGGCTGCGGAGATTAACCGGCAGAAGAAATCGGAGCGATTGACCGCGGGGGCTAGTTCGCCTTCATAGATCAATACGGGCCGTACCGAATACTTGCTCCGGCCGGGGAGCTTTTCGATCTTCCGCTTTACTTCTTCCATGACACCAGCGCCGATCCGTTTGCGGAACTTGATCTCGCACACGTACAGTGTGTTCCGGGTATGAATCAGTAGATCAATCTGACATGCGTCGTGCCGCCGGGTCTTGCGCTGGAAGAAGGGCGCCGCGCTGATGATGCTCTCCGGCGGAATGTCCAGTCGGCGGATGACCGCGTCGAGATTGTTGAGGATCAGGTTCTCGAACTGATAACCCATGATGGCGTCCCAGTTGACGAGATTCTCCAGATGCGCATCGCGGAAAAGCCCCTGTTCGATTTTTTCCTTTTGCCGGTCAATGTATCGCAAGTAGAAACGCAGGTAGTTATCCCGGATGCGGTACTTGCTTAACGCCGTCTTCCTACCGGACGTATCCCAGGCAAAATCCCTGGCCACCATGCCGGATGCCGCCAGAATCGAGAGCATCCCGGAAAGCCCGCCGGTCGGTTTAACGTCCAGGGCGCGGCATAAGTCACCCGGTTCCAGCGGCGGGCCGGACAGCGCCTCGACAATCCGCTTGAACGTCGCCGAGCGCGAGGCAAAGATATCGCGGAAAATCATATCGAATTCCGTGAACAGCAGCCCTTCCGGGGAGAAGCACATGCGTTTGATGTTCTGCTCGGCGGTCTGATCGGGACGCAACTCTTCCAGGTAGCGGGGAACGCCGCCGGTCACGCACAGCATGCGCAGTTTCTCCGCCGCCGAGACCTGTCCGGCGCCCTCCCAAAACTTGTTAGCGTCGTACATCGAGAGTTCGTCCAGCGTGATCGTGAGCGACACCCTTCCCATGAACCCTTTGTCGTTCAGGATGTTGTCGTCGATCCACGAGGTGACCGAACCGCACAGGATCAAGATCAGCCGATCGTTTTTTTTGAACTTCGTATCCCAGACGCCCTTGAGCTTTCCGGCAAAGTCCTTGTCCCTGGACGCCAGCCACGAGATTTCGTCCAACAGGACGATCGCCTTCCCCTCGACCGTCAGACCGGCCAGGGTAGAAAGGGCTTCGTGCCAATTGTCGAAACGCAAGGCGGGCAGCCCAAACGCGGTCCCCACCATTTGGCCGAAATGCTTGAGCTGATGCTCGTTGGCAATCCCTTCCCGCGGCGCAAGACCGTAGAACTCGTAAAACCGCTCGCCTCGGCCGAACTCCTCGATCAACGTGCTCTTGCCGATCCGTCGCCGGCCGCGGCACACCGCCAGTCCCGCCGTGCGTCGCTTATGGAACTCGCGCAAGAGCTGCATTTCGCACTCTCTGCCGACAAACATACCATGGCTCCAATGTCGATCTTGAGTCTTTTCAACGCACGGATAGTTTCCACGCAATATTAGCACAATGTCGTTTTCAAGTCAAATCTGCACAGGTAATATTTCGACTTGAAATCGACATGTGGCGCACTCTGGCATTGCCGCGTCTCCTGAGCGCGCAGTAGACGGCGGAGAACAAGGAGCCAGCTTGCATTGCAGAGCGGACGCTAATTGCCTCCAACATTCCATCCGCCCGCCGCTACAACGTCCAACCCTCCCGGTACTCGCGATGGAGGAGGGCGTTGGCTTCTTCGTCGTTGGTGATTTTGAAGTTGGTGCCGTCCCACTCGAGGGTCTTGCCGGTGCGCAAGGCGATGTTGCCGAGCAGGCAGGCTTCGGTGAGTAGGCCGGAATGGGCGACGAAGTCCGATCCGGCGGGCTCGCCGCCGCGGCAGGCGTCGACGAACTCTTTGTCGTGGCCTGGCGATCGGGCGAGAACTTCGGGCGGTTGGCCGTATTCTCGCATCCGGGTTTCCGGTACGAGCCGGTGGCCCATGAGCACGCCGGACTCGCCAATCATGATATCGCCCGACGGGCGTCGGCCCTCTTCGAGTCCCTTGGGGCGAGGCGGTTGGGCTCCACCGCTGAGCCAATGCAGCTTGACCGGCGGCATGTCACCGCGGGCGGGGAACTCGAAGTGGATGTTGAACACGCGCGGGTAGATCTCTGGATTGACCGCGTCGCACTCGGCCTCGATCTTCGTCGGGCTGCCCAGCTTCAGGGCTTTGAAGATCGTCGAGAGTTTGTGACAACCCAAGTCCCCGATCTGGCCCGTGCCAAAATCCCACCAGTCGCGCCATCGCCACGGCTCGTAGCACGGATGGTACGGCCGTGCCGGTGCCGGACCGAGCCAGAGGTCCCAATCCAGGCCATCCGGAACGGGCGGGGTTTCCTGAGGACGCCCCGGACCTGGAGGCGGATCCCAGAACCCGCGTCCCCATGGCACATACACTTCATGGACCGGGCCGATCGCGCCATCCAGGATGTACTCCTGGATCATTCTCGCTGTGTTCTCCGCTTGGCCCTGATTGCCCAGTTGGGTCGCGACTTTGGCCTTCCGGGCCGCTTCGGTCACCTGCCGGGCTTCGTAGACGGAGTAGGTAAGCGGTTTTTCGCAGTAGACGTGTTTGCCCTTCTTGATGGCGGCCATGGTGATGACGGCGTGCGAGAAGTCCGGTGTGGCGACCATGACGGCGTCGACGTCTTCCTTGTCAAGCAGTTCGCGGTAGTCGGCGTAGGAGTTGCAGCCCTGGTACTTGCCCCTGTCCTTCTGCTTGGCATACTTCGCATCGATGGCTCGCCGGGCGGGCTCGCGGCCGGCGAGTCGCTGGTCCTTGCCCTGGCTCCAGTTCCACGACATGTAACGGTTGCCTTCGCGCTGGACATCGCAGACGGCCGCGATCTGGATTTCGGGAAAGTCCGCGAAGCGAAGCATGTTCTGGATGCCCTGCCCGCCGACGCCAATGCCTGCGAGGGTTGTCTTTTCGCTCGGCGCGACGTGTCCTTCGCCGCCCAATACATGACGCGATACGACGGAGAACGCCGTTGCCGCGGCGATGCCTCCAAGGAAGCGACGGCGCGAGAGTTTCGAGGCGTGAGGGATTCGACATTGGGAGTTCTTCATTTCAGTTTCCTTCCAGTGGCATCTATGGGGGTATGTCAGGATAGATTGTATGGCATTTGGCCGAAAGAGGTGACTGTTACGTTTCAAAAACGCGTATGCATAATTGGTATACGTTATGATTGACATAATGCGGCATCCGCCGTAACCCCAGTCAACGAAGGGAGGAGGATGTCGGAGATGGCGAAATGTCGCCAAAGCCCAACAGGCTCTTGGATCCACTCGGAGGGACAGCGATGCGGTTGATATGGCGTGTGGTTGGATGCGTGGTTGGGCTCGGCGCTCTGTTCGGTCGCATTCAGGCCCAGCAACTGGATGCGGCAGCAAATCTCTTGTGGAATGCGCCGGATCGTGGCGCGATGGTCGCCAAGCTCATTCCCGGGCGAAAGCTGCCGCATGTCACGCCGGACACGCTTTTTGCCGAGTGGACTCGGGCGCAGGTCGCTCGCTGGGAGGCGGCAAACCCGCGCGTAGCCCCCGAGGAGGCGTTTGCGCAATATCAGGCAGCGTCGCCCGCGGACGCTGAACTGGTGGCCGATTTCCCGCGTCACATCTCCCCGTTCGCCCAGGTCCGTTCCGGCAACGTGGACCAAGCCGCCGCAAAGGGCGTGCTCATCAGCTACTGTCCGTTCTGCCAGTCCCAGTCGCTGCGTCTTGCCTACGACGCGCAGAACGAGTACCACGCCACCGCACTGTGCTGCGGCACGGAACTGTACGGCCACGAACGCGACTTCCCGCTGGGCTATGCGCTCAAGCCGAACACCACGGTGGAGTTCCACCATCTGGACGACACGCGAGTGGCGGTGCCGTGCACGCTCTATCGCGACCGGAACGGTGTGGAATGGGAGCTGTTCATCAAGACGCTGTTCGATCAGCGCCGCTGGCTCCACGTTGGCGGCGAGTTGATCCGGTCGTACGGGCAGGAATTCAGGACCACTGCGGACCCGCGCTACGCGCACAAGATCGCGCTATTGCTCGACCACGTGGCCGATACCTACTACGGGTTACCGCTGAGCTACTGCAACCAGCTCGCCGCCGAGAAGGACGGCGGGCCGCTTACCCGGGCTGAATGGGAAGCGCCGCGGCCACCCGGAATCTTCGAGGTCGGCGAACTCGGCGGCTGGAACCGACGCACGCCGATCTTCAACAAAGGCTGGATCAACATGTCGGACGAGCACATCTGGGTCGAGCCGTTCGCCCGGGTCCGACACCATCCCGCGTTCAAGTACTACTCGCAGAGGAAGTACGGCGATCCGGACGCACTCGACCGTAAGATCATGGAAAAGCTGCTGCGCGAAGTTGCATTGATGTTTCGGAACTGCTTCTCGCAGAAGTTGCTGACAAACTACCAAGAGGCGAACTACGTCCACCTGTGGCTGCTTGGCGTGCTCGTGCAGGACGAGCTGCTGATCGACTTTGCCGCGCCCGCCCAGGAAGTGGCCATGTACAACCACACGTACCAGGACGGGATGAACGGCGAAGGCGCGCCCAACTACATGGCCATGCCCGGCGGCTATTTCTACCCGTACCTGCGCGATCCAAAGGGCTGGCTCGAGTTCTACCCGCGGTTCCTGGAAGACCATCCGTTCTACTGGGCTGCGAACGATGAGATGCGGAAACTGCGCACGGTGCGGGGAGTGCAGGTCGAATTCGGCGACCAACATGAGTATGCACTCCCGCGGTCACTCACCACGACACCGGCACAGGTTCGCGAAAACGAACGCATCGGCAGCCGCAATTGGGCTGGTTACGGCGTGGGCATCTTGCGCGTCGGCGGGCCCGGTCACCGGCAGGAACTCTGTCTGAGTTACACCCGCGCCACGTTACACAACGCGCGGGACGCGCTGTCCCTGGGCTGTTGGGTCGATGGCGTGCCAGTGATGCGCCGCGGCGGCTACGTGGCCCACTCTTGTACCGCGTGGCTACAATGGGAGCGTCCGGAGTTCCAAGCGATCAAGGCCATGGACTACCCGCACGAGATAGCGCAGTCCGAGCGTTGGGCGTACGACTACGCACACACCCCCCTGTGCCAGAACGGTGTGACAGTAGACGAAGTCGCGACCGGCAAAGGCTGGGGCGACAACCGCGGATATGGCGAGGTGATCACGTTCAAGGGCGGTGAGCCCGGGGGCGAGCCGGGCTCGGGCTTTCAGGTGCTGGACGTTCGCGACCATTACTCGTGGGCGCGGATGGGCAAGGACGTGTCCGAATTCCGGCGCACGCTGATCGGCGTGGAAGGCCCCGACGGGCGCCCTTACGTGCTCGACCTACTGAAACTGCGCGGCGGCACGCGCCACGCCTTCTACCAGAGTGCCTGGGCCGACCGCGTCGCGGCGAACCTGCCTCCAGTCACATCGCAGGCACCGGATCTGGCCCATGCGTTCTTCGGCGACAGCCTGCCTGAGGACGATTCCTACTACCGCAGCTTCCGTGACGTCCGACACGTGGCACGGCACGCCGAACCCGGCGCGACCTGGGACATAACATGGCGAACAAACATGGCGGCGTACGCACCGCGCAATCCAAGCACGGGCCGGATCAAGTCACCGCTTCCATCCGGGATCGGGGATGTACGTTTGCGCCTGATCGGCGTGGGCTCGCAACCGGGAAAGACCGAGCTGATCTCAGCCCAGGGCCCTTGGATCGGGCGCATCGCGCAGCCCTTGCCGAACGGGCAGCGCGCTGACGGGGATGTTGCGTTCATGGATTCTCGGGATTTCCTGATAGAGCACCGCACGGCCAGCCGCGGCAAGGAAGCCGCAATAAGCTTGTTCGTGCACGTCCTGGAAGGATACCGCACGGGCGAGGCATCCGCGATCAAGGCTCTGACGCGGCTTCCCATCACAAGCTTGGCCGGTGGCGCGCGCGACACGGTCGCGTTGGCGCTCGTCATGGCTGGCGGTCATACCGACACCGTGGTCTACCAGTCGGCGGCTGGGACGGTACGATTGCCGAATGGTCTCGATACCGATGCTCGCTACGCGGTGCTGCGTCACGATGCCCAGGGAGACGTGATCGCAGCGGAGGCCTGCCGCGGCACGTTCCTTAGGTGCGGCACCTTCAGCGTGACGCTGCCCGGTGATTTCACGGGTACGATTGCGGACATCGCGGGCGATATTAGCGGGACGCGGCAAGAGAGCGCGCTGATCATCACGCCGGATCGACCGTGGCCGGACGGCGCGGCGCTGACGGGGCGGCAGTTGCTGATCCGGATCGAGAGTCCCTCGCGCGATGCCTGCAACGAGGGGTATCGGGTGGAACGCGTCACCACACTACAGGACGGGCGTGTACGGATCGATTTGCAGGACCACGCCCCGTTCGTCACCAGTTGGCACCAGGTCGCAATGCTCCCGACCGATCGTCCCAACGTTTTGCGGACCAACCGCCCCATGGTCGCTCACGGCAACAACCCGTGGTACAACGGCCTCAAGGTCTGGTTTCCCGAGCGCGGCAAGACGTTCACGATCAAGAACGTGAATCGAGTCGGCGGTGGCTTTGGCGGCGACACGCTCGACGTGGTTGAAGACGTCAGCCTCGCGGCCGAAGGCATTCGGCTTGGGGACTGGTATGTCATCTACGGCATCGAGCCAGGGTGCACCGTTTCCGTGCCCAACGATTTCTGCTGGCGCCGGGAGTCCGCCGCGGCATGGGAGCAACATGCGTTGCGCGCGCCGGGGAACATCAAAGTCGAGAGCCCCGTGACCCGGGCTCCTCTCGCGTACTGTGTGGGAGACGCAGCATGGCGCGATAGCGCATCGGGGAAGCAGGTCTTCACCGCGGCCGAGACAGGCGGCCGCGATGTGCGGATCGTGAGCAACAAGCCCAAGTGGCTGAATCTCAACGACACGTCTGCCCCAGAGTTCACGGCGATAGCCCTCGACGGACGTGACCTCAGCGCCAAGACCACGCACGATCTCGGTTGGATCGACCCGCCGCGAAGGCTGACTCTGCGGTGCCGTGATGCGATCAATCCGATCGACACCGAACGGCTGTCCGTACAGTTGAACGGCGCGCAGTTGAACACCGGGGATGCGTGCGTCGTCACGGCGACCATGTCGGAGCAGGACCGCGCCGTCGAGGTCGTGGTGGCGCTCGACGCCGCCCTGGCCGACGAACAGCATCGGCCCCGCAGGCACGTCGTCCAGGTGGAAGTTGCAGATCGGTCCGTCGAAGGTCACCGTGCCGTGGCAACCGTGTCGTTCATCAACCGTGTGCCATTGCTGGATGGAGTGACCTACCTCAGTGACCTGAAGCCTGAAAGAGCAACCGCGCACGGCGGGTTGATCCGCGACCGGGACTACGTGGGCAACGTCGCCGAGATCGTCGGGCGCATCTACCCGAAATGCCTGACCCTTTGCCCAAAAAGGAACGAGGCCGGCGCCTTTGCCGAAGCCGTGTACCGGCTTCCTGTAGTGCGACCGGGCATGACGTTCCGTGCCGAGATCGGGATCAGCGATTCCGCCGGGGGTCAGGGGAGCGTTGTCTTCACGGTCCAAGCGGGCACGACACTCGACGGTCAGTGGCGGACGCTCTACTCGTCCAAGCGCGTGTCTGGTGGCGTGGCCCCAAAAATGCTGAAGTTGCCGCTCGGCAACGCCACGTTCCTCCGCCTCCATACGACCGATGGCGGGGACAGCATCAACAGCGACCACGCGGTATGGGGCAACGCGCGATTGGAGTAAGGTACATGCCGCGTTGCCCGTGCCGTACAACGTGTCGGTTCTACTCTGGCACATGGGGGCAGATGTGACTGTTTCCCAGGTTACCTGGTGTACGACCGGCAGGAGACGATACGATGCGTTTCAGGTCCCGTCCGGCTGCCGGGGCGCACCAGGGCCAGAAAACGTTCGTCTTCCGAACGTTCGCTTTAGATCGTCGGAGAACGGCTCGCCGGTCATCTCCTTCCATATTTCTACCTGCGAGGAAGTCAAGATCTCCTGGATTCGTTTGTCGATCGTTCCATAACGCCCAGGCGTGCGTCCGCGGCCTGGCCAAGAGAAGGGAAAGCGTGGTTCGTTTTGAATCGCGGTGATTTTCTCTCTCTGAGCTGCGGTCAGTCCGAGTCCGTCGGCGATCTCCGGATCGCTGAAAGCACTGGCACCTCGTCGTTGCAGGACGATCTGATCGAGGCGTTTCATCTGCTCCGCATCCAGAGTTTCGGCAATGGCTTCCTTCGTGGCTTCCCTGTTGGCCAGATACTCTTTTCGCATGCTGCCCAAATCCGTACTTCGCGAATCACAGAACTCTCGATAGACGCGCTGCTGCTCTTCGCGGATTTCGTCGATCTTCGCGACTTGCTGGTTGCTGAGATCCAGATGTTTCTGAATCGCTTCTCGGGCGACTAGGTACAGCGATAAGAAACCGCGAAAGATGCCGAATTGGTGGTACATGTTGAATAGGCTTCGCCGCAGATTCTTATCATCCGGATTCTCGCGGACCAGCCGCTCCTGTGTTTCGAGGGCTTTCTCCAGAGCGGATTTGGCGGCGGTGGTCGAGCCCACTCCGTCCAGGATCTCGGCGACGCGAAGATGGCTGGCAGCCAGTTCCGCCTGGAGCGGTGGATTGTCGCCCGTCTGCCGGATGAAGTCGGCGTAGTAATCCAAACTGGCCTGGAGCAGGCGAGCGCGGGGCGCCTCGGCTTCCTCAATACTTGCCAAGTCGTCCATGCTTACTTGCACGACAAAGTCGAGCATTTCGCGCGCCTTTTGGAAGTTCTTCTCGGCAAGCGCCCGCTGCTTGGCTTCTTCGGCCAGCGCGGCTGCCGTTGCAGCTTGTCTATCGGCCACTTCTTCGTAAGCTTCACGCGTTCTTGCCCGTTCGCGCGCGATAAGCACGTTGCTGACCGCAAGCCCAACCACAGTCAACGCCAGAACAAAAACCGCTGATGCGACCAGCGCTCTGTGCCGTCGCGACCATTTCGCCGCACGTTCCATCACGGTCGGCCGCTTGGCGCTAATGGGGCGGCTATCCAGGAACGAACGCAGATCGTCGGCCATCTCATGTGCCGTGGCATAGCGGCCTGCAGGCTCTTTCGCCAGGGCTTTCAGGACGATGGTTTCCAAATCGGTGGGAATCGACCGATTGATTCGGCGGAGTGAAACCGGGTCGCGTGAGGACAGGAAATCCAGAACCTCTGTTCGAGAATTGCCGTCACAAACCGGCCGCAGAGTCAGCAGTTCGTAAAGTGTGGCCCCCAACGAGTAGATGTCGGTGCGATGGTCGACGATGCTGTTTCGACCAAGCGCTTGTTCCGGGCTCATGTACAGATAAGTTCCGACGACGTCGCCCGTCATAGTCAGACTCGAATCGCCCTGCAGTCGCGCCAGTCCAAAGTCCGTCACCCACAGGTTGCCGCGAGCGTCCACAAGCAGATTGGCCGGCTTGATGTCGCGATGCACGACATCCATTTCGTGAGCGTGTTCCAACGCTTCGGCGGCTTGGATTCCCAGCCTTGCCACAGCTCGGCAATGGGCCGCACCGTTCTTTGTGCCCACGGTCGAAAACGCAGCTTCGGCGCTGGCCTGTGTTTCGTCGAATCGGCTTGCTGGGGTCTCATGCAAGGTACCCGCAGAGCGCGGGAAACGAGGGGCGTGTGTCTGGCCGACGCTTGGTTCCGTGGCTTTGGGCGCAACCGTCATGTACTCGTCAAGGACATCGCCAGTTTCGGAGGGCGATTTCGACGTCGGTTTGCCATCAGCGACGGCGGGTTCAGCCAAACGCTTCAACTGGGCAATAATCTGGGCAAGACTTGCGCCTTCGATCATTTGCATGGCGAAGTAGTATACGCCCCGTTCGCAACCGACCGCGTAGATCGGAACGATATTCGAGTGGTGCAACTTGGCGGCCGCTTGTGCCTCGTTCTTGAAACGTTCGAGCCGCCTTGGGTCCAGCGCGGCAGCGAAGGGCAGAATCTTCAGGGCCACGCGACGTTGCAGCGAAATCTGTTCGGCCTCATAGACAACGCCCATCCCGCCGCGGCCGATTTCGCAGAGAATCTGATAGTCGCCCAGGCAGCCGCCAACTTCCGGGGATATCGAGTCTCGATCACCGGCGGCTTCCAGCGTCTCTGGAGCATGCATTGCTCGTACCGCCGGCAACACGTCCCGAAGCAACTCGGCGATGTTGGGATACCGGCCTGCAAACTCGTCGACGTCGGGCCGTTCGCCTCGGCCCAGACACTCCAGGAACTGGTCGACGGCTTCCGCAACCAACGATTCCCTGGAATCGGCGGCAGGCTGTGTGTCCGAAGTCTGGTGGCTCACAATTGCGACTCCGATAGACCGTCTTGTGTGAGTAGCTTCTGCAACCGTATCAGAGCACGACCGTAACGCTTGCGCGCAGTGGCCGGTTCAATCTCCAGAACGCACGAAATCTCGTCGTAGGCAAGACCTTCGTAAGTTCGCATAAGCAGGATCTCTCGATCGGTGTCCGGCAGTTTGCCGATCGCCTGACGGACGCGGCGAGCCAACTCCTCCTGAGTGACCAGCTTGCTCGGCGATCCGCTGGAAGCCAATACGTGCTGCGCCAGCATGACCGACGAGTGATTTGGCAGAGCAAGCTCTTGTCCGACGGTCCTTCGCGATGCACCGATGTGTTTCCGACGCATCATGATCAGTCGCTCTTGAGCCGTCTTCCGTAGCCACAGGTGAAATGGCATGGGCTCGCGGGCCAGAAAGTCGGGTAATCGGCGAAACGCCTCCATCTGGGCCTCTTGAACGACATCCGACGGATCCGCACGAGCGCGAAGTGCCGGATCGAACCGCAAGGCGACAGCCCGCCGCAACGACCCGCGATGCCGCTGGAACAACTCGTCAAATGCTGGAGATCCGTCACGAATTCGTTCGAGCAGCCTGAGCGTCTCGCCCGAATCCGGCTTAGGTTCGTGCATGCACCCCTTTCCTCGCCAAACGCCCGGTAGAAAACACAAAAGCCCCGTATTAGTACAAACGGAATTCAAGGCCGCCTATCCACAGAACTGCCTGAGTTTTCTTGTCGTTTTGTCAAAGCGCCCCGATGGCCAATTCTCAAAACAGGCCGGTGAGGAATTGTGGCGCGATTCGCCCGGAACTAGACTGATTGTGCTTTCTGGTACTAATGCGAAAGGGATGAAACATGGCAAGGACTATTACTACTGCGGCGAACTGTCTACTGCTACTGTTGACCTTGTGCCCTCAAGTTGTTGGGGCTGACGACGCTGTCGACATCGGTACCCGCCGTGAGCTGTTTGTTGATGGGCGTCTGATTGACCAGCTCAAGGAGGCCCGGCTGACGCTTCACGCACCCCAACCGCGTGAGATTTCGGTGAAATTCGATCAGCCCTGGGAGGGCCTGTACAGTGGTTACACGACGATATTGAAGGCGGGCGATGTCTTCCGGCTCTATTACCGAGGCATGCCGGCTGCAAGGCATGCGCTGGACACGGAAGTCACTTGTGTGGCAGAAAGCAAAGGCGGGATTCACTGGACAAAACCGAAGCTCGGGCTCTTCGAGGTCCAGGGCACCAAGGACAACAACGTGGTCCTTGCACGACACCGGGGCTGCCACAATTTCGCGCCGTTCGTTGACACGAATCCCGATGCTCCGGCCGACCAGCGTTACAAGGCCCTTGGCGGCACGGGCGCTCCCGGACTGATCGCGTTCGTTTCGCCCGACGGAATTCGCTGGACGGAGTTGCAGAAGGAACCGGTGATCACAAAAGGCGCGTTTGATTCGCAGAACAATGCGTTCTGGTCAGACAGCGAGCAGCAATACGTCTGTTACTTCCGCGTCTTCCGCGACGGTACCCGTTGGATCGCCCGCACGACGTCGACGGACTTCATCAACTGGACGGATCCGGTCGACCTGGAACTCGACGGCAAACCGCGTCAACACCTTTACACGAACCAGATTCACCCATACATCCGCGCGCCGCACATCTATCTCGGATTGCCAACACGGTTTTTCCCAGGCCGTCGCGTGGTGACCGAGGAAGAGGCTCAGCAAATCGGAACACCGACGAAGTGGAACTACGCAAACGACTGCACCGATATTCTACTGTGTTCGGCGCGCGGCGGATCGGAAATGAAACGGACGTTTCTCGAAGCGTTCATTCGACCGGGACTCGACCTTCGCAACTGGACATCGCGCGCGAACTACGCGGCTCGCGGCATTGTCGAGACGGGCCCCAACGAATTGTCACTATACATCAAGCACAACTCCGGCTACCCGACCGTCCATTTGCGGCGTTACACGTTGCGGCCCGACGGCTTTGTGTCAGTCCGAGGCCCCTACTCGGGCGGCGAGCTGATTACGAAACCGTTGACGTTTTCGGGAAGTCGGCTCACGGTGAACTATGCGACTTCTGCAGCCGGCAGTCTGCGAGTTGAACTTCAAACGCCCGACGGCCAACCGATCGAAGGGTTCGCCCTTGCAGATTGCCAGGAAATCATCGGCGACCGAATCGACGACACCGTGCGTTGGAAAGGCGTCGAAGATGTCACCCAGTTGGCCGGAAAGCCCGTACGTCTTCGTTTTGTGTTGAGCGACGCGGATCTATATTCGATTCGGTTTGCCGAGTGAGCAACACGGAGAATCGAAATGCGGCGGCGCGACTTCTTGGCAACTCTGGGCGTTGGTGCTGCCGGTGCGATTTCGTGGGGAGGCACCGTTTCGGACGTTCTGGCGGAACCACTGAATCCCGAGACGGGCTTCTTGCTTTCGACCACGGGTTGCAGCGCCGCCACGGCGCATCCGGCGGCTAACAAGATCGTCACGGTTGATGGCAAGACTCATGTCGGCTGGCTTGATTCCGACAACGAAGGATTCAAAGTGCGGGTGCGTACCCTGAACCGCGCCAGCGGGCATTGGTCACCGAAATACACCGTTGGCGATGCCTTCGACAATCACGGTGGGCCGGCGTTAACGGTGGACAGCAAGGGCTTTCTGCACGCCGTGTATTATCCCCACCATCATTCGTTCCGCTACCGACGCTCGACCCGTCCCAACGACGCGTCGGAGTGGACGAACGAAGTATCGTTCGGAAAACGCTGCACGTATCCCAGCCCGGTGTGCGGGCGCGATGACACCCTGTACCTGGCCTGTCGCGAAAGTGGCGGGCCGCAATGAGTTACGAATCTGTACGCTAAACCACCGGAAAAGGACTGGCAGAGCCCCGTGGCTCTGGTGCGCGCCGACGCGGCGGGTTACGCCCATTTCCATCAGTCCCTGGCCTGGGGTCCGGATCACCGAACGCTGCACTTGTTCTGCGTCATCTCCGACGGCAGGCCGCTCCGAAGCCACACGATCGGCTACCTCAAGAGCCCCGACTCCGGAAAGACCTGGCAGCGACATGACGGCTCGCCGGTTGATCTTCCGGCCACGGCCGAGACGGTCACGGTGGTGGAACATTTGCTCAAGGGCGGCCTGTGCTGCGGCTCGATTGGCGTCGATCCAACCGGCACACCGCATCTGGCGTACGGTTCCAAACGGCAGCTACCGCTCGAAGCCTCGATCGCCCCACGGGCCACAACCGCATCGCCAGGCCCGGGCTGATCTACACCTCCGGACACAGCGGTAAGGACAACCAGGAAGTTCTGCACAACCCAATCTATTGGGTTCAGCCTGGATGCTCACAGGGACAGTGAACTTCGTCACGCGTGGAGTCCGGAGTTTTTCCTGATACCTGCGCAGGATTCTCGCGCGTCCTCCGTAGACACTATCGAGCGGCAAACTCGTGTGAGCTGTGGACCGGCTGAGAACCCGCGTGTGCGGACAGCCGGCCGACGAACGAAATCTGACCGTACGGAGGTACACAAAATGAGAATGTTCCGCAAAACACTGGCTGTGGCGATGCTTGCAAGTTCAGTGGCCGGTTTCACACCGAGCGTCTACGCCGGTCTTGGGAGTTGCCCACTTGGCATCGTGGCCCAAGGGCCTTTCAGCAGAGGTCCCGTTGTCGAACCGCGTGTCCATGGTGGCCTCGGAGGCACGCCTCTGGGAATGACAAACGATTTGCGCTCCAACGGGAAAAAGAGGGCGACCCGACAAACGGTGGAGGACGAGTTCAAAGTCGAGAAGGGCGAATTGTGCCCTGAAATGATCGAACTCATGTACATCCTCGGGATCTGGCGGTAGCCCGAGGCAGCCGAGTGGAGGCATTGAACAACAGTTTTCGAACCAGCGACAGCCCTTGGGACAGAGGTGACAAGAAGATGAAACGCCAGAAGAAATCGAATCGGAAGTTCAATCGGAGCAGGAAGAACCGACATGGCAAACGGCTACGGGCCAGGCGGAGGATGGCTGTCGTCGAGCGGCTTGAGGACCGGTGCCTGCTTGCCGCCGGGGACCCGATGACGCTCGTTAACGACGTCCTCTATATCCACGGTACGACGGGCGACGACAGCATCGTCATTGAAGACACCGGCGGCAGCTACCTGGCCGTGACGCTGAACGGGAACACGGAGCATGTCTCGCAACCGGTCAACGCCGTCCGGGCCTTCGGATATCAAGGCGACGATGCGATCGAAATGATCGGTGCCGTACCGCTTGGGGCTTGGGGACATGCCGGGGACGATGTCTTGTTGGCAGACAGCGCCGATGATTTCTTGGACGGCGGGGACGGCAACGACTTCCTGGACGGCGGCGGAGGGAACGACCTTGTCCGCGGGCGTAACGGCGACGACATCGTGCTGGGCCATCACGGCGACGACGCCCTCTACGGTGGCGAGGGCAACGATGCTCTGTACGGCAGCTATGGCGACGACGTGATGGACGGCGGGGCGGGTGGGGACTACATGGAGGGTTACGAGGGCAGCGACGTGCTGTACGGTGGCGATGGTGACGACCAACTCCAGGGTGAAGCTGACGATGATCTGCTGGACGGTGGCAACGGGGACGACAGTCTGTACGGAGGGGACGGCGACGACACTCTACACGGCCTGGCAGGCGACGACTTGTTGGACGGCGGAAACGGCGACGACTACCTGTATGGCGGCGACGGGAACGACACGATCTACGGTCTGGCTGGCGACGATACGGCTCGCGGCGGCGAAGGCAGAGATGACATCTGGGGCGGCGATGGCGAAGACGTCCTCTATGGCGACGACGGTCAGGCTCCGGCGCTTTGGGCGTTCGAGCCAGCCGTATGGCAGACGATGGTCGGCGTCTGGGACACGTTGGCGGCGGCGACATTCGCCGCCGAGCCAGTGATGCATGCGCCAAACATGGTTTGGGGGGATGCGGACGCGGGCCCCGATCTCCTTGACGAGGGTCAATATGCCTTGTTTGATCCGGGGGCCTACGAGCCGGCCGTTCCGAGCGAAATCCTGTGGGAGCTGACCGTCGATGACGAGATCTGGGGCGGCGGCGGCGACGATGTCATCTACGGCGGCGTCGGAAACGATGCCCTGTATGGGGGCGACGGCAACGATGAGATCTACGGCTACACCGGCGACGACCATATCTATGGGGGAACTGGTCGCGACACGCTGTACGGCGAAGACGGCGACGACCTGATTCGCGGCGGCGACGAGTTCCTCGGCTCATATTTCGTCGGCAATGTACCGAGTAAAACGTGGTTCTATCAGAACGGGCTCGGCGGCGACACGATCAAAGGTGGGACCGGCGATGACGAGATCTACGGTGGGGACGAGTACATCCATGTGCTCGCATTCAACGCGGAAGTAGGTGCGTTCGGCCAGGACAAGTCCGTCTGGAGCGCTGATACTCCCGCGGAGGTGACTGGAACGGTTTGGGACGGGACCGATGGCGAGGCCAAGGAAGCCAGCGATGATTGGAGGGAGCCGGTACGCCATGTCCACACGGCGAATGACTGGCCGGCCAATCTCGGTAAGGCCGCGGCCTCGTGCTACATCGGCGGAATTGGCTGGTACGTCGGCATTCCGGGTGACGGGATCTTCGGCGGCGACGGCTACGACGTGATCGACGGCGGCGGTGGAGACGACTCGATCCACGGCGGGGCCGACAGCGACATCATCGACGGCCAGGACGGTGACGACTTCATTTGGGCCGGCGAGGGCTGTGATGACGTGCACGGCGGCGCGGGAGATGACACCATCCGCGGCGAGGATGATTGCGACGAGCTGTGGGGAGACACTGGCGATGATCTTATCTACGGCGGATCCGGCATAGACGAGATCTACGGCAACGACGGGTCGGATGAACTGCATGGAGGTGTGAACGACGATATCATTCGCGGAGGCAGCGGCGAAGATCTGATCCTGGGCGAGGACGGCAACGACTACATCGAGGCCGGCAGCGCCGACGATACGGTCCTGGGCGGCGCCGATAACGACACCATCTTCGGCGGCGAGGGCCACGACTACATCACGGGCGATGGCGGCGTCGACGAGATCCACGGCGAGCTTGGGCTGGACTGGATTTGGGGCGGCGATGGCGACGACGAGTTGCTGGACGGCGGGGACGGGACCGACCACATCTACGGCGGCGACGGCGCGGACCTGATCCGCGGCGGCGATGGCGCCGATTGGCTGTGGGGCGAAGACGGCGATGACTTCATCTACGGCGAGGAGAAGGACGACTACATCGACGGCGGCTCGGGCGATGATTTTCTTGACGGCTACAACGGCAGCGACACAATTTTCGGCCAGGAGGGCGCGGACGAGATCTGGGGCGGTGCCGGCAACGATGAGATCGACGGCGGATCGGGCGACGATTTGATTTTCGGCGAAGATGGCAGTGACACCCTGTACGGAAAGAACGGGCGCGACGACCTTTACGGTGGAGACGGTAATGATTACGTCGACGGCGGTGCCGGCAACGACCGTCTGGTCGGTGGCGCCGACAGCGACTCGCTGTACGGGCGGGCGGGCATCGACGCCATCTTCGCCCTGGAAGGCCCAGACGCCGTCACGGCCGGCGGTGCCGACAGCGACCGATACTACTTCACCGATTCGTCGTTGGCCACTATATACAACACTCAGCAGGACGCCACTTTTCTCGTCGTGGACGGTGCAGGCGACGCGTACGATGACCAGCAGGGCGTCGAGTGGCAATGGGGCGCCGGTTCGTGGACCTTGACCGAGCTTGAAGAGGTGGACGATGCCGTGGCGCTGTTACACGAGGCCAACGGCACCGACACGCTCATCGAGCGGTCGGACGGCACCCACTGCACCCTGATCCGCGGGACGTACATCGAAGGGCCTGCTGGCGGCTTCAACAGTGACGGTGAGATCACCTTCCTAAGCAGCACCAGCGGCAGGCTGGTCGTGCATGAGTTGGCGCACAACTGGGACGAGGAGCAACCCAACTGGGACGATTTCCTGGACTTGTCCAACTGGACCCAGGACGACCACACGGACCAACTCGGCTGGGGCCACGCCAACGCATACGGCGAAGACTGGTGGTACTGGAACAATCCCGATCAATTCTGCGAGGGCTACGGGATGACCCACCCTGTCGAGGACTGGGCCACCTGTGTCGAAGCATACTTCTACGGTGAACCCGAGGCTCCCGACGCCGGCGACGTGGACCCCAACCACGACTGGATGCAGGCGAACCTACCCGCGAAGTTTGCCTTCGTCGAAGACTTCTTGCAGAACTTCCACGCCTAGGCGTTTCGTCACGCGGCGTTGCTTGCAGTGCACGCCGCGTCAAGTCGCACGCCCGCGGCACGAGCGTTTTGCGCGTGCCGCGGGCGTCTTCTGTTCTTCGAGCTGTCATCATATTGCGAGAAACCTGCGATTCGGCCGTACGATGGGCCTCCGAGCCCGTCGATTCTTCCGACTCCTCATGTTTCGACGGCCTCGGAGGGCCATCGTACGAATTTGAAGACACGCTCCTAGGGCCGGCGGGAGTCGAGGATTGGCTCGTCGCGTGCCGGAGCGATGGCTTCGGTTGGAAGGATCGCCCAGTCGGCCAGCCGGCCGGAGTGCTGTTGCCACCAGACGTCTACGTCGAAAAGCTCTCGCACCGCCTCGAATCGTTGGTCCATCAGAAACAGAGTCGCACTGGGCGTCTTGCCGGAACCCTGGCGCACACGGGCGCACAGCAGATACTGGCTGTCCGGCGTCCAAGCGACTGGCATGATTGGCACCGTCACCTCGGGTTGCAGTTGTGTCGTCCATTCTCCGCCGGACCGCAGGCGAGCCAGACCGACGCCGCAACCTCGCTCGAAGTCGTGCTGCCAGGCAATCCTCTTACCGTCCGGAGACCAGATAGCTCTGGCGTCTCGATGATCGTCGTCCGGATCCTCCCATAAGGCCTGAACCAGACTACCGTCCAAATCTGTGATGTACACGTCGGCGGAAGTCGTAGCGTCAGATTGTCGAGCAACGACCAGTAGATGACGGCCGTCAGGGGCAGTGTCGGTCACCAGCCCGCCATCCTGTCCCAACGCGTCGTGGAAACGGAACACCAGTCGCGGCTCCGCCGCATCCACGTCGACTTGCCAGATCGCACCATTCGCGGACCGGTCAGCTTTCGAGCCACGCGCGAAGTAGATTCGCGAATCGGAGACCCAAACCGGCGACAGCAGACGGTCTGATGCGTCTTTGGGGGCGACTAAGCGCCGAGCGTTGCTGCCGTCGGTGTCGCACAGCCACAGCTCACTGGCAGCATTGGGCGAACGCGTGCGAAGGAAGACGATACGCCGGCCGTTTGGCGAAAACTGCGGCTGGAGGTCAAACGACGCCGGGTCGTCCGTCACGCGACGTGGCCTCGTGCCGCTGGGGCTGAAAAGCCACAAATCGGGTTTCCCCAAGTTTGCCTTTGTCCAGCTCAAGATGATCTTTGCCTGCCATTGGGGACGGTCCAAAACGTTGACGGGCGGGCCGAACTTGCCTGGTGCCGGGGAGGGCCAGGCCAGGCTTGATCCGTTTTCAGTTTGGGATTGGGCAGAACCCCCGCCATTCCCGTCTTCGCTGTCCACACGATTGTCTTCCGATAGCCGCGGGATGACCAGAATGGCGAGAAATAGGCCAATAGCCAGCAGTCCCACCGTGCCAGCAGCAGCCAGCGGCCGACGACGGCAGAGTTCGATCGGGTTGAAGCGTCGCCCACGCCGCGCCGCGTGATCTCGGCGCGTTTGCGTCACCATCGGCGTTGCCCGTTGCTGTGCCCACAGGACGGGTGCGGCCTTTTCCTTGCGCGAACTGGGCATCCGCTCGGCATCCGCCAGCAGTTCCGGCAAGTCACTTCCCGATGTGGACCGGCTCAAGGCGTCGGCCACCTCGCTGGGATTCGAAAATCGCTCGTGAGGTGCTTTGGCCAGCATCCGATCCAGGACGGTCACCAGTTCGTCGGGCACATCCTCACGGTACTGCCGGATTGGCGGGATCGGCTCGTCCAGATGGGCGGCCACTTTGCTGAACGCACTCTCATGCTCCGGCCCGCTGAACGGGGCGCGCCCGGCGAGCAGATGGTAGAGCGTACATCCCAGGCTGTACAAGTCCGCTCGAATGTCCACCGCGTGGCTGTCGGAAGCCTGCTCCGGGGCCATGTAGTCCGGCGTCCCGATCAGTTGACCGGCCGCCGTCATCTCCTCGCTGCCTGGCCAGCCGACGTGGAACCGAGCGAGTCCGAGATCGAGGATCTTGAGGGAGGCCGGAGGCTGGAGACTGGAGACTGGAGGACGGGAAGAGGGAAGTCGCTCGGATGGCTCTTCCCTTCGGCCTCCAGTCTCTGGCCTCCAGCCTGAATCCAGCATCAGGTTAGATGGCTTGATGTCGCGATGAACCAGCCCGTGCTCATGGGCGTGCTGCAAACCGACCGCTGCCTGGCGAATCAGCTCGCATGCATCTGCGATCGGCAGCGGACCGAGACGCTCGACCAACTCGGCCAGGTCCAGCCCGTCGACATATTCCATTACCAAGACGCGGATGCCTTCGATCTGGCGGGCGTCGTGGGCGCGTATGATATTGGGATGGTCCAACCGGCCGACGGCTTTCATCTCCCGTTTGAATCGTTCGACCGTTTGTTCGTCCGCCGTGCGCGTCCCCGCCAGCACCTTCAATGCCACCACCCGGTCCAACTCGGTGTGCAATGCCCGGTAGACGATCCCCATGCCGCCCTCGCCCAGGATTTCCAGTAGTTGATACTCTCCCAGTTGCCCGAGGGCGGCAACCTCGGGCTCTGACAAGTTCGGCAACTCGCGATGGTCTGGGTCAGACATCTGCTGCGGGTCCCTCCCGGTCGATCGCCTGAGAACCGTGTTCGAGAAGCTCGCGCGTGGACGGGTCCAACCAAGACTGGCTAAGCGCCCAGCCAAAGGTGTACCCTAACCCTTGGCGATCCAGCTTCGTGATGCGTCGATTGCATTTGGTCAACGCTACGGCAATGCTCAATGTGTACAGCATCGTGGCAATCTCGTCTGGCAACCGGCACTCGGCATGGCTGCGGCATATCTTGGCGAACTCTTTGGTCATCTCCAACAGTTCCACGGGCGGGCGTGGATGGTGCAGCAGGTCTGCGAAGCTCTCGATCGGGGGACTCGCGGTCAAACATAGCGACTGAATACGTCGCATGTGCGGGTGAGACAGGTTACTGAAGTCGACTTGCAGTGGTGCCGAAAGCTGGTGCTTGAAGATCGCTCCCAACTCGTCCGGCTTCCACACCTCTTCATTGCTCTCGCCCCAGGTCATGATCTGGGCCAGCGAGATGGCCTGGCTGTCGAATATTTCACGGTCGTTCATAATTCCACTTACCACGACCAAAGTAGCCATCTCGCTCCGCGAGATGGAGCTTCGTCTCGCGGAGCGAGACGGCTACAAACGACCGCCCTGTGCAAGGATCTCTCTGAGTTCGGCGATTTCCGATTCGATTTCCTGATCGTCCTGCGCGTATTCGGCCACTACGGAACGCAATGCGCGGGCGCACATCCGTCGGCCTGTGATCAGCAGGTTGGATGCCTGCGCGGGCGATTTCAACTCGAAGCGTTCCACGAGTTGCCCATACTCAGCGGGCTCGATTCCCTTCAGGATTGGATCAAGCAAACGACATTCAAGAATACCCCACAAATCCATGCGGCTGGACGATTCACATTGGCTCCGCACTCGCCGCAGGGCTTCGGCAACAACGCCTCGAGCCCAAGTGGTGTGGAATACGTCGGACGGCGTCTCTTGCCACTGGAGACTTTGGTCCTGATCGTCGAGGGGCACGATCGCACCGTCGCCGGGAGACCGTTTCTTTGCCCTGGCGCGCCGCACCCAGTCGATCAAGAAGCGATCCAGCGCCTTCAGCAGATACGTCCGGAACCGGCCCCGATTCCGGTCGGCCCGTGCAATCAGGTCCTTTTCGAGAATCCTGCTGGCGATGAACTCTTGAATCAAATCGTCCGCCTCGTCCCGCGATACCCGTCTGCGGAAGACCACGTGTGCCCGCAACGCCGGTAGATAACGTCCCAGCAACTCCTCCAATGCCTCGCGCGTCGCCCGCGCATCGCCTCGGCGGATCACGTCCACCAAGGACCACCGCGTAGTCGGAAACCTTGCTGCTTCGCGCCGAGTTGCTGGCATGATTGCCGTTGTCCCACACGATCCGTCAGAACGAAAACACTGTATCCCAAGGTCGGACTATTATCGCGACCGTTCGCCGAGTTCCGACTGGCGCTAGTGTACCCCTGAATGGCAATTCCTCACAACTGCGATTGACCGTTGGGACTATCTCGTATCGAGGCATGAATTGGACGCGTGCTGGGGGATTACTGTCGCATTATCATTGTGGGGCACGTTTCCAACGTGCCTGGCACGATGGAATTGTGCCCCACGTATTCCCTTCGCGTCGCTAGTGTGCGCTCTTGTACGTGAACACGGCGGCTCCCGGCTGATCCTCCGTGGATATGGTGAGGCCGTCCTTCATTAGCTCGTCACCGGTCATCGCTTTCACACCCGACACGTCGAGGTTGGTGAACTCATAGCGTGTGCCGGATCCCAAACCTCGCAGCGTCAAACGTATCGACGAATCCGGACAGTCCGCGCGACGGAAGGCTTGAACCATGCCTTCGCCAAGGTCCGGGCGGTGGAACTGCCAGGCTATCCAGACGTTGTTCGCTCGGTCGTATGGCGTCAGCGGGTAGTAGTCTCCGCAGTAGTACTGGCTGACCGTGCGCCACTGGACGACGAGCCGGCGAATGGCATCGTAGTCGATCTCTCGAACGCGGATGTCGATACCGGAACCGAGGCTCGGGGCCGCATTGCTCCAGAACGCGTAGGGTTCGACGGGCGTCAGGCCGCCGCCGTAGTACGTGGCATTGGCACAAGCCACTGTGCCCGTTCCGTGATACGGTATCCACAGCGAGATGCCGTAGGTCATGCATTGATGGCCGACCGGCTCGAATGCGTAGTCACTCCGCCACAGGGGAACGGCCCGGCGCAGGGTCTCCAAGTCGTTTCGCCGGCCGCCCGAGGCGCACGTGTCGATCAGCATGTTCGGGTGCCGGCGCCGTAGCTCATCCCAGTAGGCAAGCAGGCCCGTTACGTGCTTGATCTCGGTGATGCCCTGCCGATCGGGCGCATCGGCCGCTCGCCAAAACGCCAAGGGTTCCATGTTGAAGTCCTGGCGGTAGAGGTCGATACCCTGCTCGGTCAGCAGCTTGTCGACGTGTTCCGTCAACCAGTGTCGTGCCGCCGGATTGCCGAGGTCCAGCAGTCGCATGCCTTGCGGCTCGTCAGGTTTGCCCGCCCGATCGTACGGGCGAAACGTGCTGAAGTCCGGCGCAGTTCCCGGCTTCAGATAGCCGTAGCTCCACGGGCCGCCGGGGTTCTGTTCCGCGTGAAACTCCTTGGCAGCGTCGTGCGCACGGCCGGATGGACCGGTCAGGCGGATTTCCAGACCGGTCGAATCGCAAATGTGCGTGCCGTTGCCCCAGCCCACGACGAAGTCCAAAGTATCGCCTTTCGCTACGGTGACGCGGCCGTCGTACTCGACTTGCTTTCCCTGACCGTCGAGGTTGATTTTCCCGTCGAACACGGCTCGCTTGCCGTGCAGCACGTGGACGGCGGTTGTCGTGTCTTGATCAATCGCCAGAAACGCGGCCCGCACTGCATAATCGCCGGCTTCCGAAGCGGTCCAGCGCACGACACTGTACTCGCCCTTCGGCCCCGGATGAAAAGCCAGGCGCCCCGGCTCCCAGCGAATGTTTGCCATCGTCCGGGTATGCGGCGTCGGATTGTGCGTCACACAGGGATCGGTTCCGCCCAGATCGCTCGACGACCACGACCGCATTCCAGCCAGCGGATGGTCCCGACCGGGCGTTGGCCTGAGGAGCCATTCCGGATGTTTTTCGTACAGCCACGTACCAGGCATAACCCGTTCCGGCTCGAACCATACGAGGGTCTTCACCCCCTTGGAATGCGCGTGGTCGCTGATCGGCCGAAACCCGTTGGGAAACCGCTTGGGATCGACCTCCCACGTGCCGACTTGCGGCCAGCCGTGCTGCTGGATGTACCATCCCGCGTCCATCCACCAGTAGTCAATTTTCAGATCTTCTTCCAGATAGCGGTCGATGTGCATGATTTGGTTGGCTTCATTCGCCCCAATCATCTCTTCGTAAGCCCGCGAACTGGAAGCGACAAACTGTGGCGGCGGCAGTTTCCCGCCGGGTTTGGGCATGCTGTGAGCCATCATCCAACGCCGCCAAGTGTTTTGCGCTTCGATCCAGTCTCCTTTCCAGAAGAGCAAGGCGATCAGCGGCGAGCGCACCTCTTCGCCGGGCAGCAGCTTGAAATGGGTCAGTTCCTGCCCAGCCCGAATGCGAAGCCCCCTCTCATTATCCCGCACGAACTCAGCCGCCCACTGCCCGGGCCAGCCAACGGCGATAATTACGCCTTCCGCGCCCCGCTGCAGATTGAAATACGATAGGTCCGAGTTCGTCGGGCGACCGCCAGCCGCACTAATCCGTTTAGTTGAGCCAGGCGTGAGCCGCGTTTCGAGCGGACCGTAATCTGAACCATTCGCCGGCGATCCGACAGCGTGGTGCAGCAGGAATTCGCATTCGGGGCCGCGCCGCCAAGTGGCATCCAAAGCCCTGATGTTCTCCAGAATCGGCGTGTCCTCTGTGCCGGTATTCCTGAAGTACAGTGTCCATTCCGTGACTGGATAGTCACGATACGTGACGGCCACGCACCGGACGACGAGGCCCGTTTCAAGATCAGTCCACGTCGACGTGTACTCCGTCCGCCGCCCTGCGAGCTTGCGCATGTCGTGCTTAGGCAACCAATCGGCCAGCAATTCTGTAGACGACTTTCCCCCATAGGTGAAGGAGAACATCTTCACTGCCGCGTCCGTCGGGGCAAGATCCTCGACCCGTTCCACTACACTGCGGCCAATTTGGGCCGACTCGCTGCCCGAAACTGTCGCGGCCCCGGCCAGTTGGGCCAGCACGACGAACCACACGGCTGCCAAGAACAGCATCGCAGCAGTACTCTGCGTTCGGTATTTCAACGTCATTTCTCGTTCCTCCTGCGTGTACGGCGTTGGCCACAATGGAGCATGCAGACTACAATCTAGAGGTAGACTCGTGCATTCGCAACTTCTCTTGCCTGCAACTTGCCTGTCTGGTCTTGACTAGGGGATCGCCGCTGTGGCCACTGCCGTTCTGATCGGTGAACAGATCGAGATACCGGCCATCTCACATGGCTTGTCCGAGTTCCGTCGCTGGGCGACCTCGGACGAATTCCCCGAGGCGGGGCGCATCGACTTCATTGCCGGACGTATCGAGGTGGACATGTCGCCCGAAGATCTCCACACCCATGGCATCCCAAAGACCGAACTCGTCGTCGTCATCGGTTCACGCGTACGGCAGCGGGGACTCGGTGAGTTGTACACAGATCGAGCTCGAGTGGCTTGTCCGCCAACGGATTTGTCGGTGGAGCCGGACATCGTGTTTGTGTCCAATGAGGCATTAGACGAGGGCCGAGTTCGACTGGTCCCCAAATCCACGGGTGCGACCGACCGGTACATCGAACTGGAAGGCCCACCCGATTTGATCGTGGAGATCGTCAGCGATTCATCGGTGCGCAAAGACACCGAGCGGTTGCCGGAACGATACTGCATCGCTGGTGTACGAGAGTACTGGTTGGTCGACGCCCGTGGTCGCGACCTTATCTTCCACATCCATCGTCACGGCGAATCCGCGTACGAACCAGCCCCGAGAGACGACGAACTGTTTCAGTATTCCGCCGTGCTCGACTCCTGGTATCGACTCGACCGTACCCGCAACCGGCATGGCCGCCTGCAGTACACGTTGCAGGAAAAAGCTTCCGCGTAGCCGAGGCCGGTAGAGCGTGAAGGCGACGAAGAAGCAAGGCCCCGTTTGCCTGTTGCACTATTGCAGAATCGGCTTGCGGCCGGGAAGATCAACGATGAAAGGAAGGCGATGATGCACCTCAATCAACCGTGGAGACGCTTCCAGGTCCTTTTCTCGGCAGAATCTCTTCAGCTTTGCCAAAAGCGGTTCGCCTAATTCGATCGCCTTCTTGTGTGCACGGGCCACGGCCTCTGCGTCGTTCAAGTCGATGCCAGCGAAGGGCGATTGGATCGCAGCTAGTCGCGTGCCACGCCTCTTCAGGAGGACGCTTTTCGTCCAACGCAACGCAGTTCTTGCACTGGCAGAACCCGCCGCCGTCCTGCGGGGCCAATGCCAGGATGTCCAGCGATGGATCCTCGTCAGACATTTCGATGACGCGATTGGCCACCGACGACCGAACACAAGCAAATCGAGCGCATCGACTGACGCATGATCCAGCCCGTTCTGGCGAAAGCGGAAGCACTTTCTGATTACCAGTACGATTTGAGTCCCGACGGGCAGAGTTTTTGGCCTTGGAGCAGTCGTCCGACGAAGGAACGCGCTCGGTATTCTGGTCACCTAAAAGTCAGTGTTCCATGTCCACCTCGCCTGCGAAACGTCATCGTTTTGCGTTCGAATTCGATCGATACTTCCGTATCCGGCAGCGCCGTCGTTAGCTGATCATAGAGAGGATAACGCGCTGTCGCAACAAATCGGCCTGCCCCAAATTCAGGGGCAAACCAATTGCCTGCAGATAGCGGGAGAACCTCCTTCTCAATGACGGACAAGGATAGCCTCTCAAGCTGTTTAAGGTCTCCCAATTGGTCGACGAGTTCGTCGATAGTCAGGCTCGTTCTGTCAACGGCGTCAAGCCTCAGCACTCGGAGTTGTGTACAACCAGACAACCCGGCGACGGAAGACGTGTGACGGATGGTGAGGACTCGAAGGCTTGGAAGTGACTTGAGCTTCAAGATCGCGGGTCTCGACAACGACTTCACATCGATAGACAGGCTCTTCAGATGCTCGATCTCCGCCAGAGAACCGACGCCTTTAGCCGTGAGGCGACAACCCTCCAATTCGAGTTCGGTCAGGGACGGCATTGCCGCAACATGAACGATGGCCATATCCGTAAACTGCCTTCCCGTGAGCATGAGTTTGTGCAATTGCCCCAATTCTCGAAGACAGACGAGGTCGTCGTCACACAAAGTGTAGCGAATATGTAGCGTTCTCACGATCGGCACGCTCCGAAGCATGCGAAGATGGTCTCGGGTGAAGTCTCCGGCGCCAGTAATCGTCAATGTTCTTGTGCTAGCGTCCCATCTCGCTTTGTTATCGATCAGAATCGCAAACGCCTGATCTTCTGTCAGACTTTCGAGCTTCGCCTCGTTGGCCGTGATCGCCAAGCACATAAGCGCATACACGAAAGATGTCATCATTGAACTCCTTTCTCGGCTGCGAGTAACTGGACTCTCCTATTCCTGCTTGGCCAGGGCATCGCGCTGGATTATCTCCGGCTGGCGGGAATCTGGCAATCTCGGATTTTCAGACCCGACTCATTTGTGGAAGCACCCGGAGGGCTCGTTCCCACCACGGATGCGACGTGGAACTCTACGGATGTTCGGCGGTGGAGTGCTAGCGTGTGGCATTAGCCATCATGGACCACACTGACTAGAATCTAGAGGTGGCTCGCCAAGCGTTACCGCCGACCACCCTACCATTCACTCACCGACGAGCAGATGGGAGATCTGGCCGAGTTTCTCGAAGAGAAGAAATTCCTATGAACTTCGGTCGTAATGTCAGAGGGGAAGCTGAGTTCCTATCCCCTTTTCTCTGGCTCTGTGGTAGATCAGTATTGCGGTTGCCATATCGTCCAGAGCAAGACCGAGATTGATGCAGAAGGTACGCTCGTCGGGGCTCTCTCTTCCCGGCGCGTTGCCCGCGATAATCTCGCCCAGGTCGGCGTAGGGTTGCGGAGTGTCTTTGAAATAGCCCGTCTTGCGATAGTACTCCATCTGTTTCCTGTCGTCGGTCGCCAGTTTGTCGGCTTCCCTGAGTGCGTCTCCCGTCCAATACGAATCAAAATCCACGGGGCTAGCGAACGCTCCTTCGGCCAGCCACCCGGCTTCGATCACAGGGGCGGGGTTCTTCAGTATCGGACCACTGGTGACCACCAGGTCCATACCGACGACCGCTTCCTTTGGGTCCTTCGCAATCTCTATCTCTGTTTGCACGACCGCGGCCATCTCACTTGCGAATCTCTCAGTCACTTCGGCGTCTATGTCGAATGCCTTCACTTTCTTGATTTGGAACAAGCATGATAGTGCTTCAAGGTTGCTTCGGCCCTGGACCCCGCAGGCCAGAATTCCAACGCTCGAACTATCTACGCGGGCCAGGTATTTCGCAGCCACGGCGGTTGCAGCGCCCGTACGTTGGGCCGTGATCCATGTTGCATCCATCACGGTGATTGGGAAGCCTGTTTCGGGGTCATTCAGGATGAGCAGACCGGTTATGTAAGGGAGCTTCTTCTTTTGATTTTCCGGGTAACCGGAAACCCATTTCATTCCTGCAGATTCGAGACTGGGGATGTACGCGGGCATGGCATGGATAAACGCATCCGGGCGCGTGTGGATCCCAGGTTTGGGCGGCATCTCGACACGACCCTCGCCCTTTTCCTTGAACATGCTTGCCAACGCGTCGATGATCTCGGGCATGGAAAGACCCACCGCCTCGACGTCCTTCCGGCTCAGGTACAGAATCGTATCCGTTGGCATGTATCCTCCTTACACTGTTCAACTTCTTATGTACAGCGCGATTGGCACGATGGTTCGGTGCATTCTAACATCGAGACGAGGCATGCAACATCTGGAGAGTGAGATTCGCGCCACCGACGCCAGCGAATATCCGCATCAGCCTGGACCAATTCCTTCAGCTTCCTGGCAGTCGGCTCAGCCAAATCCGGTTTTGAACAGGAGGAAACGGAGGGAACAGAGAGAAGATGCACAGTCGCTTTGCGATTCCTCAGGTCACCGCGCACATCATCGCGGTGTAACTCAATCACCGCGACAACTTGTCGATGCGATTGGCCAACAGAAAACAGAGAATTCTCCGTTTCCTCTGTTACCTCCTGTTAGTTTCTTCTTGCGTCTAGCGTTTTGGCGGCTTCGCCTCGCGGACGACGGCGCCGTGATCGTCGCTGAGGATTAGCAGCGAAAACTGCTCGACGAAGTCCAAATCGTTTGTGTTCAGCGACGTGTAGTCGAACCGGCCGCGCAGATCGGTGTAACCGTCTTTGTAGAACCGGACACTGCCGTCTTTCATCCGGGCATAGGCTTTGACGTACACCTTTGCCAACAAAGCACCCGAGTCGCTATGTGTAACGCGTACCTGGCCGTAGTTCTCGATCACCTGGACCGACAGCGAATTCGAGTAGTACGCTTTCGATTTCGTCTGCCCGCCGCCGGTGATCTCGACCAACACGTTGCTGCTGTGAAGTGCCTCGGGCAGCGCAAACGCGTGTGAAGTCTTGTCTTTGGGCAGCTCTACCGTCGCGGTCGCGTTGGGGCGGATGTGCGAGAACTGGCCGGAATACTGCTGTACGAACGGATTGCGACTGAACAGCAATTCGATGTCCATTAGATAGTAGTTCACGCCGATTTCGTCCAGGTTCTGGTAGTTCACCGTGACCTGTTTCGATTCGACGTTGAACTCGAAACTTGACTCCGTGGCAGCAAGTCCTGTCTGGACTTCGCCGCGATCCTCTTCGTCGATCAGTTTGGCCGCTTTCCCCTCGATCTCGTCCAACTGGGCGGCAATCGCAGCGAACGCATCGCGCCAACGATCTACGGGGTGGTCGGCGTACTTGTCCGCGATAGCCCTGGCTTGTTTGGGCTGGTCGCTGTAGAAGTCCAAGTACGCCGTGAAGTAGTCGTGCTGCAAACGCGTAGCGAGTTTGTCCGCGTTGACCCGGCCGAAGAAGTCCAGTCCTTCCTCGACACGGTCCTGCAACAGCAGGTAGTAGACCACCGCCATCAATTCCGCGTCGACCAATTCGCGTCGGTAGCTCAAGATCTTCAACAACCGGTGATATTGGGCGTGAAAGCGGTCGTTCAGAATCTGACGGCGCTTGCCGAGAGCGTGCGCGCGAGCATTGACCAGCGGACGGTAATCCAGGTGCTGGTACGCCTTGCGGGCCACGGGGTCGATCGTCAGCAACGGACTGTCGATATACGTACCGCACTCGTTCACAAAACCGTTTGCGTGCTGCAAGTACTGGCTCACGGCCGCTGGCTCGTTGTGTTTGATGCCGTATGACCAAATCGTCTGGTCGTAAGCGTGCCGGCGAGCCAAGAGCTGGGTCACTTTGCCGAAATACCCCTTGTCCTTCATGCGGAAAGCGATCCGGTCCAGCTTGGTGCGGTGCAGGTTGTTCTGCTGGAGGTACTTCAGCACGTCCTCGTCGGTTCCGTGTTGCGAGACGTAGTCCCAGGACTCTCGGTCGATCTTGCTGAGCTTCGCCACCACGTTCAACGTGAACGGTTCGGCGTTGGCCAAGAGCTGTCCATTCTTGGCGATGTGGACTGGATAGTGCGGGAATTCGCCCGCGCCGGGGAAGTAGAAGTGGTATTCCAGCGTCTGTGTGTTGTACGGCTCCAGATCAATGTGGACGCTGCGCGTGAATTGCCCGTTCATCACGGGGATCGCGCCCAGAGGCACTTGAAGTAGCACGTCCAGCTTCTGGCGCGACGAGGTTGGATTGGTCACCACGACCTGGCAGCCGTACACCGTATGGATCAGGAACTCGTCCGTGACGAACTTGTCGAACTTTTCGCCGTCCACGTGGCGGTAACGATCGCCGTGCCGGAAGAAATTCTGGCTGACCAGGATCGGCGTCTGCTCGGCGACTGGTTCGGCCGGTTTGATTTCCTCGTGAAAGACGACGATCGGCGAACCGGTCGTCAGAGTCATCTTCGCTTTGTCGAACTCCGTCTCGTGTTCTTCCGCCTTGAAGGGCAAGTCCATAACGGCCAGTGCGAACATCATTTCCGGGAAGCTACGCGACGCTTCCGCGAAGCTGTCAGAACGGAACGGGCCACCCTCTTTGGCATCGCGCTCTGCATAGTCTCGCCAGAATGCATTGACCGTGATCAAGTCCGCCGTTTGTTTCTCGATGGGCAGATGGTAATAGTTGTTTTCGGCCCATTCCTGCGTCTTGTCCAGCTTCTGGTAGTACTGACGTACCAAGCCGGCGCGGTCCGCCTCCTTACCGAAGAAAGACGATTTGCCGTCTTTGCCCTCTCCCTTGCCTTTGGTTGCCAGTTCACGGCGCGCGAGTGTCGTTCTCTTATTCGCCTGCCTCAGTTCGTCCATAAGACGCTCAGTGGCCGGCTCATCCCGTGCCGCCGGCTCCATCGGCACAGCGGCAGCGTCCGCTCTCGGTGCCCTGCGAACCGCTCGTGAGGCGCCGCGTGTTCCTGCTGCGACGGAGAGATTCAGTTTCTCCAATTGATCCGAGACTTCCGCCAGTTTCTCCTGTTCCCCAGCAATGCCAAAGGCATCGTCCGTGTCCAATGCACTACCCTTGACGGCCGTGTCGAACAGGAAGTTGAAGCGGTCGATGTTGGGTGGCAACAAGGCGAACAGATCACTCACATGGCGCGACGTGTTCTGGCGATCAACAGCGACGCGTTCGGACAGCAAGATCCGCTCGACGACGTTCAACTGCGCGTAGTTCCAGGGATCGAGATACGCCCTCAGATCGTCGCCCAGCAACCAGTGATCCAGAAACTGCTTGTCCTTTTTGTTTTTCAGATACGGCAGCACCACCGTGCGGAAGAACTCGGGATCCTTCTTGTGCAGGAAGAAGCTCAGTTCGTGACACGCGTACTTCGAGTACTTGGTCCGCTTCTCCTCGGGTTTCAAATCAGGCCAGCCTGTCAAGAAGCCGAATTCCACCAGCGTGGCGTCGCCGCTGAGCGTGACGTACAGCGAGTAGACCTTGCCCAGACTGTCGTAGGTCTCGAATTTCGAGCTGGCAATGTCGCCGAGCACGAATTGCTGTTTGCCGTCGACGACGGTGATTTGCTTCTGCTCGGCGTAGTGCTTCTGCGGATCAAGGGCATTGGCCAGGCGCAGGTCGTTCGGCTCCGCTTCGACCTCCGGCAGCGACAGTGACCGGTATGCGGTCGCCCGCGGATCGACGGCCACGATGTGCAGGTGCTGGTGTGCGCCAAGTGCTTCTCGTGGAATCGAGATCACGCCTTTCTCGTCCGCCGACAGATTCACCAGCACGGCGGAAGCTTCAGCCAGGAAGTCCAGATTCGCAAAGTCGCCACGCCCAACCGCGTCGGCGCCCTCCGCTTGGGCGCGTCCTTCCGCCGAGCGCTCCTCATCGCTCTGCCGCTCGAATTCCTCGCCTGTTTTCGGCTGCTGTTTGGTCGTTTCCGTGCTGCGAACGGCCCACGGGTTCAACAGTAGGCTGGGACGCCGCAACATGTTGCCGGGGTACCGCTTGGCGTACTGGCGGTCGATGATATAACGGTATTCGTCGCCCAGCGCGCGGCCCGCGACATACAGGGAGTCCAGTTTCTTGGGGATCACCCAAGAAGGCTCGCCGTCGCGTACTCGGCTGAAGTGGGCGTAGGCCGAAAAGGCCGGATTGTAGCGAGTGGCGAACACGTGGACGCGAGCAAACTTGGTCGCGTTTTGCAGACGGATCGTGACAGCGTCCTCGCCCGATTCAACGGCAGCGATCTGCAGCGGCCGATTGCCTCGCACTTCCAACTGCCGATTCTCGCCCAGCACGTAGCCTTCGCCGCGCTGACCGGCAGCCACACGCAGGCGGATTCGCCGGTTTGGCCGCTTTAGCCACAAGTCGTAGTCGCCTCGCGGCAAGTCGGCGATGCGCAGCAAGCCGCCCTCGACTGAAATGGCATCAAACCGGTCGGCCACGAACGTGTCGCCACGCAGTTCCAGCAGCGACAGTTCCTCGCGCACGGGCTCATCGGATTTGCCCGTGTACGTCACGACCAGCGATTCGCCCTCTCGGCCGTGCAACTGCTGGCGGCCGGTGTGTTGATCGCTGCCGAGCGTCCACGTATGTGACGTGTCCTCGGGTCCGGTGGCCGTGACGGAAACGATGTCGGCCAACGGTCCCAACAGAATGCGGCCTTGCGCATCGGTCTTGAGCATCACTTGTTTGGCGTCGCTGAAATCACGATGCTTCAGCGACAGTCGCACCGGCCGATCCGCTTTGGGCTCGCCGGTCCTGCCGAGCAATTCAAGCACGTATCGGCCGTCCACAGAACTCAGGTGCAGATCCTCGACCTTTTCCGTGCGGTCGATTTCGTTCAGTGCGAACGACTCGCTGACCGACAAGTCTATCTTCTTGTTCTGGCTGAGATGTTGGACTTTCGCATTGAGAGCAAAGCTGATGTTGGACAAACGCTGTGGTGTCTGGAACTCGTAGGTGGCTTCGCGATCTTCGAACAGCTCGAAATCGGCTACCTCCTTGGTCGTCGATACGCCGTCGTGGTCCGTGGACGTGATCACCAGACGCACGTCTTCCAGCACGGACAACGTCACGGGCGTCCCGTTCAGATAGAGTTGCGGGCGAACGACTACGTTCGCTTTCTTCCGCTGCAGCAACGATTCGCGATCCACATAGATACCGGCCACCAGCGAATAGTTCTCGGCCTGATGCTGGAACGAGTCGAGCGTACAGTAATCGCCATCCGACAGAATGATGGACTGTCGCGTCGGCGAGTTGCTGAAGGGCACAACGATCTCGCCCTTTTCGTCCGGTGCGTATTCGCGGCCGGCGAACCAAATCGTGGCGTCCGGCAGCTTGCGATTCTGCTCGTCCATCACGGTGAACACCTGGCCTGCCGTCGTTGTGCGGACGAGATGTCGGAGCCTTCCTTTGCGAATCACAGCCCGGCTGCTCTTGCCGTTGCCGATAAAGTCGATCACGTACACGCCGGGCTTCTTCAGATCCGGGAAGTCGAAGTGTCGACGAACTCGGCGCAGCGGCGGTTCGGTGTAGTCGTGCGTGGTTTCCCAATTGGCGACCAGACCATCGAGGCTGATGTCCGTATTCACTTCGCTCAGACGTTCGCGACTGAAGTTGCGCGTGTTGACTTCATAGACCTTGACGATCAGCGTCTTGACGTTCTTGACCAGTAGATCCAAGCCGACCGCGTCGTCGGCCGCAAATCGCTTCGCGTTGGTGAAGGCAAAGTCGATGTCGATTCGTTCCTTCAACACCTGGTATTCGGCTGGCTGCAGCATGGAATACCATTGTTCTCCCTCGCCAAGGCCGTTGACGATCTTCGCTTCTGCAAAGTTGCGTTTCAGGTACAGGTCGTTGATGTACGGCTCGTAGGGTTTGTAGGTGGTCTCGTCGACGAAGAAGTGATGCAGGTAGCTGCGCACCAACGACTCGTCGTTGCCGATGGGCGGCAGCAGAATCATCTCTTGAAAATTGGCGTTCAAGTCCGCTGCGTGGCGGCGGCTCTCGTCGGTACGCATGAATTCCACGTTCATGTAGCTGGCGTTTCGCGGCAGCTTGATGTAAGTCATGAACTGCTGCTTGTCGTACACGCCCTGCGAGCGATCCAGAACCAGCCGACGGTAGAGCACGTTGGCTTTCAGCGAATTGTGAACCGGAGCCAGCCGCTGGACGAAACCCCAAAGACGATCGAGATACGCTCGATGCTGTTCCGTGTCGTGTCGCCAGTCGACATCGTCGTTCGGGTGGAGCTTGGCGAGGTACGCGTTGACGAAGTTGGTCTGGTTCAGCAGGTCCGGCTTCAGCTTCAGGCACGCGTCCAGTTGCTCCAGCAGCAGCAACCGGTGAATGTTGAACGATCCGAACCCGCGGCTGTGTTGATAGTTCAGATCGTCGACGACCAGTTTGGGCAGATTCGGATAGTCGGGCCGCTGTAGACGTTCGAGCAAATGACGCCGTCGATCCGCGTTCAATTCGGTGGCCACGAGCCAATCCAAGGCCGCAGCCTCGAATCCCTTCAGATTTTGGTGGCGAGCAAAGGCTTCCTTCATCAACGTTTCGCGGCTGATCAGCTTCTGGTCCAAGCTGGTGGGCAGATTCGGTTTCCGATCCAGCAACTCCCGCTGGTGGTCGAACGTAAGCTTCAGACGCTGGCGAATGAACTCGAGGGATTTTTCGGGGTCCTTTGCATAGGTCAGAAGCGCTTGCCGATTCTGAATTTCGCGAACGCGTGGCGTGTACTTGTGACGCTTGATCCATGCTGCCAGAAGCTCTTCGACTTTGTCGAACTGTTCCGTGTTCTGATAGTGGATCGCGTGATAGTAGTAGTAATCCTCGGTGCCCGGAATCAGTTGTTTCAGCGGAACCGTGCGGTCCCGGGCCAGCGCAAAATCCTCGATGTAGCCGATTTCCGCCGCACTGATCGCCGCGGGAAACAAAAAAAAGACGGCCCAGACCAGCAGTTTCGATGCAGATTTCATGCGATTCTCTCCCTCAACACGCGATACGAGCACCCTTGAGATCGACGGCGGAATTCGCGCAACAGGTTGCCAATTCAGCGTTTACGACACGATTCAGCCATCAATACGGAGCTTCAGACAGACCACCACCACAATAATACAAGACGGTTAACCGGGACGAAGCGTTTTCCTGGTGACCTACTACTCCATCCAGTCATGCTGCCGTGCAACCACCACCCAGTCGCCTTTGTCCGTTCTCTTGAGATATGCTTCACCCCCGCCGTAGCCCTGGCGGAACGCTACAACGGCTCGTGTTCGATCCTGATTCAGGTACAGGTTGTACGCCAACGGATGGGTTGCGAAATGCCAGCCGGTCCCAAAATGACCGGGAATGATGTTAAGCTGCGAATTCAGGTAAGCCAACCTTCGTTTGCGAGCCGTCAACTCGTCGTCCTTCTCCGGTACCCACGGGTCGGCGCCGTGTTCAAGGTCCCAATACCGGTCAACCAGCGGCACATGGTGGAATTCCGATTTCGGTTCGACAGCCAGAAACTCGAGCAATTCGTGCAAGTGATCCCGGGTGAGGTAGAGAACCTTTGGGCCCTCGATAGAAACGGCTGGGCGGAAGTCGTGCAACGTGACGCGACTGATCACTTGGAGTTGGCTGAGCAGCTCACTCGGTGTGGAGAGTCTCATGTCGCCGTTTTCATAGTTCTCCATCCTTGCATAGAGGCCGGAAAAGTCGTCATCCACTAAGGTCACCTTCAACTCCTTCTGAATGACGACATACGCCTTCTCCAAATCAGGCTTCGATGGGACAAAGAAGGCTCGAAAGACGGCGTACGCCTCGCGTTCGAGTTGGGGCTTCTTCGCTCGCTTGTCGTCGGCAACGGCACGGTGTCTTTTGTGCCAAGCTTCAAGAAAACGCCTGAGCGGCTCGGAGTCATTGTTCTGGAAACCGTGAGCGAGCCAACTCGCGCCGTTGTTCCGCTCGTCGTTCCGCACCGCAGCAGCAGTTGTGGACATGCCAAAGATCGTCAAGAGCGCGAAGGCGTACAAAAGTAGTCGTGTAGGGGACATGTTACTTCTTCATCGTTCAGCGAGTCCTGATCCTATGCAAACAACTCACCGCATGACCGTCGGTGTACAGGCCGCAGCGGCATACCTCGTCGGCGTACTATTGCGAGGGGGCTGGGCTAAAGCGCATCTTCCACAGGCCGATACTAGCCCGACACGCAAGTTCTGATACTTCGCACTTCACTGAAAGGTGCCAAAGATCATCGCGGACTTCTGGAAGTCCGCGATGATCTTGTCTCGTCTTACGATTGTGGCTTTCGCTCGAAACGGACTTTGCGGGTGTCCTCTTCTTTGCCGGTCGGTACGACCAGCGGTTGGTACAACTCGGGGCGGCGGCTTCTTAACCACCGCTGTCCCGTGCACATGTGTCGCACCGATGCATCGAGGTCCGCAACCACCATATCGTCGCCCGCCTTGCACGTTTCCGCGAGCACTTCCCCGTACGGATCGAGGATCGTCGAATTGCCGGTACGGACTTCGTCGTCATCGATTCCGATGCCGTTGCTGTAGATGAGGAACATCCCGTTGTCGTGCGCCCGGGCCGGCAGCCAGCGCATGATCCACGCTCGGCCCTTCGGTCCGCGTAATTCGGCTTCGATCGACGCCGGGTCCTGCTCTCGGTTCTTCCAGAGTTCCGGATCGATTCGGCCCATACAACGAGGGCTCGGCGAATCGCAACCGCCCGTTTGATGCGGCGCCAACAGAATCTCGGCCCCGTTCAAGGCCGTGATACGGACATTCTCGCCGATGTTGTTGTCGTAACAAATCAGCACGCCGACGCGGGCTCCTTGCGGTATGTCGAACACCGTGTACTCGTTGCCCGAAGCCATGTGCTCGCTGATGAAGCAGTGAAGCTTACGATGACGCGCCGTGTTTCCATCCGGCATGGCCACGACGTACGTGTTGTACAGCGTTCCGTCGTCGGCTCGTTCGACGAGACCCGCACCGATGGTCATGGAATGGTCGGATGCCAGCGACAGAAGCTCTTCGGACGATGGACCGGACGGCACGGGCTCGGCCAACGCATCAATCTCCTGCCGCGAGAGGTTTCGCACGTGCCAGTAGCCAGTGATGCACATTTCCGGGAAGACAAGCAGATTCACTCCCGCCTCGTGCGCTTCCGACACGAAGTCGCGGATTCTGCTCATGTTGTGCGCTTTATCACCGGGCGCATGATTGAATTGCACCGAGGCGGCTCGCATATCCTTCATTGGGATCGCTCCTTTCCGATTACAGAGCTAATGTCGATCAAGTACATCTGCCGGCCGTTGCCGCCGCAGGGCGAATCGAACACGACCTTGGTCCCGTCGCGGCTGACGCGCGGATGCGTGTCGCAGCGCCACTCACCACCGTACTCGGGCGGCGAATCAAAATGTCCGATGGGCACGATCCGCTTTGTCGGCACATGGTACAGATACAAGTGTTGCTGTCGCGGCGTGCCCATAGGATACGTGTCGGTGACGATCCATTCCAGGTTGGTGCCTGGAATGTACGACTGGTGCCCGTTCGGCGCTCGCCAAAGCACGGTGCTGGAAAGCGAGTCGTCGTCGGGAACCAGCAGATAGGAGCCGACCCACACGAGGATCGTGTTCGAGTCTCGCCATGTGTAATGTGACGAGTTCAGGTTGACCAATCGCAGATCGCTGCCGTCGGCACCAGCCGTGAACATGCGCGTGGACACACCACGACCTCGGTTCAAGAACAGAAACCGCTTGCCGTCAGGGCTCCACTGAATGTGGTTGAAATAATGCTTGTCATCAGGACTTTGGCCGCGATAAGGGATCTTGGCCACCTGCGCTATGGAAATCGCCAATCGTGATTCGCCGGTGTCCAAGTCCATCAGCCATAGGCCGGAGTCCTCCGGTGCCATCACGTCGCGGTTCTGGTCGGCAATCCCCACATACCCGTACCCGGGCCGCATCTCGCCCACGCGGCCAACGTCGGTAACCAACGCCGACTTGCCGTTTGGGCTGACGTGATGGATTGGCGCGGGCAGAGTGCGCATCTGGCGAGTTTCCACGTCGAGCACCCGGCACACGAACCGGTCGTCGTCGCGGTCGTTCCAGAGAATCTCCGTGTCGCTCCCGGGCCGCCATTGCAGCATACATCCTTGCTGCCAGCACCAGGCGCGTGATTCGCCCAACTCGATCCAGCGGTCGTCGTCCTCCAGATCGACCATGCCGATCTTGATCACGTCGTCGGGCTTCGGGCTGCGGTGCTCGAAGTCGACTTCCATCCCCAACGCATACCGGTCCGTGGGATCGAACTGGAACTTGTCGTAGTAGCTGAACCAGTGGAACTTCGGCCCTCGCGTGATCGCCCGCACGGGCGGCAGCTTCTGATCCTCGGCAAAGAGGGCATCCTCGAACGATGCCATCGCCGGACCAGGATCATCGGTCAGTTTCTGTGATTCTGCCCAAGCCGTAACGGACTTTGGATCGAAGGCGCAATCGAACACGGAGAGTTTGCCGATCAGTGCGTCGACGTGAAGCTGAACCGGCGGGCGGGCCCCGAGTAACGCAGGCGTCGGATTGTCGTGGATCGACGAAGGGACGTCCCCGCGAAGCCGCCCGCTGGGGAAGCCGTTCACATAAATCGCCATCTGTTTTTCCGGCTCGAACACGCCGACGATGGCATACGGCCGACCGATCTCCAATATCCGCGTGCTGAATACCTCCTTGGCGTGGCCGTCGTATTTTCCGCTGGCGCTAATGGCCAAGAATAAGCGCCGGTCCGGCATGATGCCCAGTTCATACGACCGCCCGCCGTCGGTGCAGTGCCATTTGGACACAAACGGCTTCTTCGTCTCCGGCTCGGCCGTCAATTGAACTACCATGGCCAGCGTCAGCGGGCCGGTCAAGCGCAATCCCTCGCCCTGCGGTCCGGCCGCCAGATCGACAACCGTCTTCCGAGCATTCGAGAACTCAAGTGCGCTCCCACCACGAAACGCAATCAAGTTCGGGGCGGCTGCACCACTGGGACTCTGTTCCGGCGACCACGTGTAGTCAGCAACCGGGCGCGGCAATTCGCCAGCGCCGAGCGACGCGGTCGAGGATACAAGGAAAAAGCCAACGAAGACTGTAAAGGTCAACGGACATTTCATCTTCTTGTCCCTTTGCTCTGGTGAAGCATAGATGATTCGAGTCTCAAGAAGATTTGGTAACCACGGATGGCATGGCGAGCCCACGGATGAGGAAAAGACCCATCTTCCATCCGTGGGCTCGCCATGCCATCTGTGGGCCCAATAGAAGCAGCGCAAACCAGAAGCACAAAGTTCTCACGCCAGTCCCGCTGCAGCCACGGCGGCCTTCGTCTTTGCCAGCCCGATCTTGGCAGCCTCCAACGCCGGCATTTTCCAGTATTCGGCATTGAACAACTCCAGTGACAGCATCACACGGCAGTGGTTGTTGGCCAGACAGGTCAGAATTTCCGTCAACGGCGCGATACCGTCGCCGGGCCAGATGCGATCGGCGTCACGGATCGTCTCGCGAGGCGGATCGGCTGGGTAGTCGTTCATGTGGAAACAGTGCACTGCCTCGCGGCCAAGCAACTTCAACACGGTCGGCGGCGTGCCCCCTTTGTACATGTGGTACGCGTCCAACAGAACGCACGCATCGGGATCACCGCACTTGGCCGCCACGTACAAAGCTTCGCTACCCCGACTAAGATTGGCGGATGATCCCCATGTTTCGAGTTGCGGTATGACGCCGATTTCGCGTCCTAGTTCGAGGATCGCGCGATAGCGCTCGGCAGCGTGGTCCAAATCGAGCGTGGCACCCGGCCGATTAGCCCCGGCCGGCGGCGCGGCAATGTGCGTTCCACCCATCTGCGCCAGAGCGTCCATGTCGCGTTTCAGTTGTTCGACGCCTTTCGCCCGCCGCTCGTCATCCTCGACAATCCATGACGCAAAGCCAATAGCGCTGCACACCTTCAGCCCCAGGTCTTCGCATCTTTTGCGGATGTCTCGAAGCGAACCGCCCGATTCGACGTACCGGTGGATCTTGCCTGTCCACGGTTCGATGCCTTCGTATCCGGCCTCGGCTGTCGTCTCGATCTCTTCGACCAGGTCCAGGTTCTGCCCGCGGATTGTACCGGTGTTCAGTGCGTAGCCGAACCAATACGACTCGTCGTCACGCGACGTCGCCTCGTTCTGTTCGTCGGCTGTCACCTGCCCGACCTGGAAAAGGCTTCCGCCAGCCACCGCGGCCGCGCCGATGCCGCCGACAGCGAGGAACTGTCGCCTGTTCGGTATCTCGTTGCTCATCGCCTTACTCGCTCATCTCTCTTTGTAGGATGGACTTCCAAGTCCGTCCGCTGCATCGAGACGGATTTGGAAATCCGTCCTACCTATCCAATCTCCGACAACCGCTAAGATAATCGGACGCCCAGGCAATTGGAAGCAAACGCAGATCTGCGGATCACCGGGCTGCCGGTTGCCCCGTGGCTCGCCAATGGCTCAGATCTTGCGGCTCCTTGCCGGCCCATCCCTCGACGCCGGGCATGTGGACCATGGCGAACGAGGTCTGAATCGGATAGTTGCAGACGCACTTGACCGAGAAACACGGTGCGTTCAGCAGTCCGTCTGCGGCCACCAGGCTGTTGCTGCAACCGGACCGCAGGTTGCGCAGGTAGTGCTTTTCTTGGGTGTCCAGTTCTACGTAAGAAGCACACCGGTCGCGGACGAACAGCAAGTGCTGGTTGGCCACGGCGTAATTGCAACCGCCGCGGACGAACAAGGATTTGCCGCTGATGATTTCGCCCGTCGCGACGGTGTACGTGTGTCCCGCCTGGTTAATGAATCGCTCGCCCATCACGATGATCGGTTGGCCGCCACCGATCTTCTTGTGCCAGATTTCCTTGCCCGTGACAGCGTCAAACGCATGGACCTCGTTATGCCGGCCGGTCAGTAGCGTTCCTGTCTGTTCGGCGAAAGCCAGCCAGTCGTCGTTGCCGCGAACCCCCAGCCAGTTGCTGCTTGATGTATAGTCGCGGAACGGATTGGTGGTCATGGCACGCCATCGTTCTTTGCCCGTGCGAGCATCCACCGCAAGAATCTCGGCCGTTGCCGCTTGCGACACGTCGCCGCGACGCTCAGCGGAAGACGTTTCCGTTGGGGAGATCGAGTCGATGGAGAACACCATCCCGCCAGCGACGGCCACCGCGTTGTTGTTGAAGCGGTCTTTTGCCTCCAATTTCCAGAGTTGCTCGCCGGTCCGGCGGTCCAGGGCGACCAGCACCTTGCTGTCCCACAGACCCCTATGGATGGCGCGCACCTTTTCGTACGCCGCGGCGATCACGATCACATCGGCCCCAACGCGGATGTCGGCGACCTGGGGCGTAGCGTTTTCTTTGATCTGATAGCTGAATGTCTTCAACACCTCGCCGGTGGCCGGGTCGAGAACGAGACACTTATCTGCTCCCGCGACGTAGATGCCGTCCTTCGTCGAGGCGTACCGGGTAAAATGTTCGACTTTCGTTTGCCAAAGCTGCCGTCCGGTATACACGTCGATGGCGTGAAGCGTTCGGCTGAAGATCTGATAGGCAAACAGGCGGCCGCCCACCACCTGCGGTTTGACGCCGACGCCGTAGTCCTTGCTTTTGTAAAACCCGTAGTCTGCACCGTCTCCGTACCAAAGCACGCCCAGCGGCGCTTTCACTAACTGGTCTTTCGAGAAATACGAGCGTGCGGAATCCGCCGTTTCATGGGTCCAAGACGCAGCGCCAGGCAGCGGGCCTTGGCGGCGCAGCAAGACGAAGCCTTCCGCATTTTGAAGCTTCGCGTTAGGCAACTCGGCCGACTCGACAGCCTTCGTAAACCTGTCGCGGATGTCAGCCGGGAGGTCCAGGCAGGCCACGCCGCCGTACGGTCGTAGAGACTCGAACAGTTTCGCGGCGTGTGTTTTCGGATCAAGACCAGCAGCCGACGGATCCTCCGATACGATCAGGTTTGCGAGGTACGGGGGCAAGAGGACCTCGAACGGGCTCCCGACGCGAACATCGACGCGCGTTCCGTACAATCCGCTTGCGGTCAGCCTGTCTCGAAGGGCGTCGACTCTGACTGGATCAGCGTCCACGGCGATGACCCGCAGCTCGGACGTCCGTAGCAACTCCTCGACTAGCCGTCCCTCGTCCAAACCCAGTACCAAACAGTAGCCTTCTTTCACACCGGTTTGCGCGAGGATCTGTGCGGCCGTCTTGGTCCATGGGTCATCGCATTCTGGCAACGGCACTTCTTCGAGCGCATGGCGAGTCGCCTCGTCCTCCTTGGCGCCAAAGCAATGGATCGCCCCTTCTTTCGTGACCACGAACAGCTTGCCGTCGGCGGCGAGCATGCTGGAAGGCGTTTCGCCGAGTTGGTGCTCCCAGCCGTTCTTCGGCGCGCCGCCGTCGGTTGGGAGGTCCAATGAGACCAGCGTCTTGCCAGCGTGCCCGTACAGCCGATCGCCCGCCTTGATCATCACGCCGCTGGGCGGATTGCCTTTGGCTAGACGAGATTCGGCCTTCCATAACAACGGCAAGTCCCATCGCCACGGTTTCAGTGGGTTGCCCCCGTGTTCCTTATCGTATTCGCTCACCTGCGGGTGTGTGAGGTCATAAGCGTAGAACCGTCCCCTGTCCATTCCGTACACAAAACCGGGCGTCAACACCGATCGGAAATCGCACGCCGGGATCATTTTGTAGGGGAACATCGGGCCTTCGAACAGATGGAACTTGCTACCAACGAAAACGTTTGGTGCATCCGCGCCGGCCTCGACCCAACGGTTGCCGACTTCGCGCCCATCCTCGACGCTCATCACGCCGGCCGTGCCGACAAATGCGAACTTGCCCATCGTCGTCACGCGGCAGTCGCCGTTGCGATAGCCTTGAACGTAGTAGAGCAGATTTCCGGTCTTCCGGTCGAACCGTGCGGGAAACGAACGGCCGTTGGGTACCAGCAGTCTGTCGCCGTTGACCAGAAGATACCCCTGCGGCGAAAGCCCCGCTTCGTGCAGCGTGTTATGGTCGATGCGGACTTGCGACAGGTAATTGCTGTTGTCGTTCACCCACAGCGTCTCGCCCGTCTCGGCGTCAACTGCGACGATGAATACACCCAGCGTCGGCCAGATCCCGGCGCCGAAATAGACGACTCCGTCCGCCAGCACGGGCCCGCCGCGAACGGGCCAATACGAAATCAGGCGGTTGTTGCCCAGATGTTGGTACTCCGGCCGATCCTTTGGTGCTCCGCGGACCTTCCATAGTAGCTTTCCATCAATCGCCGCAAGGCAATACAGAAAGCCGTCGTCCGAACCGACGTACAGCTTGCCCTGCCGAGCAACCGGCGCAAAGCGAATGGGGCCCTCGGTAAAGAACCTCCACTTCAATTCACCCGTTTCCGTGTCATACGCGCGGACACTGCCGTCGGTGGCGAAGCCGAGGAACAGGCTCTTTCCCATCACGATCGGCTCGTGCGAAGCATCGAAATGCAACCGCGATTCGTTGGGCCACGCCATCTCGTATGGCGGCAACTCGCGTACCCACCGCAGATGAAGCTCCGGCGGCAGGGCCTCCGTCGACGCGGCGCTGCGGTCGGCATCATGCCGCCACATGGGCCAGTCACCTGCGCGTGTGACCGAGCCTGCAAACAACAGGAACATGGTCCCCGTCAGTATTGGATACGAATAGTAGCTTCTCATCGGCATCTCCTACTTGAACAGCGCCATTTTGTCGCGAGATCGTTGGGTATGGTAACCCGAAGCGTTAGCGAGGGAACTACCGCAACGTGTTCCCTCGCTTACGCTTCGGGTTCCTTTCGGACGCCCATTTGGCGTTGTCCCATTACTCCGTTACACTTCTCGGCCGGGGCGTATGAGATCCCTCATTCGGCCGAATCCAGCCTGGAGGTCGATCATCAGACTCAGTAACAACGGGACGACTACCAAGGTGAATATCGTAGCACATACCAGTCCGCCAATCACGACCGCGCCGAGACCACGATAGAGTTCGCTGCCGGCACCGGGCGAAATTACTAGCGGCAACATGCCAATCACGCTGGTGGCCGTGGTCATGAAGATCGGACGGATTCGCGTTCGCACTGACTCGCGGATCGCGTCGCGCGGCTCCATCGGCTCGACTCGATCGCCTTCCGATTCGCCGATGCCACGCATGAAGTTCAGCGTCTGATGCACCAGGAGAATCGCGTTATTCACGACCACGCCGATCAGGATAACGAATCCAAGCATCGTCAACATGTCCATCTGCTGCGTCGGATCCAAATGGTGTACGATCGCCAAACCGGCGAATCCGCCTACGGTCGCCAGCGGAACGCTGAACATGATGACGAACGGATAGACGAAACTCTCGAACAGTGCGGCCATCAAGAGGTACGTGATCAAGAGGGCAAGGACAAATCGGCTGAGTGCCACACTCATTATCGAATCGACGTTCCATCCGCTCCATTTCCCCGTCAAGGCGGCTCGAGTGCGCGAGAGCTTGTCTGTGTTCCCGGACACCAGGATCCGAGTATCCGCTGTCATCCCGCCTTCACGACGCGACTCGGCGACCAGGTCCATGATTTTCGCTTGAACCTCCTCCAGCGCCATTTCTTCCGGCGGATTAACGGTCAGTCGGATGGCCCGCTGCTGCTCGACTCGTCGGATCTGCTGCGAAGCTTCGGCCGGCTGGAAGCGGACCAATTCGCCCAGCGGCAAAGTGACCGTCTCGCCATTGTTGTCGACTACGGCCAGCGGGATATCGTCGACTTCGTCCGGCGAGATGGGCAGCGACGGATCGCGCAGGATCACCAGGTCGATATTGTCGCCCTCGAAGTCGAAATCGCCAACGATCGCCCCATCGACCATCGAACGCGCTGCGATGGCCAGCGCCTGCACGTTGATTCCGAGTTCCTTTGTGCGAATCTGGTCGATGACGATTTGACGTTCCGGCCCCGATTCGTTGTAGTTTTCGGGGCTGGAACGGATGGCCATAACGGAGAACTCGTCGGCAAGTTTTTCTTGAAGATAGGCCGTACTATCCGTGAGCCGATTCATATCGACGCCCACGACCTCGATCGTGACTGAATTCGAGTTGCCCATATTGCGACCGAACAACGAGCGTTGACTGGCCATGCCGTACGCGCCGGGAATCTCCTTCATGGCGTTGGCCAGGATCGCTTCCATCGGCTTGACGTTGTTCGGATCCTTGCTGACGCAGAACATGAAAACGCGGCTGCGGTAAATGACGAAAAAGAACTCGTGAATCGCGGAAACTTCCTTGATTTCCTTCTTCGTTTTCGGATCCACCAGCGTGCCCAATGCCGTAGCCGCCTTGCTGTCCTTTGCGTCCCAATAAGGGCGCAACGAATCCTCCAGCCGTCGACCGACCGTGATGTTCTGTCTGAGCGAGTAACTTGGCGGACAGAACAGAAAACCCATCACCAGGTTCTTGTTGCCGTTGGGAAGATAACTGGCCGGCGGCATCAGTGTCCGGCTCAGCCAGAATGCCGAGCCGATGATTACCGCGATGATGATCATCCGCAGCCAGACACCGGAGACGCTGCGAAGCGTCATCAAATGGATGGCCCGCGCAAAGGCATTCGAGAACCAGCGCAGCAACGGTGCAAGGCCAAACAGCGATTTGCCAACACGCGTCACGACCAGCCGCGGCCGACTACGACGCCGGAGCAGTTTCGACGCGGCCATTGGAATAACGGTAATGGAGACAACCAACGAAAGCCCAACCGCCGCACAAATCGCCAACGCGATGTCGTAGAACAATTGGCCCGCCTCTTCTCTGATCGTCAGCACCGGCGCGAACACGGCGATCGTCGTTAGCGTGGACGAGAGGATCGCGCCCCAGACTTCCCGGCAGCCTCCGTAGGCGGCGCTCAGCGGCGATTTCCCCATGCTCAGATGGCGGTCGATGTTCTCCAGAACCACAATCGCATTGTCTACGACCATCCCGACGGCGAAGCTGAGCCCCGCCAAAGAAATGACGTTCACATTCCGTCCGGTGACCGCCATGACAAGAAACGTCCCGATCAGCGAAATCGGAATCGCCACCGCGACGATCAGCGTCGGCCGCGCGCTGCGCAGAAATAGCAGCAGCACGATCACCGCTAGGCTGCCGCCCAGCAGCAGATTCCTACGGACCAGCCCCAACGCGCTGTAGATGTACACCGTGTCGTCCGACACGAGCCGCAAACGACACCTGTGGCGGTCGTTCTTGTATCCGCGCAAAAGACCGCCCGGCCCGTTCAATTCATCCAGGCGGAGGCGGACCTCGCGCATGATGTCCAGGATATTTGCCCCGACCTCTCGCCTGAAAACAAAGGTCATGGACGGTTTGCCCTTGCACTGGTCGAAATGGATATTCTTTTCCAGGACCAGTTCCGCGGTGGCGATGTCGCCGATGCGGATCGGCGCCCCGTCGTCGTATTTGACGATGGTTTGCTTGACCTGTTCCAGCGACTCGAATCGACCGAGCACGCGGAAACGCACGTCCTGGCGGCCGTTTTCCATGTCACCCGCCGACTCGCTCACGTTGTCGCCCACGAGCGAGGCACGCAACCCGTCGATCGTGATCCCTTTTTGGGCCAGCACCTCCGGATCGAAACGCACCTGCACCTGATGCTCCCGACCAC
>JADHUC010000345.1 GCA_016784735.1 Pirellulaceae bacterium | reverse complement strand
ACTTGCAGGTAGCCGTATCCCAAGGCCAGGAAATCGGCCACCAGCGCCGGATCGATTTCCGTTGCAGCGTCGTCCAGGTTCGCCAGCGCCATATCGACGATTTCGTCGCGGTCCAGCCGGTCGCGGATCAAGCAGACTTCTTCGTTTTCGGCGCGTTGAGCAAATCCCGTCGGCAATTCCGCTTCACTCACTCCAGGCACGACAATCAGTTTATTCGTCACGTCTTCCGGCGGAGAATCCGCGCGAAACCACGTTGGCATGGCATTGGCCGACGCTAGCAGGGCCGGATGCCACAATGCCGACCAGTTGGCGAGCAGTCCTTGGGCCTCGTCGCCTTCGTGGTGGGTGGGGAAATCCTCCAGACTGTGGCACGGCAGCAATATGATCAGTTCCTGGTATTTCATCGATCTATAATATATAAGGTTGGGATTCTCGAACGCATCAGGGTATAACACGATAGCTTGTGTGAAGCGGCCAGTCGAGGCTGCCGATCCAGTGTGTTAGGGCGAGACCACCAAACCTTTGGGACGGCAAAGCTTGCGCCGTCGGCGAAATATTGACACGCTCCGTTTCGGCTCGTTAGACTGGAGAAAGATGAGTAGCGGGATGGAGCGACCTTTTTCCCCAATTTGGGGCGGTCTATCAAGTCTATGGGCGAAGCCTGCGGTGTTCGGTTTCAGGGGGATCGATCCACCGTCACATCAGATTTCTTGAGGAAGCATCATGGCGGCCACTAATGGTGTCTGGGGTATCGATGTCGGCCAGTGTGCGCTAAAAGCGTTGCGCTGCGAGTACGACGAGGAAAACCGTATCCTTGTAGCCACGGCTTTCGATTTTATCGAGTATCCGAAGATCCTGAGTCAGCCGGATGCCGAACCGAAGGAACTGATCCGGGAAGCGCTTCAGCAGTTCTTGGAACGTAACGAATTGAAGGGCGACAAAGTCGCATTTTCCGTCCCCGGCCAAAACGGTCTGGCTCGCTTCTTCCAACCGCCGCCGGTGGACATGAGGAAGTTGCCCGACATCGTCCGTTTCGAAGCCCGTCAGCAGATACCGTTCCCCTTGGAGGAGGTCATCTGGGATTTCCAGCTTATGGGCGGGGCGACCGAAATGGAAGGCTTCCTCATGGAAGCGGAAGTCGGCCTGTTTGCCATGAAGCGCGATCAGGTGTACGAATCGCTCGAGCCGTTCCTGGGATACGAAGTAGAAGTAGACTTCATTCAGTTGGCGCCGTTGTGTGCTTACAACTTCGTCGCCCACAACTTGATGACCGAAGAGTTGGAAGCGGATATCTACGATGCCGATAATCCGCCCGAGTCGTTTGTGATTCTGAACGTCGGCACGGACACAACGGATCTGGTCATCACAAACGGTTTTCGCGTCTGGCAGCGCAACATCCCGCTGGGCGGCAACCACTTCACCAAGCAACTGACCAAGGACCTGAAACTGACGTTCGCCAAGGCGGAACATCTGAAGCGGAACGTACGCGAAGCCGAAGATGCCAAGGCCGTGATTCAAGCGATGCGGCCGGTGTTCAACGATCTGTTGACGGAAGTGCAACGCTCGATCGGCTTCTTTCAGAACATCGATCGCAACGCCGAAATCACCGGCATGATCATGCTGGGCAACGCCGTCAAGCTGCCGGGCCTGCAGCAGTACATGTCGAAGAATCTTGGGTACGAGTTAGTCGACGTGGACCATGCCAGTTGGGCGGCCCGACTTGCCGGCCAATCCGTTTTGACGTCACCGCAGTTTAAGGAAAACATGCACGCCTTTGGCAACTGCTACGGTCTCTGCCTGCAGGGACTCGGGCAGGCCAAGCTGAACACGAACCTGTTGCCCAAGGAGATCCTGACCGAGCGTCTGATCCGTGCCAAGAAACCGTGGGCCCTGGCCACTGCGGCAGCGCTAATGCTGGCCTTCGCCGTCAACTTTTTCTTCGAGTACGCGCAATGGTACAAGGTGCACCCAACCATGGAGCGCGACGAAGTAACCTGGGAGGAGGCAACCCAACGGGTGGACGACGTCCAGGGCGAGCTCTCGCAGAACGAACAAAAGGACGCAGACAGGGTCAAGCGGCTGGAGGATCTGGTCGCTTTGGGCAAAGAACTTTCGGGCAATTCCGACCGGCGTCTGTTGTGGCTGGAACTTCTAAAGGCGATCAACCGAGCGCTGCCGCAGGATGACGGCGTCGCCCCCGGCGAGATTCGGGATCCCAACACGCATCCCATCTCGCAGCGCAAGGACCTGCACATCGAGTACGTGGAATCCGAGTACTTCGAGAAACTCGAGACATGGTTTACTAAGCCGGTGAAGGACAAGTACCTTGAGGAATTGGCTACTATCAAGGACGACCAAGCCCCGGCAGCCTCCACTGCAACCGACACCGGCGAGGCTGCACCGGGCGAGGCGGTCGATGCGACTGCCGAAGGGGAGATTTCGGGCCCCAGTGGATCCGGATGGGTAATCGAATTAAAGGGACACCATTTCTATAACGACGACATGCAGACTTGGCTGGGTGTGCACGTGCGCAACACACTTCTGAAGAATCTGCGCGAGATGACCATCCAACTGCCTACCGGCCCAGGTCAAGCCTTGGAAGAATTCACCATGGAGGAACTGGGGATCGGGTACGCATTTCTGGCAAGAGAATCTCCGCTTGACAAATACCACCAGGTTCCCAATCCCTTGTATGAAGGCCCGCAGAGAGACACGGGCGGTGCCGGACCCGGACAGCCGGGCGGATTCGGAGGCATGGAAGAGACGGCGATGCCGGAAGCAGGCGGCAACGGCTCGGCGACCGCCGCCGACACCTCGGCCAGCGCGGAGAAAAAGCCGGATGAAGACCCGGACAATCCGCCATTCTACGTTGCTCCCAGATTTGATTTTATCGTACAGTTCTGCTGGCAGGAGCAGCACTTGACGGAACGGTTGAAAGCACGCGAGGAAGCACTCGAAAACGATAATACGGAAGCCGAAGACGGCGTACCGATCACGCCTACGGGAGGTTGATAATCATGGACAAAATCAAACCGATCATCGCCGTAGTGGCGAAGCATTTGTTCTGGACGGGTTGCGGAGTGATTCTGGTCGTCGCGGTGCTTACTTGGTGGCTGGCTCGTGATCGTTTGAGCAAGGAGTTCGCCACGAACCTTGGCACGATCGAGACGAAGGTACAGGCCGTCGGCACGTTGAAACAGAAGAGCCAACAGAATCCACCGAACCGACATTCCCACGAAGGCATGGACAAACTGCTTGACGGCACGCTTCAGTTGGTGCTGGAAGCATGGAGCAAACAGTACTCGTACCAGGAAAATATCCTTCGATGGCCCCGAGAACTGCAGGACGATTTCATCACGGCCGTTAGGCCGCTCAAGCCCATTGAACTGAAGGTGAAATCCGATACTGAGATGCTGAACATCGACCTTCGGCATCGCTATGCAAACTACGTCGAGAATCTGCTTCCCGTACTGGTAACAAAGAATTGGCCGAACTGCCCCCCGTTGCGCGCACAGTGGATGCCGCAGGGCAGCGCCAGACGGGAAGAAACGATGACGGGGGCTGCGGCCGGAAGGGCATCGTCTCAGGAATCGTCCGTGGTACTGTGGCAACCGCAGGACCAATCACGTCTGTTGGCAACACATTTCAAGTGGTCCGGCCAACAGGGTGCGCCGACAACACTTCAAGTGCTCTATGCCCAGGAAGATCTCTGGGTGCTTGAAGCCTTGGTGCGCATCATCGCCAAGGCCAACGAAAACGCCGAATCGCGTCACGACGCCGTGGTGAAGACCATTGAGTCCATCATGATCGGACGTGGTGTCACTGGCCGCGCGGGTCAGGTTGCTCGAGCGGGAAGTGGAATGGGCAGCGGGCCTATGTCAGGGGAAGGAGGTGATTCCGGCACTATGGGATACGGAGCCGAAGGAGGCGACGGAGGTGGCTACAACCCGTATGGTGATGGCGGTGGCGGAGAAGGCGGTGCCGAGGTCATGGACGGCATGCCGGGTGAGGGCGCGGAGAGTAGCTATGCGGACAGTTCTCCCGATGGCGGCGCGGGGATGCCCGGAACCACAACTGGCCAAGGGTCGGCTGATCCCGCAGACGGACGTTACGTGGATAACGATTACGTTACGCTTCGCGCGACCAGAATCCGCGAAGCGATGACTTCAAGTGAACCCAGTGATGCGTTTCTGGTCGTTGCCAAGCGAATGCCTATTCGGCTGCGGTTGATTGTGGACCAGCGTAAACTGCATCGCCTGCTGGCCGAATGCGGCAACTCGCGATTGCCCGTGGAAATCCGGCAGGTGCGCATCAACCGCGGGCAATCGTCCTCTGGGTCGTTCGGCGATATGGGCGGTGGCATGGGAGGCGACATGGGCGGCGGCATGGGAGGCATGGGTGGCATGGGAGGCATGGGCGGCGACATGGGCGGCGGCATGGGAGGCATGGTAGGCGATATGGGCGGCCAAGAAGACGGGGGGATGGGAGGAATGGGCGGATATCCCATGGATATGGGAGGGCAATCCTCGCTCATGCCTTCCTCCGGGAATCTTGGCAATCGGGTTCAGGTCAGCAGCACGACCTCACACGATGTACCGATCGAGCTTTATGGTATCATCTACATCTACAATCCCGTTGACCAAGACAGGCTGGGAATCGAACAGTCTCAAGAAGGGGGATTGACCGGTCCGGTTCAGCCAGAGACTGATACTCCGGGCTAGCGTCATCTGTGCAACTTGGGCCAAAAGGGGTGATGATCGTTTTTTGGGAGAAACGACGATGAGGCTCAGAATTAGCTTTGGTAAAGACGGCTTCAAAGGATTTTTTTCGCAGCACGCCGAGAAGGCGATTTTCGGCTTGGTCCTTTTTCTGGTGGGATGGTTCATCTACTACAGCGCCACGCAGGACGTAGACGAAACCGGTTCGCCGGAAGACCTGAAGAAAAACGCCGAGACCGCCAAGACTGCGCTCGACACGAACTACTGGGATGCAATCAAAGAGGATCGCGAGAAAAAGGTGGAAGACTATCCGGGGATGACCGAGGTTGCACGCAATGACATTGAGGAGAAGGACTACGCGCTGGCCAATATCTGGGATGGCGTCTTGTTTGCCTCGAAGGCCAAACGCGGCGATCCGCAAATGTTGACGCCGGAAATAGTCGAAGCGTCGGGGGGTTTCTTCAACGTCCCAATGCGGACCACCAACCGCCGTAATCCCTGGGAGGATGACAAAGATGCGGTAGAGCAACCCAAAGAGAAACCGAAGCCCAAGAGACCCAAGAAGGACAGATCTCGCGGCCGCCAAGACGAGGGCTCGGACGAAGGAATGCTGGCCGGCGGCATGGACGGCATGGACGGAATGGGCGGTTCCTACTACGAAGGAGTCGGTGCCGAGAATGAGGACGAATCCTTCGGTGGCGATTCCACGTACATGGACGGGATGATGGGTGAGGGAGCTTCGTCAGCCGATACATCGTCGTCAATGGCAGGTGGGCGCAAGGCGATCGGCAGCGTTTACAAGAAGCTGTACATCCGAGGTCACCAGGGCACCTTTGGGCAGGGAACCGTCGGAAGGTCTCTTGCCATTGTGTCCGTCAAGGCCCTGGTACCTTACGAGAAGCAGTGGGAAGAGTACCAGACGGTCTTGGCCGAAGCGAGGGGCTATGTTGCGAGTCAGGACATTCCGAAGTACCTGTTCTTCCTGGCCGAAAGAGCCGAAGTGCCGGCCGATCCAAATGCCCCGCTCGAGTGGAAACTGATTACCACCAGCGAACACGCCATGAAGACGTCGTCGAAGTTCGCCGGTCGCCCCAAAGATATGGCGGACCCGGCATACACCATCCCCGGCGTGCTCACCATGCCTCTGCCGCCCGTCATGCTCAAACCGTACGACGACTTGGCACTGCACAGCGAAATCCCGCGACAGCAGTTGAGGCGAGCCCGACCCGTTGATCGCCGAGAGGAAGCGGATGAGGAACTCGCCGATGTAAGCCAAACAGACCTCTCCGAAGGCATCAACAGTATTCGCAAGGGCGCAACCGGTCGGACGGGCATGGGCACCGGAATGCCGTACGGTGACGAAGGCGGTGGTATGCCGTACGGTGACGAAGGCGGTGGTATGCCGTACGGTGACGAAGGCGGTGGTATGCCGTACGGTGACGAAGGCGGTGGTATGCCGTACGGTGACGAAGGCGGTGGTATGCCCTACGGTGACGAAGGCGGTGGTATGCCCTACGGTGACGAAGGCGGAGATGGCTATGGGTATTCTTATGGCGGCGGTCCAAGGCAACCGCTGGTGAAACACAAGATGGTACGATTCTTCGACTTCACAGCCGAACCCGGAAAGTCGTACCGCTATCGCGTTTCCGTTGTACTCGAAGACCCAAACCGTCCCCGCGAAGCGAATGCCAGTCCGGACAAGAGGATCCTCGAACAGGCCGTCGTGCAACGACTCGAACAGATAGAATCGGCCGACGCGGCAAAGAACCAAAGGACGTTCTACATCCAAACCGACTGGAGCGAACCGAGCGACGTCGTGACGGTTGCGAAGCCGGAAGAGTATGTCGCTGGTTCTGCCACGCAGGGACGCGTGATCCCGCTTGGAAATGGCATCAAGGTCCAAACAACGGAATCCAAGGGCAAGGTTGTCACCATGGTCTGGGACGACGACCGCGCTGCGGAAGTGCCCGCCGAAAGGGAAGTGTATCGCGGATCATTCTTGGATTTCACGCAAGACGCAGACGCACTGAACCCGCTAAACCTCCAGATCAAGACGATCGAAGGCTACCACTTCGCCACCGATGCCTTTGTTGCTGATCTACGCGGTGGTGAAGAACTGATCACCGACGTGGAGAAGGTGGATAAAGAAGAGATCGAGACGAAACACTATGCGCCTGCCGAATTTCTGGTGATCGACGGCCAGGGCAATTTGGTTGCCTGCAACGAAATCGATGACACCGAAGAGTACCGGCGTCTTATGTTCATCGAGGACAAGGAGGGAACCGAAATGGGAGGGGGAATGAGCGGATACGGCGACATGGGAGGCGACATGGGCGGCGGCTACGAAGAAATGATGCAGGAGGGCGCTAACTACATGGGCGAAGACGGAAGCTAGTCTTGCCAAGGGGCAACGGATCGCGACGCCGACCTTCGACGAAAGCTATGGCCGATCAGGAAACCCGGCTCGTCAAACAAGCCGGGTTTCTTCTTTGCCGGATCAGCCAAAATCCTCCGGCAAGCGGTGTCCCATTTTGTCTCGTTTTGTCGCCAGATACTGCTCGTTGTGCTCGTTCACTGGCGGCATGATGGGCACCTGGTCGATAACTTCCAAATCAAACCCGTCGTAAATGAACGCGTCGGTCTTTTTGGGATTGTTGGTCAAAAGACGGACGCTGTGCAGGCCCAAGTCCTTGAGGATTTGCATCCCTACGCCGTAGTCGCGCATATCGGCCTGGTAGCCCAACGCCAGGTTGGCTTCGACCGTGTCCAATCCCTGCTCCTGCAATGCGTACGCTCTGATCTTGTCGGTCAGCCCAATGCCACGCCCCTCCTGCGGAAGGTATACCACGACGCCGGCGCCTTCTTGACTGATCATATCCAGGGCCATGTGAAACTGCTCGCCACAGTCACAGCGCAACGAATGCAGCAGATCGCCCGTGAAACAACTGGAGTGTATCCGCACCAGCGGTGCGGCCCGGTTCTCCGGCTGTCCCATCACCAGGGCAAACGGCTGCTCGGTCTCGTGGCGGACGTCATACACGACCACCTTGAACCGTCCGTAACGCGTCGGCAAATTGGCTTCCGCACACCGGCTCACCAGCTTCTCGTTCACGCGGCGATGTGCGATCAACTGCTCGATCGAGATAATCTCCAGCTTGTGTTTGCTGGCCAGTGCCCAGAGAAACTCGCGAGTCGCCCGTTCGCCGCTCTCGTCCAGAATCTCGCTCAAGACACCGCCTGGCGCCAGACCAGCCATCCGGGCCAAATCGACGGCGGCTTCGGTGTGCCCCGCGCGTCGAAGCACACCACCCTCCTTGGCCAAGAGCGGATGCACATGGCCTGGGCGGACGAAGTCCATGGCTGTTGTGGTGGGATCGGCTATAGCCCGAACGGTGATCGACTTCTCTTCGGCGGTGATTCCGGTTTTCGTCGACCGGTGATCGATCGGTGTCATGAACGCGGTGCTCAGCGGTGCCGTGTTCGAATCGACCAGTGGACTCAATCCCAATCGCTTGCATGTTTCGGGAAGAACGGGAACACAAAACTCACCGCGTCCCGACAGGATGAAATTCACGACCTCTGGTGTCGCCTTTTCGGCCGCACAGATAAAATCGCCTTCGTTTTCGCGGTCTTCGGCGTCGACGACAATCACCACCTCGCCGCGCCCAATCGCATCCACTGCCTTCTGAACGCTGGAAAACTCACTTGCCACGGTGGCCATCTCCTCATTCATTGCTTGTACGTTGTCCAAATGCAATCGCAGCCGGTATTATAGACCGTCGAGCGTTCACCGCTAGATTCCCTCGCCCCAGCCGAGGGGTGGTGTCTTCGCTTGGAGTATTCGTGTTGTACCGCTACCAGTGAGGATTGGCGTATTTGCTCGCTTAACCGCCAGCGTGGAGTTGTATAAGTAGAGTCTATCACCCGTCCCTGGTTTTCAACCCCTGATTAGCCCTCGATGCTCGAACGCGAAGAATACATCGAACAAGCTTACTTCTTCCGCATCCTCAGCGAGCGGCTCCCTGAGAATTTCCCTTTACAGGATCTCATGGGCCAAATCCAACACGAATTGCTGGCCACGACCAAGCTGCCTATGGCCATCGACTATATGCTGGCCGAACTCCGGCATAGCGGTGTGGTTTCCAAGGCCATGAAGCGAATGGACCACTATTTCACACCGTTTCAGACCTACGTCATGGAAGCAGCCGAGGAAGAACGCGGCCGGTTCGATATGCGAGTTGCCATCGAGGTGCTGCGTCACGAGGCCAAATACCGATCAGGCAGCCCCACGTCAGAGGGGCTGTTCATGTACCAATTCGAGACCCTTTCCCGCAACCGACTGCGATATGACCTGGGACTGGACGCAATGGCTGGCGATCCGATCTACAACGCGGACTGGAAGGAATGGATTCAGACAGTGCGGCGACAAATCGGCATCGTCGACTTTGCCGACATGATCTTCGTGCGAAGCTTGGAGTACATTCGCCACAGGACCCAGCCCGGATGCCCCCCTCCCGAGCCTGAAAAACCGATTCTGTTTGGCGAAAAAGAGGGCAAGATCGCTTGGGCCAATCGAGAAAAAGACCCCATGTATTTGTTCGCGGCGCTCCAGCGACACCTGGGCTATCCCACGGCCCCTAGATTGATGAAGCGGGACGAGACCCGAGAACTGATGCCCCAGTTGATACGACGCATGGAGCGGCTGGAGACGCGACTCAGACTGATCGAGGAAGAGAATCGCGAAGGCATCGACATCACCAAATTCTTCGCCAAGGAAGAAGCCAACGAGAAGGGTGTGGACGCATAAATCGGGAATCAACTGTCGTAGCCGAAGTGGCAACACTTCGGGCCGAAGCGGCGAATCCCGAAGTCTTGCGACTCCGGCTACGACTCGAGTGACACGGCGGCTTCGTCAGTCCATGTCCGAAATCACGTCCGACAGTAACTCGCTGGAGTCGGAAAGCCCGCGCAACTCGCTGACAAGCCGCGGATGAACGAAAACCCGCACTCGCTTGACATAGTCGTCGAATTGTTCTTGAGCCAACGTGCGCACCACCGGCGAAACCTCGCCCAACGGCCGATACCGGTTCTCCTTGCGGAAGTGGATGTCCACATTGAATTCCACCTCCAGCTTCGTCGGCGGTGCATCGAACAGGATCTCCGTTGGCGCGACTCGGCGGCGCAGGCGGTGACTGATAGCGTTGGCGAATTCCTCGGCGCACGCCGTCAACCAGGGATAGGGCCGGCGAGCCAATCGCGCGTACAAATCGTGCCGTTCGAAGTAACTGAACTGCGCCAGCCGTTTGTACAGCCGGCGCATGGGTCCAAACAGGCCGTCCAGTAGTTCCTTCGCCGGCCCGCCTGCCGCTGCGCGTTCCAACTCGGCAATCATCGGCTGCTCGGTGCGACGGAACAGCGAATCCAAATCGAGATGTTCGTGCAACAGATGAAACGCTCGCTGCAGCATCGCAGTTGCAGATCTCACCGTATGATGCCAGTAAACCTCGCTGAACATAACGTAACGAGCGAATACCATCATCTCGGCGGCTGTGCGGCCCTTGTCCGTGATCGCCAGACCGTCACCCGCCTCGTTCAGACACAGGCTGCCAATCAATCGCTGCTGATCGAAATTCTGCCCGTAGGGGACGCCGGCGTGTAGGCTGTCGCGCACCAAGTAGTCCATCTTGTCGATATCGATGGGGCCCGACAAAATGCTGTGCATGACGCTCGAGCAGACATCGTGAGGTTCTCCGGACAATACTGCCACCACTTCACGGGGATTGATGTCCCACTCCGTGCGCAGCGTGTCCGCAATCTCGCTTTCCAGCACGAAGCTGTTGGCGAACAGTTCGTGTTCCGGGACGCCTGGCAGGTCCAAGTCTTCGATTGCGTGGCAGAACGGCCAATGTCCCAGGTCATGCAACAAGGCGGCAGCGATCAGCACTTCGGCATCATGCCGCGTGATCGCGGCGGCGAACCGCGGGTCATGCGATAGGTGCTTCAAGAACAGTAGTGCCATGCGGTACACGCCCAACGAATGCTCGAATCGCGTATGGTGAGCCGCAGGGTAGACCAGCGAGACCAGCCCCAACTGGCTTATGCGGGCCAAGCGTCGGAACTCGGCTGCATCGATGATCTGCTGAACACGCGGTGTCAGCGGGACGTCCAACTGATCGGGGATGCGAATCAGATGTCGACGAGCGTCGAGCCCGTCGAGTTCAGGGATGTCGCTGATCCTGTGCATGATAATCAGTTGTGGGTGGGTCGGAACGGAACGGACAATCTGGATTACGGCAGTCTATCAGCTAATCACCCAGGCGGTCACGAGCGAAGCACAACTCGTTGCCGATTTTCTGCCCAGACTGATCCGTTCCGTTCCCAAACCGTTTTTTCACCCACGAGACGCGCCCCGGCACCCCACGCTGGGTCTCGTCTACAAACGCGCCAGAGAGAAGACTTCCTATTTTCCCTCCGCACCGTATATATCGCAAAACCGAAGCTCGGGTCTTATCGAAAAAGTCGCCTGGACCGATATTCTTCGCTTGGCATGCCCAGATTGAAACGGTCGTGATGGTTCTGCTATTTCCTCACTCCAAGTGACTTCGCCGTAAAGAAATGAGCGAACTAAGCGACGGCTTCGGCATGCAGCCTGTGTCAAACACACCGGCATGCGCGTACTTGTGCCGCATGGAATCAAATACCTGGTTCCAAACGAGCGCCTGGACGGATTGCTTGGCCAAGAGCATTGGCATCAGCCGCTCGACCTGCAGCTTCTGACTTTCGCCCGATAGACCACCGTCCTGGGGCGACGGTAGCGGGCGTCCCGCGTCTCCGCCGGCTTTGGGGTCCTCCGAGTCACTGCTGGGCATCGTGAGCAGCAAGATCAGCGGCAATCCGAGCAGGCTCCACTGATCGACGTGATCGCTTATTTCCAGCATATCCCTTGGCAACGTGCCGCCCGGCCAGTAACCCAGATTCATTTCCAGGCCAAGGCCGGCCACGCCCAGATCAGCTCGGACGAGCATGTCCGCGAAGTGCATCGGCCACAAGTCCGTTTCGCAGTCCAACATGTACTCGGCCCAGGGCTGATTCACGCTCACCATCAGCGGAGTACGGGGATCGGCCAGCCGCGTCGTCTCGATTGCCAAGACCGTCAACCGAAGTCGCTGCTCGTCCGACAGCGGCAGGCTACCACACGCGTTTGTGCCGGCTGCGCAGTGCCAAAGATGTACCTGTCCGCGAAAGTGATCGACTGTACTCCAAATATGATCTCGATAGCAGGCCTCCAATTGTTCGAAATCATCTGCGTATCCAACTACCCAATCGGGGAGCACGTCGCGATCCAAACGCAACAACGGTCCACCAATGATTCTCAAACCATAGCGGAGGCACAGTTGGACCTGTTTGTCAAGCAACGACCATTGTCGCTCGCCCGCCACTAGCTCCATTTCTCGCCACGTCATTGGCACAACTGCTGAATTAAACGCTGCGCCAAACATCGGTTCGGCGTTCGTCGGCATCAACTCGTCGCCCATATTGCCGGCCAGCAGCGTCGTGAGCGGCGATGCTTCTTCACGCCGGAATTCCAGGACTTGCTGAGCGTACTGTTCGCCAAGCAATACGATTGCATCCAGGCTCACTCGCACGGCCTCTTCCGCCGCCGTTGCCGCGGCCAGTGCGTCGTCTTGCGACGTGGCGGCGTGGGTGAACAGCGACACGGCAGACGCCATTTGCGATTCCAGTTCGTCGGTCAGTTTCAGACCGGCCATCTGCCAGATGTCAGCCCGACTTCGAAGCCGGTTGACGGTGCCGCGTGCCAGTTCGAGGGGCAGATGGTAGGGCCGTTCGCGCTCCATCAGACTGGCCGTCGATAGCAGCAACTCGCCGTGTCCGTCGACTTGCCACGGGATGTGGAGATTGCCGGAGTCGTTTATCTGGCGTTCCAGACGCAACAACTCGTTATCTTCCCAGGACTTGTGGCATGCCGTGGGAACGCAGTCCAAGCCCGCCACGTACGCATGCTGGACTGCCTCGTCCGAGACGCGGCCCCGCTGCGGCGTCAGGAAACGCATGAGCCCCATTCTGTCCGCGTCCTTTGACTCTCAATCGAGAAGACCGCTACGACAAGTCTGAATATATTGAATCGCGCACATGGCGAGCGGCTACTAGTATACACGGAATTCGTAACGGTGGCGAAGGGAGATACACCGGGCTCCCCACTCTCACGTCCACTCGCATGGTGGTATACTGCCGGCTTCCAACGTTTCTGCAACTGAACCAGAAAGCCAGCCATCAAGGACTCGATCATGAGCACCCCACTCACTCAATCCTCTCTGGAAGGGCTACCCGTTCGGCGCGGCAAGGTCCGCGATATCTACGATCTCGGCGATCGGCTGCTAATGATCAGCTCGGACCGAATTAGCGCGTTCGATTGGGTGCTCCCCACGCCGATCCCCGACAAAGGAAGGGTATTGACGCAAATCAGTGCCTTCTGGTTCCAGTTGCTCGGCACGACCAACCACGTCATCTCGATGGACCTCGACGCCGTCGACTTGCCGGCCGGCACCGATCGTGAGAGCTTGGCGGGACGCAGCATGGTCGTTCGAAAATGCGAAGTGGTGCCCATCGAATGTGTTGTTCGAGGATACTTAGATGGGTCTGGCTGGCGAGAGTACCAGGAAAGCGGCACCGTCTGTGGAATCAAATTGCCGGAGGGGATGACGCAGTGTTCGCAGTTGGACGAGCCGATTTTCACGCCGGCCACCAAAGAGGAGTCAGGCCACGATATCAACATCTCGTTCGAGCGGATGGTAGAAATCGTGGGTTCCGATACAGCCGAGGAATTGCGGCAGCGGAGCATTGACACTT
>JADHUC010000024.1 GCA_016784735.1 Pirellulaceae bacterium | reverse complement strand
AGTATTTTGTAGTAGGCTTGTAGAAACGCATGATTCTGGTCTCCGAGGGATACAGGTACACGCAATTAGCAGACTCCCCGTGAGTCCGCTCGACACTCAAGTGTGCCACACGATTTCTCGGAGACCTTTATTAGTATCAAGGAAGACATCCAGTGCGGCGTTTTGCCGTTGAAGGCGTTAGCGTGACCGAGGCTCACATGAGACATGAAACTTGAAGGCAAACGAAAGGAGGAGCACCGATGGACCGTTTTGGCAACCTCCCGTCCCGTTACGTTCTCCTGCGATTCGGCGCGGCCGTGCTCGCCCTCGCATGGTGGCCAAGGTCGAGTGGCACCAGGGCGAGTTGTTCCCGCGTGTCGGTTTCATCGTGGCCAACTTGAACAAGCGGGCGAAGAACGTGGTCAAGTTTTACAACGGTCGCGGTACTGCCGAGCAGATGAGTAGGCCGGAACAAGCCTGCGCAGTTCCGGCATGCATGATCTTATCGACGCCCGCTACTGTTGCCGGAACTGCGCGAGGCTTGTTCCGGCCTACCCTGCTTCCTGCGTCACCTGGCCCTTCCTCGTACCGTGAAGCACTGGTCGCTGACGATGCTACGGGAGAAGCTTGTCAAGATTGGCGTCAAGGTGACGCGGCACTCGCTCTTACGTGACGTTCCAACTGGCCGAAGTGACGGTGACGCGCATGCTTGTTCGCGGCGATCCTCGACCGCACGCGCGCGAAAGCGCGCTGCCGCCGCCGGTCGTCACTGGGTGCGGGCGCGTGGGAGCCTGAGACGGCCAAAATGCTGGATGCCGGGGGAAAGGTCCGCGCACTACGAGCGTCGAAGCCCGACCAAGGGACCTGGCGGGCCATGATTCCGGCGATGGGAATTCAGGAATCGGGTCAGCAGGTGAGGAAATGGAGAAAAATCCCGCCGCCAAGGCGGCTCGCGTGAAGTTTTGTTAGAATGCGTTAGCCCCATGACGATCCGGGGCAGGTTGTAGGCCAACAACCGCAGGACGACACACGGGCGTGACTCTCTTTGTGTCCACCCAAGTCAGGAAGGGATGGTGACGCATGAAACGTATGGTTCTGATCGTACTGGCGGTGCTGCTATTGTTGTTCCTCATCGGGGGCAGTCTCAGCGGGCTGTACACCGACTGGCTCTGGTTTGGGCAGGTGCAGTACTCGGGGGTGTTCCTCACCGTGCTCACCACGAAACTCTGGCTTGGGGCGGCCGGAGCGGTGTTTTTGTTCTGCTTGTTATGGGTCAATCTGCATGTCGCGCGCCGGCCGACACACACCACTCTGGTGTTCCAAGGCCGGAATGTTCTGGCAATTCCCGACCGGCACCTCGTGGAACCCCGGGTGAACCGTATGCTCCCCGTCGCCATTCTGCTGATCTCTCTGGTCGCCGGTCTGGTCGTTGGGAATTCCCTCTGGCAACAGGTGCTGCTTTATCTGCACCCCACCGAGTTCGGCCAGCAGGATCCCTTGTTCAACAACGATCTGGGCTTCTATGTCTTTCAGTTCCCGCTGCTCAAGTCGCTTTATCGACTCTTCATGCAGGCTCTGGGCCTGTGCGTGGTCCTGAGCGTAGCGGTGTACATCTTCGACGAAAAGGTCGCCGTGACCGAAGAGCGACAGTTCAGCAGCCTTCCCGGGGTGAAGCGACACTTGCTGACTCTAATGGGCATCATGCTCATGGCCAAGGCTTTGAGCTACCGCCTGACCATGTATGACCTGCTGTATTCGCCGCGCGGCGTGGCCGCGGGGGCCAGCTACACCGATGTGCATTTCCTGCGGCCTGTCCTGTGGGTGCTGATGGTCGCCGCCGGGGCGGCCGCGATCGGTGTCATCTGGATGGGCTTCCGCAAGCGATGGAAATTGGCGGCGGGCATGGTGGCTGTCTGGCTCGGACTGTCGGTGCTCGGCACCCGGGCTCTGCCGGTCGCGGTCCAAACGCTCAAGGTGACCCCCAACGAGCTGAGCGCCGAGCGGCCGTATATCGAGTGGAACATCGAATTCACCCGTGCTGCCTACAACGTCGACGACGTGGAGGAGAGGGCCTTCGCCGACGACAAGTCTCTGACGCCCGAACTGCTCGAGGCCAACCAACTGACGGTCGAAAACATCCGCTTGTGGGACCACCGCCCCCTGCTGAGCACCTATGCCCAGTTACAGGCGATTCGTACCTACTATGACTTCCACGATGTCGATAACGACCGCTACACGATTGGCGGCGAGTATCGTCAGGTCATGCTGTCGGCACGCGAACTCAACTACGAGGCACTACCGAGTCGAACCTGGGTGAACGAACAACTCACCTATACCCATGGCTACGGCGTCGTTCTCAGTCCGGTGAACCGCATTCTGCGCGAAGGCGAGCCCGATTTCTTGCTCAAGGACATTCCGCCCAAAGGTCATGCCGATCTGAAACTCGACCGCCCGGAAATCTATTACGGCGAAACCGTAAACCCTTACGTCTTCGTCCGAACCAAGGCGCAAGAATTCGATTACCCCGTGGGTGACCAGAATGAATACACCGACTACGAGGGCGATGGGGGTGTGCCTGTGGGTGGCTGGCTAAAACGGCTGCTTTGGGCCTTCCGTTTCAAAAGCATGTCCATTCTCCTCAACACCGATGTGCACCCCGAAAGCCGCATCATGCTCTACCGTCGCGTCCTTGATCGACTGCAGAAGCTCGCCCCCTTCCTGCTCTTCGACCAAGACCCGTACATCGTCTTGAGTGAGGGAAAGCTGTATTGGATCTGCGACGCCTACACGCGCACGGCCTACTACCCTTATTCCGAGCCTTATTCCGAGCCTAATTCCGAGCCTTATTCCCAGCCCACGGGCAACTTCGGCAACTACATCCGCAACTCGGTCAAGGCCGTCGTCGACGCCTACGACGGGACCGTTCACTTCTACGTCGCCGAACGGGACGACCCCATCATTGGAAGTTACCAGGAGATTTTCCCCGACATGTTCCAGCCCCTGGATGAGATGAGTGCGGATCTGCGGCTGCATATCCGGGTACCGAAGACCCTGTTTGAGATCCAGGCGCGGATTTATGCGAAATATCACATGACCGATCCCCAGATCTTTTATCAGAACGAAGATCTCTGGGAGTTTCCCAAGGAAACGTACCGGCAGGACGAACGGGAGATGGAGCCGTATCACAACATCATGCGTCTACCGGGCGAGGCTCGGGAGCAGGAGGAGTTTGTGCTGATGCTCCCCTTCACTCCGCAGGGGAAGCACGTGTTGCGTGCCTGGATGTGCGCGCGCAACGACGGCGACCAGTACGGCAAACTGCTGGTGTACAACTTTCCCAAAGGAGAACAAGTCGATGGTCCCTACCAGATCGAAGCACGGATCAGCCAGAACGAACAGATTCGGGAACAACTGGCCCTGTGGATTCAAGGGGGCGACGTGGTCATCCGCGGAAACTTGCTCGTCGTTCCCATTGCGAACAGCCTGCTGTACGTCGAGCCGGTGTTCCTGCAGGCCGCCCGCGGGGAGATCCCTGAGCTGAAGCGGGTCATTGTGGCCTACGGCGACCGTATCGCGATGGAGAAGGACCTCGAGCGCAGCCTGGACAAACTGTTCGGCCGTGAATCGGCTCTCGCCAAGGCGAGCCAGCTAGTCCCCCCAGACATCGGGGCCAAGCCGGAGGGTGCCGAGCCAACCAGCACGACGCTATCACCGGAGTTGGCACGCCGGGCCTGGCAGCACCTGCAACAGGCCAAGGAAAGTTACGGCGATGACTGGGCCGAATTCGGCCAACAGATGAAAACGTTGGAGCAAGTGCTGAAGGATCTGAACGATCAGGCCAACGCCCAGGCTCCCGAGCCCTGAGAAGGGGAAGATAAGGGGGAGGGGAAGAAGGGGTCAGGACGGTCAGGATTCGTTGTTTTGTGTTTTCTGAACCGGACGAACTATCGGGCGGCCGGGAGGGCTGAGCGCCGACTCAAGCCCCAGACGACGTGCCGTCGTTCTTACCCAACGTGAATCGCCCAAGAGACTGCCTCGCCGTACGCGGGCGACGCACTGCATCCAACTCCTGCTCCCTCAGCGGCTCATTCACTCGCGCGACCCAGTTTGGTAGCCGAGCAATCGGCCAAGGAGATAGAAGCTTCGCAGCGGGTTCGAAAGATCGGGGCTGCGGGGGAGAAAACGTCAGAACATCACCACGCGATAGACGCGGCGGGGGCGCAGCGTGTTATAATCGCGACACTGCCAGCCAGGATCGTCTTCAGGCTCAATTCAAATGGGAAATGTCGCATCAACAACCGATAGCGGACGAGACCAGCGTATGAGAAGTCGTGGAAGGAATCGAGCCATTTTCCCGATGGCCGGAGTGTTGCTGGCGATTGCTGCCGTCGTTCCGGTTGTGGTGGCCGATCAGCCCTCAGCCGCCGGCGGCGCCGCAACGCTCGACTACCCAATCAAGGTGGAAGCCGTCTACAAGGAGTTCAGCGATCAGTTCTTCTGGTTCCACCCGTACCTTGCCGCCGTCCCCCGGAGCGGACGCGACGGGCGACCGGCCGTGCTGATGCTCACCCAGAAGCACCTGGTGGCGCGAATCCTCTGGTCAAGGCCCAATCTTGCCTAACCGGCAGACAGGTAACCGCCCGATACTGCCATCTCCTCTGCGGTTGAGGAATACATAACCTAAAGCAGGACGATCAGATCGAAGTGACGCTCAACGGACAACCGGTGAGAGAGCTTCAGCCGAAGGCAAAAGAGCTGCTGACGGCCCCGCTTGACCCGGATCACCTGATTCCAGGGCGAAACCACGCGTCGCTGAGACTCGACCGACGTTCCGCCAATTCGACGAAACCTCGAACGCTGACGGCGCTGGAAATCGACGCCGTCTTCCCCGAGGCCGAATAGGCTAACCGGCCTTTGAAGCGTCAGACGGTTGACCTGAAACGCGCGGCGGACGATCCTGGAAGAGGACGACGGTCCACTGCACCCTGCGTGCCATCGCGAAAGGAAAAACCATGGCTCAGCCGCGGATCCTGAAACCGCTCCCAGTCGTTTCTTTCATCCAAGGTTCGGCGTGGGTCTCTGACCCCGCCGCCCGACGGACCGCAGGTCTCCGATTTCCAGGGGAGACCTACGGTCGGAGTCTGTGGCTCGGTCGGGAGACCGGCCACAACGGCCCTCTGACCGGCCACAACGGCGTTCTGAAACCGCTTCCAGTCATTTCTTTCATCCTCGTCACCTGGACGACTGTGGCGTCCCAACTTCCTGCGGCCGATGCCCTGGTGAAACAACCGCGCCTTTGTGCCGCTGCCCTTCAATTTGGGATCGCGCCGGAGCCAAACGCGGCGACCGCCAGCCGGACTGGCGCGCGGGCCCGGCGAGTCGTCGGCCCGCTGAAAACGACGGTTGTGCTGCTGGACGGCGGCGCGACGCGTCTTTGCCTGGTCACCACGCACTTTGGCGGCACTACGCGTGCCGATGTTTGCGAGCTTTTTCGCAAGACCATTGCTCGCGATCTGCAGTTGCCGGTGTCGCACGTGCTGCTGTGGACATCGCACAATCACAGTAGCGTCTCCTTTTCCGGAAAGCGTGTGTCTGCCTACGAAACACAGGACAAGAATGTGCCGCCGGCCGAATTGCTGCCGATTGGCGAGAAGTTCCTGGACGAAGTACGCAGTCACGCCAAACGCCTGCCGGAGATGCTCCAGCCGGTGACCGTCTGGTGGGCCGAAGGACGCGAGCGCCGGATCACGTATAACCGCAAAGGGCGCCGAGCGGACGGTACGACCTATTTCATGCGCGAGGAAGACCGCGTTCTTGTGGGTGATGACTTCAACGGCGACATCGACACGCAGGCTCCGGTTGTCGTGCTCAAGAATGCAACCGGTCAAGTTGTCGCGGCGCTCGCTCAATTCACCGGCCATCCTGTCACCAGCTACCATCCGGAAAAACCGGTGGTCTTTGGCGAATGGCCGCAAGTTGCCTGTGACCTGCTAGCCGCGCATTTCGACAAAACAGGAAACACCCCGGTTAGCTTCCTGCAAGGCTGTGCGGGCGACGTGAACTCGAAGGAAATGTTCTGCGGTGGCGTCGAACGATCCGCCGAGTTCGGCCGCATGCTGGGCCAAAGCTACATTGCTGCTTTGCCGAAGCTGAGACCGTCCCGACGCGATGGTCTGGACTTTGCGATGGAAAAGGTCAACGTTCCTCTGGCCCCGCTCCCTTCAGCAAAAGTGCTGATCGCCGAACTGAACGAGATGGACGACTTCATCCGGCGAGCCAATTCGGGTGACGAGGACACTCTGTCATGCGTCGGATTGAATTTTCCGCGAGCCCTCACGCCCGCCTACCGAGGCCGACTGGTGGAATTGATCCGGCCGTGGAACCAGTGGGCGCTCGGACGGCACGAACAGGGCCGCGCCGACTCGGTTCCCAAGCATCTCGATATGGAGATCGGTGTAATCCGCATCGGCGACATCGGCATCGTCGGGATGCCGTGCGAACCGTTTCAAGGAATCGGCCGACAAATCCGCCGCCATTCGCCGCTACGCGTTAGCATCCCATGCGCCTACATGAATGCATCGCATGGCTACATCACCGACGGCCCCAACACGGGCGACCGGGAGTACATGAGCGCCTTCTACCGCTACACCAAATTCCGACCACCGCTCGAGAAACCGGCCGGTGACGTCATGGCCGAGCGGGCGGTCGAGGTCTTGAGTCGCTTTGCCAAAGAGACGGCTCTGCGTGCTTCGAATTGATCGCCTCACCAGAGGCGAACTCCAGATGATCTTGCCCGACAATTGTCCTGCCCGAAGAAGACAAGGCAAGATCACTTGTGGGCAAAATCATAGTGCAACTGTCGGATACACCCACATGGTGTTTGCACTTGTTTTTCATTGCTGGCCTGGCAGCAGCGCCTTCTTCAGCGGCTCGTGCCACTGTTTCTTGTCCGGGTCATAAACGCCGAAACCGGCGCAGAACTCCCAGTAGGCGAATCCGATCTTGCGTCGGATCGCTTCGTCGGCTACGAACTGCGTCCATCGCGAACGGGATTCCATGTCGGCCCGGCTGTACGCGCCGAACTCGCCCAAATAGACCGGCCGCCGATGTTCGACTGCCCACCGGATGGCCGTGTCCAAGTCGCGACGAACGGCCGCCTTTTCCGCCGCGGTGCCTGTCCATTTCGTGCCCAGCCACTGCTGCGATTGCCTGCCGGCCCAGCCGGCGCCTTGATGCGTGAATTGGAACGGCGAGTAGTAGTGGAACGTCACCACCAGGTTGCGGTCGTCTTCGGGCAACTGGAGCGTATTCAGTTCGCTCGCCGCATTCCAGCCGACGGGGCCGACGACGATTTTCCGCGTGGGGTTTGTCTGCCGGATCACGGTAATGGCTTCGGCCAGCAAGTTGTTCCATTTGTCCGCCGTTAACTTGTCGTGCGGCTCGTTCAGCAACTCAAACGAAAGGGCCGGTGGGTAGTCCTTGAACTGCTCGGCGATCTGTTCCCATAGAGCCAAGAACCGCTGGCGATGCTGGTCCGGTTGACTGAAGATCTCGTCGTAGTGGTGAGTGTTCAGCACGGCGGATAGTCGGCGGCGGATTGCGTTGTCGACGGCCCACTTCACGCGATCCACGAATTCCTCGTCGATATGGTACGGTGCCGAGTGCGCCGCATGACTGGACCAGCGAGTTGGAATCCGCACGGAATCGAACCCGGCTTGCTGGATCAGATCGAAATACTGCTCTTCCAGCCGGACGCCCCATTCGCCTTCCTTGGGCGCTTCCAGCGCGTTGCCCAAGTTGACGCCGCGACCGTAGACGGGGACCAATTGCTTGAAGAAGGCGGATTCCACGACCTCGGTCATGTCCTCCTCCAGGGACGTGGCTCGTATGTTGTCGACTGTGAATTCGTGCAACCGGCCGGGGCGGTCCAACATGATCATCACGGACACGATATTCGACTGATCAATCGGATGATTCGTTTCGCCGTGCCATGAGCCGAAGGGCAAAACCAAGGTCGCTCGGCCGTTGGCCGGCACGCTGACGGACTCCGTGTTGCAGTTCTTGCGTCCGTCTGATCCGGGGTTCTTGACTGACAGCAGAACGCGAACAGCGACGTCTTGGGGATTGACGACATCCATCTTGACGGCTTCGAATCCCGCAAGATCCCATTTGCCCGCTCGGGGTTCGATTTGCACGCCAGGCCACGAGTCCGCGGCCTTCGTTGTGATCTGCAAGACGCGGTTGCCGTCGATTCTCACCAATTTCGATTCGGCTTGGACGGGCGTCATTTTGATCCCTGTAGCCTCCTCGAAATCGACGAACAGCTTTGTCGCCGGAAGTTCGGCTGCCGTGACGACGGTCGTCGCGGGCCAAGCCAGCAATAGGACTGCCAACAGGTGCTTGAAAGGACGAATAATTCGCCAATAGAACATGTCGGTCTCCTTGTGGATCATGGTGCGTCTTTCGTCTCGGAACACTCGCATTGCGGTCTGGTGGAATCTGGCCGAGAAGTCGGCTCGCGCCCTACTACGCGTGGAGCCTACACCACAAATGGCAACGTCTTCAAGAATTCGCGTTGGCAAAGGGATCTACTCCGACGGCGTGGCGTACTGGCGGTATTGCTCGGCGATCTTTGCCTGCTTGGGATCGCCTTCGTGAAACACGAACCGGTAGCGGAATGTGATCGCTTCTCCGGCGGGGATCGTCATGTCGCCAGTGTCCGGCGGCTCGCCACCGATCGCGTGAGCGCCAAAGGGGTCGGCAGCCACGTAGCCGTAGCCGCGCGCCATCCACCAAGTGGGATGTCGCGGGTTGGACGGATGATCGAAGATGGCAATGCCGACCATTTTGTCATCAATCTTCCCCCAGTAGTCGATCCACTTGGCCCGCTTGCCGAATACCGCCTTTCCACTGACCTCTTCGCTGTTGACGGCCTGGCCATTGGCGGTGGTCACGCCGGCGTCCGGAGCATTATCCAAGCGGAGGTTCGGATGCGTGCGGATGGCCATGATGCCGTGCTTGTCATCGCGAAACGTCAATTCTCCGTGCGAGGCGTGCAGGGTGATTTCCCAGTCGATGGCCCGTCCGCCCGGAACCGCCTGGAAAGACAGCGTCCGTGTGTCGGTACAGACGATCTTGTCGTCTACTGTGATCCAGTTGTTCGTGGTCTGGATCAGCCCGCGTTCGGAACCGCTCTCCACTTTCAGCAGTTTATCGTGCACGGTCTTTCCGGAATCCGCAGCTTCCGCGAAGAAGTTGACACCGTTGACCCAACCGTAGGCGAAGAACATCGGTTTCTGGTGCACGTGGTCGTGCGATTCGCCGGGTACGCCCATCTTGATCGGATAGCTGCGGGTCATGCTCAAGCCGTGAGGACCGATGATCGGAAACAGTACCGGCCGAGAATGCCCGCGGAGGATGTACTCCGTGAACAATTCGCCGTCGATCAGTACGCTCAAACGGTCGTCGGACTGTTTGATCGTTACCGTCTGAGCCGTCGCACGGCTTGGCATCGCGGCGACCGAACCGAATAGGGTCACCGCGCACACGGTCAGAAAAGTTATCATTCTTTGCATGGGAGTCTCCTTGTGACCGCTAAACGAAAACAAAGTGCTCCAAATATCGTAACCGACCTGCCGGCCAGAAGGAATCCGCGAGTGGAGCATTGAGGCCAGAACCAGCAGCGGGTTATACATTTGGGGTCATTGATTGGGAAGGATCATCCGCGTCATGAAATCGCCTCAAGTTTTTTCACAAATTCTCCTGAACCGTTCCTCGCTCCCAGACGACCTAACTGGCGAATGAACCAGAACGAACGAATCAACGACGAATTGCTGGTGATCCAGGCCCAGGAAGGGTCGCTTGAGGCACTTGGGCAATTGATCGAGCGGTGGCAGGACCGGCTGTGGCGGTTGGCCTGGCGACTGACTGACGACGAGCAGGCAGCCTGGGATGTCATCCAGGAAGCCTGGATCGTGGTGAGCCGTCGCATCGCTCGGCTCGAAGATCCGGCGGCTTTTCCTGCTTGGGCGTATCAGATCACCTGCAACAAATCGCGCGATTGGATTCGCCGGCGCCAACGCTCGCGCCGTGCGGACGAGGCCTACGCAGAGCGATGGGAAGAGGCGGCACGAGCTCGTGCGGACCGGCAATACGCGGACCTCCGCGAGGCCCTCGCCGATCTGCCGGGCCACGATCGAGCCATCCTTTCGCTTCGCTACGAGGACGGCTTCAGCACGGCCGAGATTGCCGAGATTCTGAGGATTCCGCCCGGAACGGTCAAATCAAGACTCCATTACGCCCGACAAGGCTTACGCCGATTTCTCGAGGAGAAGGACGATGAGTGAACACGACGAAACATTAAGAAGGACCCTGGAAGAAAACGCCCGGCTTCAGTCCAAGCATGCCGAATCCCTTCGCGAAGCTTCGTCGGCCCAGTTTTCAGGACGGTATCGCTGGGCCGAGCGAATCTACTGGCTCTACGCGATCGCTTGTGTCGTGGTCGGCGTGTCGGTGATCAATTCCTTCGTCCGTAGCGACGACACGAAATCGCTCATCGGCTGTGCGGTCGTGATGCTCGTGGTTTACGAAACAACCGTCTTGCTGAAGCTGTGGTTCGCCATAGCCGGCATGAAGATGAGCGTGCTCAAGGATGTGAAACTGCTGCGTCTGGAAATGGCCCGGTTGGCTTCGGCCGCTGGAGTGAAGGATCCCGTTGAGCCGCCGGTCGAATACGAGCCGATGCGCGGCGCTTCGCGATTGGAACGTAGGCTCTGGCTGGCGGCTTGCGTTGTCGCTGCCATCGCGACCTCTTCATGGTCATCCCACGGAATCGAATTCGGCGGCGGACAACTTTCGGCCGATTCGGTCATCACACTCGGTGCCGATGGTAGCGCCACGAGCGTGACCGACATGACGCAGACGTACCACGGCTTCCATCGACCACAGGCATTCCCGTTCCACGTGCCCAAAGAATGCAAGGTTCGTTGGATCGACCCCCGGGGCCAGGAAATGCCCTACAAGGTCACGCCCGCAGGCACCCACAACCGCTATGACGTGACCGTTTCAGAAGACGTCTTCGTCGGCGGCACCATGAAGCACACGCGAATCACGGAGACTCCCGATGCAGCCACCTTCGAGGACGGCGTCTGGACCTACAAGACCGACATCCTGTACAGCTTGCCGCAGAATCAACTCAAAATCACCGTGTACCTGCCGCCCGGCGCGAAAGTCGTTTCCGTAGAGCCCGAGCCCTTACTCGAATTCAATCAGGAAGGTCGTGCCGGCCTCCGCTTCCAGGCATTCCGCGGAATGAACGAGAAGTTCGCCTACACAATCCGCTACGAATTGCCATCGACAACGGACGACGAAAGCTAGGATAAAGGTATCTTCTCAAGAGCCAGGAGCTCGCAGCCGGTCGGCAGAAGGAAGCCCGCCCGCGAATCATCGCGAATGTTCGAGTTGTCAGGTTGTGGCAATGCCATGCATTGCCCCTAACTCCGCCAAGACTCTCAGGAATCAGAGCTGTCCTGTTCTACTGCCTCATCTCGCTCGCACATCATATGCGTACAGATGGTCGGCGTGGCGAATGTACAGGCGGCCACCGCAGACTACCGGGTGGGCCCAGGTGGGGCCCTCGCCGCCTTCGGGGATTTTGAATTGGCTGATGACGACATGGCCTGTCGATGTGGCCTCGACCAGTCCGACCGTGCGGCGTTCGCTCAACGTGTAGAGCATCCCATCGGCGAAAACCAATGCCCCCTGGCCCACGCCTCGCTCGGCATGCATCATTTGGCCGGTCTTCCAGTCCAGGCAAACCCACTTGGCGTTGTTGTTGGAGTGGGAAGCGCCGTACACATAGCCATTCTGCAGAACCACCCCACCGTGACGATTGTCGAGATTCTCGGTGCGCCACACCGGCTCTACTGCGGCCTTCTGGCCGTCGACACGGATCTCCAGCAGCACAGACCCCCTGCCGTATCCACCGCTGATGAAAATGCGGCCGTCGTGGTAGATCGGCGTGACGCAGTTGGCCACGTAGCGTGGCGTGTAGTGCTCGAATCGCCACAGCAGATCGCCCGTGTCGGCGTTCACACCGATCAGCGACTTCTGGGACATCGTCAGGATCATGCGCAGTCCCTGGTATTCGGCCACAATTGGCGAAGCGTAACCGGCTGGCTCGCCAGCACTGGGTGACTTCCAGACAGTTTGGCCCGTCTTCTTGTCCAGAGCGGCCATAGCGTGCGCGCCGCCGGGACAGCAAATGAGACGGTCTCCGTCGATCAATGCAGACTCGGCGCGGCCATACCCGCCTCGTCGGCCCTGAAACTCCGAACCGATGTCGAAACCCCAGATCTTCTCGCCAGACCTGGCATCCAGACAGACCAGTTGGTCGTGAGCGTTTTCGTGGTACAGGCGATCGCCATCGACGGTCGGTGTTCCCCTGGCGCCGCCGGGCCCCGATCCCGTCCAGGACGTGCCATTCTTGATCTGCCATTGAATCCGGCCGTCCATGTTCATGGCCGTGATCACATTGGCACCGTCGACATCCCCGGCGGTGTATATCCAGCCATCGGCAATTGTGACGCTTGCGAACCCCTGCCCGATTCCCTTGGCAGTCCAGAGCAGGTTAGGCCCCGGTTCAGGCCATTTCTTCATCAGCCCGGTTTCGGTCGAGATACGATCTCCATTCGGCCCGTCGAACCGAGGCCAGAAGGGCGTGTCGGCAGCGGCCAGTGGGAAGCTGCTGCTCGAAAGCCCAATCAGAACGAAAAGTGAGATCAGCAGCGTCGCCGGCTTCAGTGCGGTATGCATTCGCGTTGTTCCTTGATCTGTGGAGCTCGTTTGCCCAATGATAGGGACTTCCATTGCCCTTGGCTATTCTCCAGGACCGACGGCATGCTGGCAGGGGACGGCTTCGCCATCCAGCTTCAGTTCCTTCCCGCCGAGCAGCCACGCCGCAACGGGCTCGCCTCGCGCGTCCAGGCTGACGCATGCCCTTCTGCCATCGTGAGTGATCTGTCGGTCGGCAAGGGTCGTCTTGCCTCCCGCGAAAATGATCAGATGGCGCAGCCCATCCAACTCGATCACAATGCTCTGCCGAGCGTCTTCGACAGCCGTGACGCGCCCCGGCGGCATGACCTCGCGACCCGTGTCGACTGACACCTCGACATCGTCGTACCAGATCCTGCCGTCTCCGAAGTAGTTGAGGCCCACGCAGGCCTGCTGCACGTCGCGAGGGACCGTCCCGGTGAACTCGTACTGTTTCCACTCGTTGCCGGAGATAACCGGACTGCGTTCCCAGCCAGTGGCGTTGCCTGACAACCGATCCTTGTGCCACCAGTAGATCATGGCGTGGCGGCCCTCTTCGCCGTTCAGTTTCGCCCAGAAACGCGCCGTGACCTTGGTGCCCGGCTCCACCTGGAATCGCGGCGTGTAGTAGTATCCGCCGGGGCTGTCGAGGCGGCCGGACTTGCTCCCGGAGTGGAACACTTGCTCGTCGATGACGTGGTTCTCCAGCCAGCCCGGCATGCCTCGTGGCGTCCAGCCCAGCATGCCCGCCTCGAAGCCGGGGTTCGTCAGCTTGAAAGCGGCCGTCCTGGCGATCAACACCGACGTGATCACCGTCGAAGCCACCTTGCCCGTGGCGGCGTTCAGGTAGGGGCCACGCTGCTCGGCACCTTCGAATATGCCGTGCGCCATCGTGACGCCTGCGGGCGAGAAGACGTGAGTTTCCAAGCGGGCCGAGCCGGGCGAGGTGAGGACTGCGGAGTTGGTTCCGGTCACTTCGATTCCGCCGAGCGTGTGCAAGACGAAGCTGTAGGCGTGCGGATCGGGCGCGATGAGCGTATCGCGGATGACGAAGACATGGGGCTTGATAAACAGGATCTCCCGATCTGCTCGTTCCATCACCGGCTTGGGAATCCCGCATTTCGCCCAGAACCGAGCGGTGATCTTCTGCCCGGGCTTGATGGGCAGCCGCTTGCCTTCCGGTAGCCAGTAGTAGTAGCCGCCGGGCGATTCGATGCGTGCGCTACCGCGCCCGGAATGTTTGGTCTCACGGTCGATGGCGTGTGTGCCGGGCGTGTTCCGTGGGTTCCAGTGGGCCGGTCCGTCCTCGAAGCCCGGATTGGGCAGATCCAGCTTCTGCCCGTCCACCAGCAATTCGGCGTCGTCGTACCAGACGGTCCCGCCAGCGCCGCCGAACTCCAGGGCCAGACAGAAGTCTACCGCCTCGTCGGGCGCGGTGCCGGAGAACTCGTACTGCTGCCACTGGTCGCAATTCGGGCTGGGGCCGTCGATCCTGGCAAAGCCGTTCGGTTGCCCTTCCCGCCAGAAGTGGATCCGAGACTTGGTGCCAGAGGTCGCCGGGTTGTAGGCGTCGGCCGCGTTGCCCTGGACGTAGTCGAAGCCCGGACTCGATTGGTGAGCTGCGATCCTCCCACCATTCAGACGCATCTGATCGTGGCCGAGTATCGCGAAGTTCATGTCGCCAAGGTAGTCGTGGTCCACGTCCAAACTGATCGTGTTGTGCCCGAAAGTGCAGCGGCCGTACTTGTTGTCGGGCGGGTCGAAGTAGCCGACGTAGCCCGGATCGGTGGCGATCCAGACGCCGTTGAAGTGGATCTGGAAGCTGTTGTGATCCCGGTGATTGTGCCCGACGATCTGCGTTGGCGGGCCACACTTGAACGCCATGAAAGCCGCCTTGGCGTTGTACCCGTCCCGCAGCGACGCATAGCCGATATCCACGAACGCTCGCGACGGGTTCCACACGGGCGGCTTCGGTGCCGCAAACGCATCGGGGTGCAAGCCGATCGTGACAAGCTGCTCGATGGACGACGCCCGCACGTAGCCGATCTCGTGGAGGTACCAAACGGCGTCGGCGTTGCCCCGCAGCGCGAGCAGCGTCATGCACAGCGGAAACGGCTGGGAAGACCAACAGTCGCCGAAACCGGTGTGGTGCTTGTCGTTCGGGCACATCTGGCTGATGCAATACCGTGGCAGCGTCGCGAAGAACGGGTGCTCGATAAGTTGGTTGGACACGTCCGCCGATTCCAGCGCCAGCAGGAATCGGGCCAGCGTGTCGGCGCCGTACGTACCGTAACCGGGCCCCTCCATGCAGCCGCCATCCTTCCCCTGGGTATCGAAGAACTCCTTCGCCCAGACTGAGGCGTTGCTGACCCACGCCTGGCCCTGCGGATGTTCGCCTTGCAGAGTCACGCCGCAGATCCCAAGCGCGGAAGTGAGCACCGCAAACCCGTTCGGCCAGCCGCTCGCTCCGTAATGGGGAACCGACTTCAGCAGGCCGGCGACAGCCTTCTCAAAAAGCGATTTGCGAATCAGCGCCCGTTCGTCATCCGTCAGTTGGTCGTAGCACCAGTCGTAGAACAGGGCTACGGCGGTCGAAAGATGCGACGTGTCCAAACACGCGCCGGGGCTGCCGTAACTGGGGTCGGTCCAAGGCCCCGGCCAGCGGCACAGGTGCAGCGTCATCTGTTTCGCCCTATCGAAGTAGGGTCGGTGCTGCGTGACCAAGTGGGCGAAGCTTAAATGGATGATTCGCGTCTCGATCTGCCGCGACATCCCCGTCCAGCACGGGTAGTGCGCGTAGTCGTCATGCTTCGACGGCGCCTCGTCCGAAAGCGTATAGGACCACTGCCGCGCCGGGCCGCCGCCTTTGCCTGGCATGTTCGCCCGGTAAACGAAGGCCGGCTCTTTCAGGAACTCGTCCGCCTTCTTGCGCACCTCGGCAAACGCCTCAGCCGGCGCGAAGCCCAGCGGCCCCATAGTGGTGTCGCTCGCGAAAGCACGCAGACGCGGCAGGTCCGCTTGCGTTATCCACACGCGAGGATGCGGCGGCTGAGCGAAAGCCGTAGCCGCAGGCAGAAAGACAACACACAACCAGCATGCCGGTCCCTTTACCACCCCGCCCAGATAGCTCGCCGCGACTCTGGAAACAGTAACTTTCAGGAAACAACGTTCTTTCATCGTAGGTGTCTCTCCCCCAGCGATTCTCGCGTAGCACGTCCGGCAGGCCAATCGTTGGCAAGCGATCAACGAGGTTGTCAGACGGAGTGAACAGGATGGCTGTCATTGTGGCCAGAAGCCAGTATCCTGTCGATCCTGTTAACCCTGCCCCGCAGTACACGGCTTTCGTGAATGGAGATCGGCAGGGGAGATTCCGCCAGCCTGCGATTCAAGCTGCCACGGCATGAGGTCTGTTTCGGCCAACCTTCAGTCTTTCGAGCGGAACATTGAGAGCCGGCGGGAAAGCCGACTGTCTGAGCGATTCATGTAGTCGGGTCGATACGGAACGGCTAAGATAGTATGGTTGGCAAACTTCGAAGCGGGTTGGTGGATATGGTTCAGATTCGATACACCGGTGATGTCCTTTGGGAAAGGATTGAACGAGCCGTGGAAAAGGTGAAGGATCGAATGCGGCGCGTTGCACAGGCGCTCGACGCTGGTGCCATTCCTTACGCCATTGTCGGCGGCAATGCCGTGCAGGTTTGGGTCGCTCAGGTGGATGAATCGGCCGTTCGAAACACAAGGGACGTGGATATTATCCTCAAGAGGGGTGATTTAGCAGCAGCCATCGATGCTTTGGAAAATGTCGGGTTCATTTTCCGGCGGGCGGCGGGAGTCACCATGTTCTTGGATGGTCCCGGTGCCAAGGCCCGTGACGCGGTACACGTTGTATTTGCCGGAGAGAAGGTCCGTCAGGAATATGTCGAAGCGGTTCCCGAGATTGACGATTGTGAACGGATCGAGGAAATTCGCACATTGCCGCTGGAATCTCTGGTCCTAATGAAGCTGACGAGTTTTCGACGAAAGGACCAAGTACATTTGCTGGATATGCTCGACGTCGGCTTGATCGACGCAACGTGGCTTGATCGATATTCGCCGGAGTTGCGACGACGACTGCAGGAGTTGATTGACGATCCCGATAGCTAGGACGGCGTGCTCACCTTCCCGTCAGACATAGGAATCGGCCGTTTTCGAGGGTGAGGAATAGCTCGCTTCCGGCTGCGGCTATGCCGTTGAAGACTGGGGCTGCAGGGATCGGATAGCGAGCTAGTTCGGCGCCGTCTGAGGCGGAGATTGCCAGGAGCAGTGGTGTGGGACTGACGCCCTGTTTCTCTGGTGCCTTGCCTGGAGCCGGACCTGCCCCGGCAGCGAAGATGATGTCTCCGGACAGGACCATGGCGCGGACGTGAACGGGGACCGGCTTGGACCAGTGAGGTTTGTCCGCGTCGCGGCGGCGCGCGAAAATGCGGTAGGGGCCGTCTTCGAATTCGCTGGACCAGTGGACCACCTCGCGGCCGTAGCCGTAGACGGTGGTGTCGTCGTGGACGAGGATGCGACCGTACAGGAGCTTCCTGTCCCTGCCGCTGCAGCCGGTTGAGATGGAGGATTTCGTGCCAAAGATCCAGTACGAGCGGTGTGTCCAGGTGTCGTCCAGGAAGTCGGTCATCGTGAACAGGTGCGGCTTGCGGTCCGAGACCTCGGTGCCTTCCTTGGTGAAGGTCAGGTCGCGAAGGTAGAGGTATTGGTCGTCGGCTGCGAGGATCTCCGAGCGCGCGCCGGGCATGGTGTTCGGGCCGTATTGCTTCGGTTGCCGACCGGTTTCCGGGTCCGGGCTGTGGATCTCGGTCTTCGACAGCATCTCGCCGGTTGCCGGATCTAACCGGTACAGGTCGAGGCCACCGTCCAGATACGACGAGCGGCCGGCCGTGAACGCGAACGTACCGTCCTCGACGAGCACGCTGCCGTGGATCGGAGACGCCGATTCGATCTGGCCGTTTGCCACGATGCGCCGCGAGTCGCGAGCGCCCCGAAAACGCCAGGCCAGCGCGCCATCGACGGCCCGGAGACTGTACACATAGCCGTCACAACAGCCGAACAGGACCTGGCCCTTGTGGATCGTGGGCGGCGAGTCGATACGCCCGCCCGTGGTGAATGTCCACGCGGTCTTGCCAGAACTGCTGTCGATGGCCTGCAGTTCGTGCCGATCGGGACAGGCGACGAATACCTTGCCGTCGGCCGCCGTCGGGGCCGTGAGGGGCGCGTCGATCTCGGTTTGCCACTTCTGCGTCAAGGCGGTAGGCACGGCGCACAAAGCGCGACCGCTTCTCTGTGCGTCGCCACGGTAGGTAGGCCAGGAGGAGGAAGGCTGTCGACCGGAGGCTGGAGGCTGGAGGTCGGAAAGCGCCGCGTACGCAGGCCCGCGTTCCAAGCGTCTTGCTGCTCTGGACTCTGGACTCTGGACTCCGGACTCCCTTGCGGGCGCGAGTGCGTTGAAGCCCATTAGCTTCACCGTGATGTAGCATCCGCATGCGTGGGGAGGTACGTAGAGCATTCCGTTCGACGGCATGACGCCGTATCGGCAAGTGCCGCGCGCCCAACTGTTCCAGAGGTAGTCGCCGGACTCCAAGTCCAGGAACTCCGTGCCTCGGCGACCGCCAAGGATGTAGCGATCGGTCGCTTTGTTGTCGTAACACCGGTGATGGTGTTTGGGGTTCTCGGCGGTGATTTCTTTGATGACATCGCCCGTGGCTAGGTCGCGCTCGACGGCAAAGTACGCGCCCCACGAAGGTCCTGTGTGTCTCGGGTTACCTGAGTCGTACGGCTTTCCACCTCCGATCCAGAGCGAACCGCCGGCAAAAAGTACGTCCCGAACGTTTGCCAGCGTCGGGGGCTGCGACCACCGTGGCCGGCCATCTTCGGGCGAGAGCAACGCGATCTTCTGCTTGCTCACACAGACTACGGCGTCTTCGGAAACCGCGCGTAGCGGATCGGACTGCTTCGCCCACACGGTCTTGCCGGTCTTCAGGTCGAAGCAGTGCAGGCCTCCTCTCTTCATGCAGTAGACTCGATCCCCGCAGGCGCGCAGGCTGAGCTGCCGAAGGCCGGCCGCGTCGTCGCCTGTCTGCTTCCATAACACGTTGCCCGTTGCGGCATCCAGAGCGAGGACGGTCAGCGGCGCTTGGCTCTCGATTCTGCGCAAGGCGCTGACCAACGGTGTGCGCGGATCCCTCAGGTGCAACGGCGATTCGGTCTGTGCTGTGAGCCTTTCCCACTTCTTGTATTCGGTCAGGCGCGCGTCGGTCACCTCCCTGACTGCGAGCAGTAGAACGCCCTTGTGGCAGAGGATCTCTTCGACGCCCTCAGTATCGGGATAAACCTTGACCGTTTCGCCCGTTGTTGCATCCAGAGCACTGAGCGGAGCGTGGAAGCCGAGCGTCACATAGACCCGCTCGCCCACGGCCACCAGCTTGCGCTGAAGTTGACGCGGGCCTTGCGTCCAGCCGCAAAGATGCGAAAACCACTTGCCGATGGGCCGTTCCCACAGCGGGAGCCCGTTGTAGGCATCGCGTGCGAGCAGTTTCCACTCGGCCGGCTTTCGCAGCGTGGCGATGGGGCCTTGGTCGGCGATGTAGAAGATGCGGCCCGCGGTCGACACCACGGCATTGATACTGGGCGTGTACTCGTGGCTCCGGCCGTGCCGCGGTCCCGCGTGCCACTGGAGGTGACGTGGCGGCCCCACAACCGTGTCGTGGGCCACGGGGTTGCCGCTGGCGTCATGCAGGAAATGCGTCCACTCGTCAACGCCTTCGCGCGGAGGCTTGACCCATTTCCGATTTTCGATTTCCGATTGGCGATTGAGGAAAAGGGCGACGCCACCGGGGACCAGCACCCTGGTAATCTCCTCTCTTGCCACTTGGCACTCGCCACTGGCCACCACCATGTTTACTAAGTTGTCCGTGTAGGGCAGGTTCTTCCCGTCGAACGTCTCGACCGAAACCGGGCCGTACAGACCGAGCGACCGGATGTGCTTCCGAGTTCCGTCGACGCGGGCTGGATTGGTCTCCAGTCCGTGCACTACATAGCTTTCGTCCTTGCGAAGGGCGGCGGTCAATCGGCCGTCGCCACAGCCAACGTGCACGACCAATCCGCCCTTTATGCCGGTGGCCGTGAAGATGGCATCGGCCTGCTTCCGCGCCGTCGCGTCGCCCTCCTCTGCACCGGCTGCGAACGCCAAGAACGCCAATCCGAGACACGCGGCTGTGACCACTGTTTTCGAGATCATCCTGGTTCTCCTGAGATGTCCGCCGGGAAGGCTGGCGGAAGACTGAAAGGGGGCAGGGGAATACCACGACAGAGCATTCCCCTGCCCCCATTCCCCTGCCGGATCCTGGGTGAGGGAAAACAAACTGCCGCGTCAAGTGATGTGTTGTTACACGTACTGTTCGGGAAACTTCCACGGGTCGCGGTACTCGGGGACGGCCAGGCGTGCGGCTTCTTCATCGCCGACAATCGTCTCCGTCGCCGGGTCGTACTGGATCGAACGGCCCAGTTTCAGCGATAGATTACCTAACACGATCGGCACGTTCACCTTGTGATGGTAGAACACGTTGCAGCTTGGCTGCTCGCGGGTCCGGATGCAGTCCAACCATTCGCGCTCCTGGCCGGGCGAGTCGGGCGTGGCTTTTTCCGGTTCTTTGGCGTCCTTCATGCGGTCGCCTTCGGGTACGATATTTAGGGTACCGTAGTTGGCCCAGAGCGTTCCGTTGACGCCGTGGAAGTACGTGCCCAGCTTGCGCCCGAGACCGCCGTTGCCCTGCAGATCGAACCCGTACGCGTTCACCTGTGACATCATCCAGGTCAACGTGAAACCAGGATACTGGCAGGTGGTTTCCTGCGTATCGTGAGCGTCCCCGGCGTCCCGGCAGGTGTACCGGCCGCCCGACGAGCTGATCATGGTCGGCAGTCCCAGATCGAGCGCCCACACCGGCAGGTCGATGATGTGGGGGGCCCAGCACGGTGTCCATCCGCCGCTGTAGTCCATGAAGGCGGAATGAGTGCCCGACGTCTGGATAATCTTCGGATGGCACGGCCGCATGGGACCGGGGCCGACCCATAGATCCCAGTCGAGTCCCTCGGGCGGATCGCAGTTGGGGTCGTTCCCAATGCCCTTCTCGCCCTGATTCAGCACGTTGAAGGTTCGCGCTACGCTGACCTTGCCAAGGTTGCCCGACCGCACGTGGTCGACAACCTTGTGGTAGTTCTCGCCCGAGTGGATCTGGGTGCCTACTTGACTAATCCGATCGTGCTTCTTGACCGCACCTTTCACGGCCAGGCTCTCGGCCAGGTGGAGCGTCATCGGCTTTTGCAGGTAGATATCCTTGCCGGCCGCGCACGCGTCGATCGCCTGGAGCGCGTGCCAGTGTGGAGGCGATGCGATGATAACCGCGTCGATATCCTTCTGGTCGAGCAGTTCTCGGTAGTCGTTGTAGGGTTTCGGTACACCCTTGTGCTCGGCGATGGCCGCGTCGCGTCGTTCTTTCCATACCTCGCAAATGCCGATGACGGCTACATCGTCGTGCTTGGTGCAGTTCCGCAGATTCCCGCGGCCCATCCCTCCAGCGCCGATCAGACCGAGTTGAATCTTGTCGTTGGCGCCCGTGTTGCCGGCCCGCCCCAGTGCTTTGGCGGAAACGAAGTAAGGGACGGCGGCACTGGCCGCGCTTGCGACTGCCGTCTTGCGGATGAAACTGCGCCGCGAGAGTTCATTGTCCTTGGTCATCTTTTTCATCTCCTGGTTGTTGATGTTTGATCGTCTTGATGCGAATGGCGCGGAACCGAACGGGGTCATTGTGTCCGTTGAAGCCGAAGTGGCCCTTCATGACGTCGCGGCCTTTGAACTTGTCGACCGGATACATGAAGGTTTCCGGATCCACCTTCGAGACGTCGGCCTCGAGGATCACGACGCCGTTCAGTTCGACTTTAACCGTGTGCCCGACGAGTGTGGACTCCTGGAAATTCCATTCCCCGGTCGGCCGGAGATATCCCCGGTGCGCGGGAACGCGGGCGTAAACCGACGCGTGGGCCTGCCGTGCATTGAGATCGTAGAACTTTTCGTAATCGGGATCGTTGTACTTCGGGTGGCCATCATCCAGAACCTGCAGTTCGCAGAAGCTGTCCCAAGTTCCGTGGCCTTCGCCCGGATAACGTATGGCGAGACCATTGTTGCCGCCCGGCGGCAGTTTGAACTCCAGCCGGACAACAAAGTCCCCATATTGCTCATCGGTGAACAGAGTACCCCCCATGTCCGGTTTACAGGTAATGGCTCCTTCTTCGACCATGTAGTTTTCGGTCGCGCCGGTCCAGCCGGTGAGGTCTTTTCCATTAAAAACCGAATCGAAGCCTTTGTCGTTCTTCGAGGCGAGGATCTCGTTGGCTTCGTCAGGCCCAATTTCGCGAATGAACAGGTTGCGCCAGCGCATTTCGCCGCCGTGCGTCTGCAACTGGAACGGGCCCTCTTTCGGCAAAGGAAGGTGCTCCGCCTCGGGCTTCCTCTTGTTGTAGTAGTTGTGCATCCGGGCGTGGTCGACCACGAGCTTGCCGTTCAGCCAGACGCTCACGCGCTCGCCCGTCATGACGACTCGCATCGATTCCCACTCGCCGATCGGATTGTCGGCGAACACCAGCGGATCTTTGCCGGGCGCATCGGGCGGGTTGTTCCAGAGACCGCCGCTCCCTTTGTCGGCGCCGTGTTTGAACTTCTTTTCATCCGTCGCGTCCCAGATCGAGACCTGCGGCGTGCCTCGCAGATAGATTCCGCTGTCGGCACTCGGGGCCATCTTATAGGAGGCCAGCAATTCGAAATCGCCGTAGAACTTGTCGGTGGTCAGGTACAACCCTGTCCCGTCATTGACAAGCTCGCCGTCCTCGACTCGCCAGTGCTGCCGGATACCTTCCAGACTCGCAGCCTTTTTCTCGGCCAGTTCCTCCGGCGGCAAAGCCATGTAGTCGCGAGGATCCTCCGTTTTCGCCCCCCACCATCCGTCGAGGTTCTTTCCGTTAAAGAGCGCGACGAATCCATCCGGAGGCGTGTTCTGTTCCGCGAACACTCGGCCCCCCGCGGCCAACGCAGCCACCGACACACAGGCAGTGGTCTTCAGAAACTCTCTTCTGGTAGATGCATTCTTCTTCATGATCCGGGTCTCTCCTTGGTTGGCATCCTGGTTCTAAGAGAACGGTTCTTAGTTCGTCAGCGCCGCCCTGTGCGCAAAACCATCGAAAATGGTAACCCGAAGCGTAAGCGAGGATATCGGGTTGAACCGGTCCTAATTATTAACTGTTTGGGCGACGTTCGCCAGCTTACAGCGATTCTCGCACACCAGAATCGCTCTTGGATCAGCGGTTTCCCGTTTTCCGATAGGTGACGAAGGCCCGAGTTCTATTGAAACTGGAGAGCGTCATGGCTGTTCCCACCGTGTGGTCCGTCGCTACTGCTGCAGTGTAATTCCCGGCCAATCCTCGGTTGTGAACGGTGATGCTGGAAGGCCGGCACTATTCACCAGGTTGGGTTTCTCGAATCCGCCGAAGAAGAATCGAACGGCCTGCGGTTTGTTCACTTGCGCGGCGGTCACGACAATCGTCTCGCCTTGAATCGTCGCGATGGCCGGATGAAACTCGCCGTCGGAACTCGCCAGTTCAAAGCCTCGTAGCGGCTTCCGATCACTTGAACGCAAGCCTTCTGCATGGTCGAAACCGACGACCGCGAGGTCTTGCGCAAATTTGACCTGCTTGAATAGCGGGCCGGAGAACGCCACGTCCTGGTCGTAAGTCTTGGCCAACGCCCAGAGAGCCAATCGCCGTCCGACTTCCTGTTTCTCGGGCGGATGGACGTTCTGTGTGTCACTGAAATCATAGGTGACCGCCATACCGGTGTGCGGTGTCCGTTCAAAGGCCCGGCGCATCGCTTCTCGAGCGATGTGCCAATGGGTGCCCTTGGTCGGATGGTCGTGGATCGGAAGCTGGACGAAATAGAGCGGCAGCGTTTTGTCATTCCACAGGCGGCGTCGGCCCTCGATCAACGCGACCAGCATGTCCTCCATCGCGTACGTCAGGGACTTGAAGATCGTTTGGGACTCGCCCTGGTACCAAATGAACCCGCGAATCGCAAAAGGACAAATCGGCGCAATGTATCGAGCATGCAGATTGCCTTGAGCTTGCAGTCGTTTTGCCAATTCGATTTCTTCATCCAACAGATCCGGCCGTTTCGGACGAGGCTTTGTGCCTTTGGCCAGCTCCTCGCGATACTCGCGGAATCGTTGATTCCATTCCAGAATCTGGGGCCGTACTCTGGGATAGAGCGCGTCATATTTCTGCACGAACGGCAACGCCGTCAGTTCCGCTTTGGGCGTCCATGCCTGCAACGTTGTGCCGCCGAAGCTGCGAACGATAAGGCCGACGGGCACGCCCAGCTCTCGATGAACCTCACGGCCAAAGAAATACGCGACCGCAGAGAAGCCACGCACATTTTCCGGATTGCAGACTCTCCAACCTCCGATCCCAAACTCGTGATCAAGCTGGCTGTTCAGACGAATCATCGGCCAGTCGGCTCGCGCCACCTCTTCTTCGCCATTGTGCACGCCGGGCCAGTTGCCGCGTTTGTTGGATATCTCGCCGACCGGCCAAAACATGTTCGATTGTCCGGAAGCGAGCCACACTTCACCGATCAGGATGTCCCTTAGATGCGTTTTGGTGTCGCTTTCGATTGTCATTTCTGCCGGCCCGGCGTTTGTTGGCAGAGCCTCCAACGTTACCTGCCAGCGTCCGCTGTCATCCACTCGAGTTGCCGCTGTTTTTCCTTTGAATTGAACGGTGACTTCTTCACCGGGTCTGCCAGTTCCCCAGATGGGAATGGGTTTGTCACGCTGCAATACCATGTGATCGCCAAAGATATCCGCGACCGCAGCGGCGTGGCATGTCAGGCCACTGAGAGCGAATCCGAAGGCGACCAACACAACAGCCTGTAACTTCATCGGTTTCCTTCCGTGTTCAGTCGGAATTGGTCCGTGCGGAAGGGCGATGCCGAGAATCCTTCTTCGTTGAACAGGCTTGGTTCAAAGAAGTTCTTCCAGCCGTAACGAACTGCGACCGGCTCGTCGATGCCCGCCCTTCGAACAACCACGGTCGAGCCTTTGATTACTGCCTCGGCAGGAACGAACTTCTTCGACTGATCGCAGATGGTGAAATCGGTCAGCCTTCCGTTTCGAGCAACCAGCTCTCCGCCCATGGTGTCAAACTGAAGGATCACATTGCGACCGTCGACGTGAAACGATCGGTACCGCGGCCCTTGGCAGACAATATCTTCTCCATAGGCAACGCCCCGGGCAAGCGTGGCAAGGCGCTGGCCGACACCTTCCTTATACCGAGGATGCAGTTTGTCGTATTCACCGTACTCCGGGACCACGGCCAGCTCGCACCGATCGTGCTGCTGGCACGCGACGCATTGCGATTCGCGCAGCTCGGCGTATTCATCTTCATGCTGCCCGCGGACAACCGGAATCTGCACGACCAGGAAAGGCAAATCGCCAAGATCCTTCCGCCATCGGTCGACGAGCTTCGTCAACAAGTTGCGATACTGGTAGGAACGCAACGCGACGGCATTGCTTTCGCCCTGGTAGAAGATGATTCCCCGAAATGCGAAGGGGACAATCGTGCGAAACATCGTTTGGTAGAGACCGGCGGGGCGTTGAAAGTGCCGTGGCCCCATCGGCTCGCGAGGCCGCGGACCGGGACGCTCGCCCGCCTGTCGTTGCTTCTTCCAAACGGCCAACTCGTCGCGGTGCGCCGCCAACCGCTGCAAGTATGTCGCGTGATCGCCATACGCTTGCCACGTCTCGTCGAAACGGTGAACAATCGGCGCTGTCTCCGGAGATGCGAGCAGAGCTTCCCGATTGATCCAATTCTCTGCAAAGGTTCCGCCCCAAGCACAGACGACAATACCCACCGGAGCTTCACGCGCACGGTGCAGCGCCCGCGCGAAGAAGTAGCTGACGGCGGAGAATGTTTCGACCGTTTCCGGCGTGCACGCTGTCCAGGCAGCGGGCTGCTTTTCGTCTCCCTCCCACGCGACGTGCGGCATGGTGTAGAAACGCACCAGCGGGTAGTCTGCCTTGGGGAACTCGTCCCCGTACACGTCTCGGAATGCGACCATCTTCGCGCCCATGTTGGACTGCCCCGCCGCCAGCCAGACTTCCCCTACAAGCACATTCTGCAGTTCGATCCTGTTGGCTCCCGCGATCATCATAGTCCGTGGCTCGCGACTGCCAGCCAGCGGATCAAGCCTTACCGCCCATTTGCCGTCGGAGTCCACATTTGCTTCTTTGGTCTGTCCGCCGAACGAAACCGTTACCCGTTCGCCGGACTCACCCGTTCCCCACACCGAAATCTCTTTGCCTTGCTGCAGCACCATGTTCGACGTGAACACATTCGCGACATCTACGGCCAACGCCGCGGATGCAGCAAGAAGCAGAAATACCACAGAAACCGTCAGCAACAGAAGCTTTGGGGACACGCGTTGGATCCTTTGATGGTTCGCAAAACGGGCACGGCAGCCGGTTCTTCGCCCTTGAGATTGTGGTGCTCGTAGCGGGCCAAGAGCTGCTCACGCTGAGCGGATATGACAATTATGTTCGGAGCGTGTCGTTCAGCCCGGATGGGTTGCGGATCGCCTCCGGAGGCAACGATGACACCGTGAGGGTGTGGGATGCACGGCCGTGGCAAAGGCCGATCGAAACAGCACCAGCGCCACCAAATCCGTAGGTCGAAACGGGTCACGGAATCTACAGTAAGGAACGCTTCGGCGTGCCGCAACTGGCACGCCGAATCAGTCTGTCCGCCCCAACGAGATACGGGCGTAACAGTTGTCTACATGGATGTCTTTCCCGACCGCGTCAGTCTTTTCGCTCCTCTCGGCTTCATGGCAAATGGGCTTCTGGGATGCGCCTAGTGCCCAGCCCAAAGCCCCCCTTTATTGAGTTTGTAGCTCAACGGGAAGCACCTCCTTCGACCGAATGAGGTCGGTGAGGTTCTGTAACGCCTCGCTGGTCTCTTCGCTGCGGCCGACGAGGCGCGCGGTCGCGCGGAGGCGGCAGCCTCGACGCCATTGATCTGTGTCGATGCGCAGGTGAAACGGGTCGCCGAGGTTTCCGTTCAATGGCGTCTTCCAGCCTGGGAGCGTGGTCAGATCAAGCCGCTCGCCGGGCTTGAGATTCCGGTCGGGCAACTCGACGCGGCAGCGGTACAGCTCCTGCTTGTCGCGGTGGCCGCCGCGGTAGCGGAAGTGGAAGGTGAGGATCACATCGCGCTCGTCGCCGAGGCCGACCGCTTTGTCGGAGGATTCGTTCTCGAGGGCCGCGCGCAGCTTCACTTGCTCGCGCGGGCCTACGGATGCGGGCGAGTCGGCGATAGATAGCGTTAGCCCCGGTTCAGGGCGGTTCTCTTGCTCGGTGCGTGGACCGAGGCCGATGTGCCACGCCTCAGGCTTTTCAACGTAATCCGGCAGCGGGACTTCTGCGCCCTTGCCGATGCACGGGCAGCCGGCGTTCGAACGGCCGGACTGGTCGAGATTCGGCTCGGCCGCAAGCGAGCCCTGTTCGAGGTTGAAGTCCTTGAACGTCTGGACCTTCGCCAGCGGTAGGTCGAGATTTCGTCCCCACGTGAGAGGGCTCTGCCAATCGACCTGGTTTCCGGAGAAAAGGTTGTTGTGGGACGTGAAGCCGGACTGGACGAAGGTCGATATCTTCTCGGTCCCGTCGCGGCCAGCGACCATGTAAACCGCGACGTCGTTCGAGCGGAAGATGTTGTTGGCCAAGTGGGGCCTGTCGGGAACCGCGCCGACGTTCCTCATGCTGAAGCCGGCGCCGCAGCGTTCGATCAGGTTGCCCCAGACACGGTTCTCGTGCGTCTTGCCGGAACTGATCCAGACGCCCTTGGCACAATCGGAGATGCGGTTGCGCCAGATGAGGTAGTGTCCGCGATCGGCCTTGCCAGCGCCGGGGCCGCTGGAGCGTTCGCCGGAGATGCTGATGCCATTCACCTGATCGTAGATGTGACAGCCGATAACGACCAGTTCGCGTACGGCGCCTTTGGTACCGATGCCGAGGCCGCCGTTGAAGATCTCGCAGCGGTCGACGAAGTTGGGGCCGCGGTCACCGCAGTTGATCGTCGACATGGTGTGCGAGTTCGATCCATGATCGCCCCAGTAGAACGAGTCATGTATCAGGCAATTGCGGAAGGCCGAATGCGAGCAGCCGGAGAAGTAGGCGTTGTAGGAGTTGTCGACCGAGTTCGAGCAGTGGGCGATCTCGCACCCGACGACTTCGCTATGGTCGGCCGTGATCTCGCAGACCACGTTCTGGCCGAACAGCATGTGGAGTCCCGCGACGCGGATCCACGGTTGGTTCACGTTCATCACGTGGTGCTGGGACGCTTCGATGCGGTGGTTATCGGGCGTGTCGCTCTCGCGGGACCAAAGGTAGATCCACTCGGCGTCTTGCGTCCACGTGCCGGGGGCCTTGAGTTCCGAGACGGGCGGATCCTCGCGCTTTCCCCAGTTGGGCCGCGGGTGCGTGAGCCGCTCGGAATCTTCGTACAGGCCCTTCACGAGCTTCTGCGGGTGCTTCACCTTCCAGATGTTTCCCTGGTGCTTCTGCCAGCCGGTCAGCCTGACCGAACCTAACAGCGCAACGTACTCGTCGGGGGCGGCACAGAGCGTGATTGGCCGTCCCTGCTCGCCGCCCCGCGGGAATGGCACGGGGCCGGCCAAGCGGTATTCGCCCGCGCGCAGCACAACCCTGTCGCCGGGGACGGCCTTGGCGAGAGCCGATTCCAACGCGTTGTTGGCGTTTCCCTCGGCCGGCGGATCCACGACGATATCCTCCGCTCGCGCCGGCAGGACCACGGTGATCGCCGCGACGATGATAGCAATCGATGTATTTCTCATCATGGAATGCTCCTCTTGTGATTTTGCCCAACAATCATTTTGCCCGGAGGAGAATAGGCAAAATCATCTGTGGGCAAAATCATCAGATCATTATGCTGCGGACGGAGGACCGCAACTCTGCAAGACAGTCTTTTGTTATGGACCGCCTTTCGTCCGATCGCCGGTCTGTGCTGCGTAGTATTGGCGGGCTTCATTGTACAGTTTTAGGGCCCGCTGTCGCATGGAGTCGGAAGGGATGTTGGGCGCAAATTCGATGAGCGCGTCGATTTCCTTGACGAAGTGCGCGGCATCGGCGGGACTGCTGGGTCTTTTGCCCGCCGCGATTACCATCGACATGTTGGTATGAGCGAACTGGTTGGGGGCCGTCTGGTGCGGATATCGCACGTCGGTCTCGCCGAAGCACCTGGCGGCGAACCAACACGGGCCGTCCACCGTCAGGACCTCCTCCCACTCCATCGTCTGTTCGTTTTGATCGCTGGTCAGTTCGCGCGAGGCGACAACCTTGCCGTTCTGGAGTATCTCGACCAGTCGCACGGGCTGATGGCTGACGAGGCGGACATTCACTTTCGCTCGGCCGGGTGAGTCCAATGCTGAACCGTCGCCGGGCAGTCTGTCGTTCACTCGCAGCCACAGTAGCGGTCCGTTGGTGACGAATCCGTCCCCACGGAGCAGCGCCTTGGCCCAGTTCGCTGTGGTCAACTCGCCGTCAAGCTTTGCATAGACGCGATTGTAGCCAAGGCGGCTCAACCGCCCGTAACTGGTCCCGGCTGCTACGGGAATCCGCAGACCACAATTGGCCAAAGCGTACCAGTTCTTGTACGTGTTGGCGTAGATCCTGTCGTTGGGCCATCCATTGCCGGACCAACGGTTGCGCGGATCGCCCAGTAAGTTTTGCATGCTGTTTTCCATAACCGTCCACACGTCCATCAGACCCGACGCCGCGCTGACGGCCAACTCGGGTTGTGCTTGACCGCCGCCACCGGGGCTGAACGGGCGGGCGCGCATGTACCGAAGCGTAATGCCACCCATGGCGTGGGCTTGGTGGTCGTAGTGGAACATGGGTGTCATCTCCACAGGACGGTCGCCGGGATCTTGAACTGAGGTGGGAATGTTGAAGAAGAACACGTTGCCAGCGTTCCAGTGCTCGATTTCCTGGTTCTCGGCCGACAAGTGCAGGGCGTCGGAATTCGCCTTGTCGATATTCGTGCGGTAGGGCTTGTGCGATGAATAGAACGTCCGTGTTACGACGTTGACGTCCTCGGAGCGAAGCATGGTCAACGGTATGCGGCGGGCGTGCGTGTGCATGTCGGCGCACAACCACCCTTGCTGCTCCAACGGAAAAAGCTGCTTCAAACGGATCGGCAGCGCGGCCGACTGTCCCGCCCGGACGGTCACCTCGCCAACGAAGTCGGCATAACCGGGGCCTTTCATGGCCGTCACACGATACTCGCCGGGAGGCACCGGCAAGTCGAATTCGCCGTCCACGTACGTGAATCGCGGCAGCCAAGTGCCGTACCAGTTCTGCGTGGTGTAGTTCGGCGCGCCCGGCGCGACGTACAGCCGACCATCGGCATCTTCCACCAACAGTTTTGCGGTCTGGGAGCGTGCCCTAGAACCCGTACGATGGCCCTCCGAGGCCGTCGATTGTCCCGGATCTTCCTGTTTCGACGGCCTCGGAGGGCCATCGTACAATTGAATCGTGCCAGTCAATCGACCGGAAGGTCGGATGAATACGGTCAGAGGAAGTCTTGTTTCCCGCCCGGCGCATGAAACCCGAAGATTCGTCTCGCGAAAGCCGGACTCGCCGGTGACGATCATTGGCAGCACGGCGTACAGCGAGAATGGACCGGCGGGCGTCAACGTTTGACCTTCGATCTTGAGGCCGGGTTCGTCGACGGGTGATATGACGATTTCTTCCGTGCAGTCGGCTGCATCCACTCCCAACACCAGAGCCGTCGGCACATCGACGTAGGCATCGCACTCGATCGTCATCGGAAACACGACCTTGCTGCCCGCGGGACGAAAACGGTATTCGCCATCCGCTAGTAAACCCAATTGCACAACGAACTCCCGATAGATGGCGTCGAACCGCACTACGGCCGATTCAGTTGCTAACGAGGGAGCCGCGGCGGCACTCTGTGGATGCCTCAATGCATGTAGCAGATCGTTCAGAGGGCGCAGTTGGTTCAACTCGCCCCAACGCCGGATCGGCGCTCGCTCCAGCGACTCGTAATTCTGCTGATGCGCGGCGTTGATCTGGTCCAACACAACCTTGACCGGATCGGTCCCTTCGGCTTCCCAGGCAACGCCCGTCAAGACAAAGATCGATGCCAACGTACGAAGCGTGATAACGTGCATGCAGCAGTCTCCGTTTGGCCACCAATTGCTATCGGATCCATCGTGGCAGTGCCGTGGCCGCGGGCCGTCATAGATGCCAGCGTCCATTGTACGTCATGGGGAGAACGGATGGGTGTTCGGTGCCGAACATTTGCCATTTGCCGGTCGGTCTGTCTTATCGGGGCATGGTCTATACGAGCCGCAAACGGTGTAGGCCAGAATTCGCGGCAAGGGACTGCCACTTGTTGCACAAGCGTGCTACTCTGGTAATCATAAACCTATCTTGGAAACGAGCAGACGAAAGGAGAATCTTATGGTACGACAAACAATGACACTGATGATCGCTTTTGTGTTGATCGGTCTTGGAACGATCGCTTTGCCGCGATCGGCCGACGCGGCGCCGGCTGACGGCAAGAAACAGATAGTCTTCGTTCACGGAAAGGCGAGCCACGGTTACGGTGGACACGCCTATGGTCCTGCGTTCCGCATGTTGGCGCGGATGCTCAACGAAAGCGTCCCGGCCGTCAACGCCGTGGTCATTCAGGACGACCAGGATCTGGCTGCGATGGAAACCGCCGACGCGATCGTGCTGGGCAGTGACGGGGGAAGGCTGGTCAAGTCGTTGGGCGACCGGCTGGAGCCGCTGATGGACAAGGGCGTTGGTCTGGCGTGCATCCACTATACGGTGGATCCCACCGATCCGAAGGCGGTCAAGCGTCTGATTGACTGGATCGGCGGTAGCTACGAACGCCACTGGTCGGTCAATCCGCATTGGGAAGCCGAATTCAAGAGCTTCCCGGACCATCCCGCCTCGCGAGGCTTGAAGCCGTTCAAGTCGCACGACGAGTGGTACTACCACATGCGTTTCGCTGAGGACATGAAGGGCGTCACGCCGATTCTCTCTGCCGTGCCGCCCGAGGCCACGCGCCAGCGTCCGGACGGCCCGCATAGCGGCAACCCCACGGTGCGCGCTCGCTCGGGGATGGCCGAAGTGGTCGGGTGGGTCTACGAGCGGCCAGGTGGCGGACGCGGTTTCGGCTTCACCGGTATGCACACGCATTGGAACTGGGCGCAGGACAGTTTCCGCAAATCGGTCCTCAATGCGATCGTTTGGATCGCCGGAGCCGACGTGCCGGCGGAGGGAGTACCCTCGAAGACACCGACACTGGAAGAACTCGAAGCCGACCTCGGTATGCCGCGGCCTGGGAACTTCAACGCCGAGGCCGTCAGGGCGCAGATCGAGGGCATGAACCCGTAGCGCGGTGTCCAATGGCTCTGTGTGGGGTGGGCCAAATCGCGGCCGACCCCTCAGTACTCAGTACTCGGCTTGGTGGGCCCGCGAAGACTTGGCCCACCCTACGAAGACTGCGATCCACATCAGGACCTTCTTACCGTAATCTCGATCACATCCTCATCGGTTTCGCGGCTGCGTCGCGCATTTCTTGTCGGCATCTTGACTGCATCCATGGTAGTGACGAACAATTCGGTGTCAGCATTCTCGGCAGCCAGCCTCAAACGAATTGCGAGGTCGCTCTCGTGGAGCTTCCCGGACGATCCGCAGGTGACGTCTATACATCGCCAGGCCGGTATCAGACACTGCAGTCAGGACTGCAGGTTCGACCGGAGCCGCGCGATATCCCCGTGCTGTTTGTCTATGCCTTTGACTATCGGACCCGTCTCGGGCCGTTTTTGTCTCTCGACAAAATGCTAATCCCCGGCGCGCCGACGGCGGTAGGGGCGGCGCTTTGGGCGGCCGGTTTCAGGACACTTCGGTTGGTCTTACAACAGTGGACGCCAAACGTTCGGGTCAGTCGGGCGAGGATCGAGGGCAGGCCGCCCGAGCTGTTGCTTGTGTCCAGTATGCAGATTCACAGTGCAGCGGCTTATGACGTGATCCGCGACGCCTGGAGCCTCGGCGATCATCGGCCGCTTATCATCGCTGGCGGGGCTAAGGCAATCTACGAACCCTGGGATTTCTTCGCGCTGTCGCGGGACGGTACGGTCGGAGCGGACGTTGTCGTCACGGGCGAGGAATTCGTGTTGATCGAGTTGTTAGATCGGATCTTAGAGTTCAAAGCCAAGAACGAGACGTTGCGGCATGCGTTTGACCGCGTTCGTGACGCGGGACAACTGGCGGACATTCTGGGATTAGTCTATCGACCCGACAAGGGCAATGGTCCACCGACCCATCTGATCGACACGGGCACGCAGCGACTCGTGCAAGACCTCGACGAATTGCCGCTGCCGCTGGACGCACTGGGTTTGCTCGAACCGCGTCATCGGCGACGCACGCTCTCGCACCGGCCGCTACCCGTTGCGAAGCTTAGGCATTCGGCCAAGGTCATGTCGGTTGTGACGACGCACGGATGCAAACTCCATTGTCCCTACTGTCCCATCCCGGCTTACAACCAGTTCACCTTTCGCTTCAAGAGTCCGGAACGTCTGGTCGAGGAAATGTCGTTGGTGCGCAGGCAAGCCGGCTTGCAACGCTTCTTCGGCACGGACGACAACTTCTTCAACAACCGACAGGCGGCCGAAGCAACATTGTCCGCGATGGCGCGTGCAACGATAGCCGGAAAACCGTTTCGCGACCAAGTCAACTGGGCGACCGAGGCGACGGAGTTCGATGTGTTCAAGAACCGAGACTTGTTGCCGGTGGCCCGCGACGCGGGTCTGCGGCTAATTTGGTTCGGCGTGGAAGACATGACCGGCAAGTTGGTGAAGAAGGGCCAGAGCCCTGACAAGACGAAACAGCTTTTCCGGTTGCTTCTCGATAATGGTATCGGGCCCATGCCGATGTTGATGCATCATGACGGCCAATCGCTCTACACGGCAGGCGATATGTACGGGTTGCTGAACCAGGTTCGCTACCTGCGCCGCGCCGGCGCGCTCGGCGTGCAAGTCACATTCTTGACTCCGTCGGTCGGCAGCAAAGGCTACGAGCAGCCGTATCGTGACGGAATGGTCTTTGAACGGGTCGGCGGCCAGACGGTCGACGACTACCTTTTTGACGGAAACCACTGCGTCGCCACCAGCGATGGTAGACCGTGGAAGAAGCAACTGAATATGCTGGCCAGTTACGCGTGCTTCCACAATCCGCTGAGCCTCTTCCGTGACCTGTTGAAATTCGACAGCTTGTGGAGTTATCGACTGCTCTTTCAATCGCTGGGCAACCTCAGCGTTGTACGATCGTTGCTGAAGGATCGCGGCTGGCTTTGCCGACTGACGTGGGGCAAGGCCGAGCGATTCGCGAAACCGCCCGCAGCCAAGTTTCCGTTGGTTGCCGCGCCTCGGGTCGACGCAGAATCAGCCCGGTTTGGTGACGCGATTCATTTGCGTAGTGTCGAGACGGCGGCGGTCGAAACCGATGCTGCTGGCTGAAGGGATAGCGATGATCACACCGCGGAGCCAGATCACGGCGACGGATGTATCACGACACTACGACGACTTGGATCCTTTCTACCGCCGGCTCTGGGGCGACCACGTCCACCACGGACTCTGGCTGAATGGCCGAGAGACTCCCGATCAAGCGGTCGAGCAACTTGTCGATTTGGTTGCGAAGCATCTGGGTGTGTCGCCCGGCGACCAAGTGTGCGACGTGGGCTGCGGATACGGAGCAGCGGCCCGATACTTGGCGCGTGTCCACGGCGCCGACGTAACGGGTGTGACCATCTCGAAAACGCAGTTTGATCATGCCCAGCAGATGAGCCGGGACGGCGAGAGCCCACGGTTCCTGCTGCAGAACTGGGAATCGAACACATTTCGATCGGAGTCGTTCGAAGGGATCGTGTCGATCGAGTGCTTGGCGCACATCGAGAACAAAGAGGTCTTCTTTCGCGAAATCCAGCGAGTTCTTCGGCCCGGCAGGCGAGCGGTCATTACGGCGTGGCTGGCAGGAGAAACCGCGCGCCGCTGGGAGAATCGGCATCTGCTCGAACCGATATGCCGCGAAGGTCGTTTGCCTGGAATGGGAACGGAGCGCGAGTACGTTCAACTCCTACAAGACGTGGGGCTTCATTTGGTTGAGTTTCAGGATCTCAGCCTGAGCGTCCGCAAGACGTGGCGAATCTGCGCTCGACGAGTACTCGCCTTGCTCTTGACCAGTAGGGATGCCTGGCGTTTTCTCCTGAAACGACAGAGCGCAGACTCGATCTTCCTTGTAACGGTGTGGCGAATCCTGATGGCCTATCGAACCGGCGCGATGCGATACGGGCTGTTCGTCATGGAAAAGAGCGAGTGAGGTCGGAAGGGTCGCAAAACTCACCGAAGCAGCGCTGCCTCGACAATCAGCCCAGGGCCAAAGGCCATTGACACGCAAGGCAATTCGGCGGCGGTCCTTTGAAGTTGCTCGATGACGAACAACACGGTGGCCGACGACATGTTGCCGTGTTCCGTTAACACGCTATTGGATACTCTGGTCGCCTCCGGCGGCAGTTCAAGAGCCCGGGACACGCTGCGAATGATGCGCGGGCCGCCCGGATGAATGGCCCATGACTTCAGGCCGTCGATCGTAAGGCCCTGCGTCTTCAACCACCCGACGAGCCAAGGACGCAAGTGCTCGTCAAGTAGACTGGGAACGCGAGCCGACAGAGTCATCTCGAAACCATAATCGCCAATCCGCCAACCCATGTCGTCCTCGGTATCCGGCAGCAGGAACGAATCGGTCGCTGCGACCGACCAGTCCGCGGACTCGTCGTCGGGGGTCTGGCGTGCCACCAGAGCCGCAGCTCCGTCTGCAAACAATGCGTTGGCCACGATTTTCTCCGGATCCCAACCATAGAAATAGTGCAAACTGCACAACTCGACACAGCACAGCAGTACGCGCGCGTCTGCATCCGCCTCGACGAATGCTTGCGCCGCGCGCATCCCATTAATGGCTCCGTGACATCCCATGAAACCCACCTGGAGTCGCGCGACCGACGGCGACAGCCCGAGCTGTCTGATCATGCCGATGTCGACACCGGGTGCTTCGAACCCCGTGCACGAAACAATGATCAAATGGGTGATCTCGTTGGCGGCAATATCCGCTTGGCCGAGTGCCCGGCGCGATGCCGCTAGCGCCAAGGGCAGGGCTTCTGCCGTGAATCGTTGCATGCGTGCCTCGGTCGTCGGGCCACGATCGCCGACCGCAGTGGCCGCTGGATAGAAAGACTGCCGTGGCCCGCCATCCTTGGACTCTTCCAGCAATACGCTTCCGCGCCGACGAACCAGCGACAACCGATAGAGCTTCGGCAGAAGCTGAGCATTCTCTTCGTCGCCGTAGACAAACGATTTCGCAATCTCGGCGGCGTCCTCCTGTTCGATCGACAAGTCGGGCGTGGCCGTACCAAGTCCACAAATTGATAAACTCATCCGAAATGGCTACCTGCGCGGGATATGGGCAAGCGAACCGCACCGCACAGACGCGGTGTTGCCTACCTATGAGTCGGAAACAATGCCTTCAACGGCCCAGGTGACGCGTTTCGCATGAAAAGACAGCTCAGAAACGTGTCACTTCAGATAAGTCAATCCGGGCCGCGTTTCGTCTTTGCACAATCGTAGACACCGCGCCCGTTCAAGGCAAGGACCAGAACCTCTGGGCTTGGGCCATCCTGGAGTCTTCACTTGCTGGACTGTTCCGCTCGAGGCTGCAGCAGAGAAGGGTTCCTGCGTTCACGCGAAGAAAAAGACCTTCTCGGCGGTCTTGCGGAGTAGCCATTGCCGATCTTCGGCCGAGACGAAGTCAAGCCGGTCGCGAATCAGGCTGATCGACGCTGCATAGTTGTTCTCGCCCTGAATCTGATAGGGAGAATCGCTCGCCCACATCAGCCGTTGCGGGCCGAAGGTCTCGAATAATTGCTTGATCATCGGCACTAGCTCCAAGTGTGGCGGCCGTTTTTTCCCCAGGGCATAGAACGCGGAGATCTTCACGCTTACGTGATTGTGCCGAGCCAGTCGGCATAGACTCCGCACATCCGTGTCGCGCATTTGGCCGTCGACGCCGATCCGAGCGAAATGGTCGATCACGACGGGCGTATCGGCGTACTTCGCGCACATGTCGTCCACACCGGGCAGGTGTTGTGGATCGATCAGACAGCACATCGCCTGACGCGTCTCGGCGCCGGCCTCCCACATCTCCTGCATGCCCGTCGTTCCAAGCCACTTATCCGGGTTCTGCTTGCGAATAAATGGCGTGATGCGAAAGCCAGTGACACCGCGCGGCAATAGCCGTTTCATGGCGGCACCGGCATCGGGCTGTGTGTCGTCGACCATACCCACACACCGGAACCGTTGCGGATGTCGCCGTACCACATCAAGAAGGTACGAGTTGTCGAACAGGTGATACTTCGAATGCTGAATCAGCACGACGCGCCGAACGCCCACCGGACTAGCAATCGCCATCAGCTCGTCATCGGTGAAGCTTGGCGGATCGAGGTCTTTCTTGCTGAGCCCGTGCGCAAGCGGGAAACGATCCGTCTCGGGAGGCCAGACGTGCGAATGAGCGTCGACCCAGTAGGCATCATCAGACTGGCCCGATGCACGCGACTTCAGGCCGGCCAGCCCTACAGACGCGGCACCTACGGCAATCGCTTTTCGACGAGTCATGTGATCGGTCCGGTTCATGGTGCTGGTCGCCTTTGTTAGTTTTCGAACTTGGCAAGTCTGCGTTTAACCCGAAGCCGAAGGCGATGGCGCGTGCTACGTGTGGAACGTCCATGCCGCTGCGCGCCGTCGCCTTCGGCTTCGGCTTCGGCTTCGGCTTCGGGTTAAACGATGGCTCCATTCCGGTTGTGCAGCAAGCGTCTTGGATTGTAGACGAGAGGAAGGCGGCGTGGTAGCCTGACGGACGCTGTGAGCATGGTCTAGCGAATCCCCGCCGCCATAGAGCCTTCCACGGAGGTGATACCATGAGACGAATCGTACTGCGGCTGTTCGCAGGAGGCCTTCTCCTCGCGTCAGTTATTCAATCCAGGGCGGAAGAACGTGCGCTGACATGCCTGCAGAAACCCATCGCTTGGATGGTCGGTCAACAGACTCGCATTGTGATTGAAACGCCGCCTGATTGTGGACGCTTAGACGTGGCGATGCCCCAAGAAGTGGAGCTGTTCGATCGGCGGCCTTGGCGGCAGGGCGACACGACTCAGAAGTTCTACTTCCAGGCGAAGTCACCCTTGGGTGCGAGCAAGCTGGAATTCACGTCGGGGGAGTATTCTCTGGCGTTGCCTATCGAAATCATCACTTGGGCACAGTCAAGAGAGCCGCGCAAGTTTGAACAGTGGGACCTACCGCGAATCTTCCCCATGGACGGAAAGGACGAGCCCAAGAAAGGAATCACCTTCCTGGATGAAGAGGTGCTGACTCAGCTTCGCAAAGCGGGCTTGTCCGGCGCGGATGAAATCGCCAACAGCCTGCCAGAAGATGCAGAGCTGTATTACTCTCTGCCCGAGACGACCATTCCGCGAGCCGTCTTCGTGCAATACCATCGCCCCAAGGGATGCCCTATCTGCGGTCCGAAGATTTTCGAAGGGCGCTCGCCCTTTTATCCGTGGGAACTTGACTTCGAGAATCAACCGTGGAAAGTCGGTTGTCCCGAGTGCGGCCGATGGTTCCCCAGTAACGACTTCGCCAATGGCGATATGCACAGTGGCGAGTTTGCTGACGACGGCTGGGGTTGCTTCCGCGAGGGCGAGACGCATCCTTACTGCTTCATCGGCTACTACACCTGCTGGCACTATATCCATCGTTGGGTGCCGCTTACCGTCCGACTTTGCCAACAGTATGCCCGCAGTGGCAATCGCAGAATCGGTCACGCCGCCGCATTGATGTTCTTCCGCACGGCGGAGCAGTACATGAACCTGGCGGTGAACATCAATCAGCGCAAGGCCCTGATGCGATCTTCGGTCTGGGCCGGCAAGATCATTCCGCAGACCAACGTCCGCCTCTACAACACGTGGCTGTACATCGAGCACAACTGGGAGGTGCCTCGTTTCACCGGGCATTGTGATGTTTTCGAGAAACTCTGGCAGTTTTTCGAGCAGGACGATCCGGAATTGTTGGCCTTCGTGCAGAAGCACGGGCATCCGGAAATCCGGACCATGGAGGACTTCCGCCGGTTCATCGTCGACGGCTATTTCCGTACCGTCGCGCAGGCGTGCCTTGACAAGAACCTGATCGGCAATCTGCCCCAAGGCCAGCGGGCCACGATCGAAAGTGCCCTGTTTCTGAATACGCCGCGAAGCTTCGAGCTGGTGGATTGGGTGTTCAACGGGTCGGGAATGATGCGATATTTCCTCACGAACGACTACTTCATTGACGGTTCGGGCTTCGAATCGCAGGGATACAATGCCGGCCACGTCTACAACCTCGAGGAGTTTGCCCGCGTCACTGAGAGAATCCGAAAGCTCAATCCCGACAAGTACAGCCCGGACAGGTTTCCTACGCTCGCGGCCGATCCGAAGTACAAGAACCTGTTCGACTTCTGTATCAACTTCAACCTGATTGGCTGCACACACGCGCAGACCGGCGATTGCGGCGATGTCGCCAAGACCGGTCCGTCAGGCCGTTATCAGACGACCGATGTGGATCCCCGATGGTTCCAAGGACCTTACGCGCTGACCAGGGATCCACGTTTTGCGATGGTCCTTTACGATCCGCAATCCAAGGCTCCTCGGCCAGAAGTCACAGACACGAAACTGCGCGAAGATATCGAGAGAGTGGTTGCCCAACGTGGCTGCAGCATTCATTCACCCAGTAATGTCTGCGACGGCTACGGCCACGCGATCCTTCGATCGGGCAAAGGCGACGATCGCCGCGCGCTGTGGCTTCGTTATGGTCGTCATCGAGGCCACGCCCATGACGATATGCTGACCATCGGCTGGGAAGGCAAGAACCGCAAGCTCCTGCCCGAGTTGGGCTATCCACACTCTTGGACTTTCCGGAGACCATGGGAGGGAAATTGGGCTGCGCATTACTGCGTCCGGGTTGTCGGCGGCCCAAGTCATCGAAGCCGCGGGCACTGCAAGCTCCTGGCCGACGGACCGTGGGCGCGAGTGGCCACGGCCTACTCGCCCGCACATCAAGACGTGGGTGCGCCGGCGGTGTACAAGATGTTGCCCGATTTGGCGACCGAACGGACCATCGCCTTGATCGACCTGAACGGTACCGATTCCTACGCCGTTGACGTGTCTTACGCAACCGGCGGGACGGATCATTATTGGAGCTTCCATGGGCCGCGAAGCGAACGAGATGCTATCGTCGAGGGCCTGGAACTGCAGAAGCAAGAGAAAGGCACCCTGGCCGGACCGGATGTTCCGTACGGACAGGGTGACGATTGGGTCAAGCAGAACTCTCACCTGAGCGCGTTTCCATATCTATACGAAGTAGCGCGGGCCAAGACCGACACAGAATGGTCGGTCGACTGGGCTCTGGAGGAGCACCCGGACATCCATGTCAAAATGACTTCGCTGCCTTTCCATGATACGGAAGTCAACCTTGCGAAGGGCAAGCCGCCCGGTGGGGGAAACCCGTACGAGCTCGAATGGGCCATCGCCCACACCAGCGGGGATGCTCCGCATCACAGTCATTTCTTGGATCTCATCGAAGTCTTCAATGGACAACGTTTGGTCGACCGGGTGAAACGCCTTCCAATAACCAACGGGAACGAGGGCAACCATCCGCCGGTCGCGATCCAAGTATGCTGTGGCAAACGAATCGACATAGTCATCTGCGGACGCGATAGGCAGCGGACCGAAGCTGGTAACGTCACAACTGACGGAGACTTCGCCGTCTGGTCGGAAACGGACGGTGCATTGACGGGCGCATACTTAGTCGGTGGACAATCGCTGAAGAAGGGTGAACTAGGGATTGACGCTGCGGCAAGCGAATGGCGAGGACGGATTACCAACGTCGACTACAAGAACCGCAAACTGGACGTGCAGCCGGCGGCTCCTTTTCCAGCGGCTCTCGTGGGACGCTACGTGCACATCGCCAACGAGTTCAGTGATTGTACGCATCTTATAGAGGCTGCTGAAAACGTCGACGGTACCTGCCGACTCACTCTGGAATTAGATCCCCGAATCTGTGAGGGACCTGTAGTGAAAGTGGCAAAGAACGCCATCACCAGCGGTGTCAGCCTGCATTTGACGGGACTGCGCTACTGCCATGGAAAGACACTCAGCAATGAGGACGGCTCGGCAGTCTATCGAGTCAGTGGAGTAACAGGCAGACAGACTGTCTGGGTTGATCAGGAGAAACACGGAGAACTCTCGGACGATCAGTTGAAGGAACAGTTCGGCGACCTGGACGGTGATGGAATCAAACGACTCCTCGTCTACGACTACGGTGTGGGCGACGAGGTCTGCGTGCCGACGGTCGTTTCATTGCAGAGGGCAAGCAACGGTGAATGGACTCTCGAAGCGTCAGCCGAGGTCTCTTTAACACTGCCGGATCAGCAGCGTACCACTATCAAACCAGGGCAAGGGCGGGAGATTCGTTTTTGAAAGAAGTTCGCGTTTTGGATATTTGAAGGAGAGAACCAACATGTCAAGGAACCAACAACGACCGTCCCATCGCTTCCTCGCACAGTGTTGCGTGTGCGTCGCCGCAGTGCTTCTCGCTTTGGCCGCTCGACCTACTAACGCGGCGGAGACGGGCAAAGGGCGGCAGATCGATTTGTCCGACGACGTGCGCGACAACTGCCTGCAGGTGCTGCGTGATGGGATCCGTGCGGACGACTTCTGGCCGGCCATCCACGCAGCCGAAGGACTGACGCTTGGCGGATACGGCGACGAGGTGAAGGAGTTTCTAGCTCCGAAACTGCCCGACGAAACCGACGACCAACGTCGATGCGGCTTTGCGCGAGAGCTGGTGCGCGCAGGCGACCGTGGCGCCGCGTCAGTGATGCTCGGCATCCTGGCCGGCGATGATCCACACGGGCACGTGCACGCGGCCGAGAGCCTCTACAAGGTCGGAGAAATCGGCGACGGGGGTGCGATGCGGGCCGCGATGAAACAAACGGAGAATCCAACATTGCGACTGATGGCGGCCGCTGCGCTGGCTCGCTGTGGCAGCGACCGCGCACTGCCGGTCGTGCGAGCTGCATTGGATTCGGCGGACGAAGAAATACGACGAATCGCTGCGTGGGTTCTGGGACGCGTGGGGGATGCGAGCGACATCGCGCGACTGACGGCGCAACTGCCGCTCGCAAAAAAGCCCCTGACGGTCGCGTTCGTCCATCATTCATTGGCTTCGCTTGGCGACGCGGAGGGACTGGCCCAGTTGGCGAAGAACCTGGACTCGGACGATCCGGGCATTCGTACTATGGCAGCAACGTTCGCCGGCGACGCGCGGGCAACCTGGGTTGCTCCGAAGCTGATCGAGCAACTGGATGACGACAATTTCGACGCCCGCATCCGCGCGGCTCAGACCTTGCTCTTCCTCGATCGCCCGGCCCCTCCGGATCGCGACCAGCAGGTCAGCTATCTGGTTTTCGAGGCGACGAAGCAGAATCCCCGCTGCACCGAAGGATCGACCGTCGAACTGGCCGACGGCTCGCTGCTGTTTGCGATCACCGAGTTCCAAGACAGCGGCAGTGATTTCGCGAAGGCGCGCATCGTCGCGCGCACCACGCGCGACGGCGGCCGAACATGGACTGCGCCGCGCGTGCTGCAGGAGAATGTCGGTGGCATGAATGTGATGAGCGTAACGTTACGACGTTTGGGACCGCCCGGGCGTTGGGATGCGCCGATTGGCATGTTCTATCTGGTCAAGAACGGTTTCGATTCACTGGATGTCCACCTCCGCATCTCACGCGACGAGGCTCAAACGTTCGGCGAACCGATCAAGGTGACCGGCCAGCCCGGCTATCACGTGATGAACAACGATCGGGTGACGCGGCTTTCGAGCGGCCGGTTGCTGGCCCCGGTGGCGTACACCGAGGACGTCAGGAAAGTGAATCATTTCGTGTCGTACTGCTACATCTCGGACGACGAGGGGGCCACGTGGCGTCCGGGCAAGCAGCATGTCGATCAGCCGCGTCGTGGCGCCATGGAACCGGAGGTGATCGAGTTGGGCGATGGTCGCGTCATGATGATTGTGCGCACGCAGATGGGCTACATCGCGGCGAGCCACTCCACCGACGGAGGTGACACTTGGGACGAGCCGATCCCGCTGGACGTCAAAGCCCCGGAAGCCCCGGCGACGTTGCGTCGCATTCCGGCGACAGGCGACCTGTTGCTGATCTGGAACCATACCTATTCAGAGGGCGCCGGCCACGGCGGCCAACGCACACCGCTCACAGCCGCAGCGTCGTCCGACGAAGGCAAGACGTGGCGTCACGTGCGAGACCTGGAAACGAGAACCGACCGCACGTACTCCTACACGAGCCTCGCCTTTGTCGGAAGTCGAGCGGTGCTGAGCTACTACGAACGGGAAGCTAAGTCGGGGTGGATTTCGGCTCGATTCCGATCAGTCCCGGTGCGTTGGTTCTATGGTCAGGACAGCGGAAGATGACCTGCCGCCAACGATCCCAAGTTGCTTTGCCGCACATGCGCGTCCTCTGTTTCAAGTATGCCTTTCAAGGAGCAGGTTCATTCGCGGCGGCCGGAGTCGGACACCCGCGCCTATCGAAGTTGGCCTTGATCTGTTCCGGAGTAAGGGCGAGTGGGTAGAGATGCACGTCGTGGATCATGCCTTGGAACGTGTGCCCGAATTGTCCTTCGCCCGAGTCGGCGCCGACGGCCAGGTCGGTCTCGTCCGAATCGTCCAGCGTTTTCGCGGTCCAGGGAGCTTCGGCCTTCAGCTCGCCGTCCACGTACAGCAGCACCTTGGCCTGTCGAGAGTCGACAACGCCGACCAGGCTGTGCCATCCGCCGTCGTTGATAGCAGCAGATCGCCACGATGCGGCGCACCATGCACCGACCTGATCGTCCCACGCCTGCATAATCCAAGCCCCGCTTCTGTACAACAGCATGAAGAGTCCGGGCTTGCCGATCCGATCCTTGGACGCGACGCGCATCTGGGTGGTTTTTTCGGTTGTGTTGATCCACGCGCTTACGGTCAGGTCCGTCCAGTCCTCCATATCGACGCGGCCGACGCGCAACCGCTGGGTGCCGTCGAATTTGGCTGCGTGACCGGTTCCCGCGGGACTCTCTGTGACAAGCACGGGTTTGCTGTCGATCCGGTCATCGGCGTCTTCTTCGAGTAGGGCCTCAAGGTGAAGAGTTCCCCCTTTCTCCTTGTCCCAGCGTGTCGTCAGATCGGGTGATGGGCCTGCTTTCCTGAGCGGTTGAGACAACTCTGGTCTTTCATAGGGTCCATCGTAGACCTCTGCCTCTTCCGGGAACGGAGGCAACGGTTCGATCGGAGCGGGGGCAGCGAACTTATTACGCAGTGAAAACGTCTTCGAAGCCGGCGCATACCAGCCGACCGGATTGTCCTCGTACCACGCTTCGTGCAAGTAGACGTCCGCCTTGACCTGGTCGCACCCGTCGGTGAATGTCAACACTCGGCTGAGTGGGGTCGAACCTCCGTGGTAACGCGTCAATCCCGCGACCTGAAGGAAGTTGGCGCCCCACCGTGTTTCCGAAATCGTCTTCCCACCGAAATCGTCGTCCGGGCTCTTGACGTGGGTATGACCCGCGACCCAGAAATCAATCGCGCCCCGGCCCTGTTCTTTGTGGAAGGTGTCGAGGAAATCCTCGAATACATGCGCGTCCTTCGTGTACTGAAAATCATCGGGATCGTCCTTCTCGATGATGAAGTACAGATACGACGAGCCCTCGGCACCGCCCGTGCTGCCGTGGTAGTTGGGGTTGCCCTCGCCGTAGCCCGATGCGGTCGTCGTGTCACGCAACGCGTGGTGGTGCATGGTGATGATGATCTTGTCCTGATTGTCCAAGACCTGTTGCTTCCACCAGTTGAAGGTATCTCGCGTGACGGCGCCGGGCGGGTAGCCGCCACTGTTGCCCTCCTTGCTGTGCCCCCGACCGACCGGCGTGGGCGCGTCGTTGCGGTCGGAGAGCATAAGGAACAGGATGTTGCCCGCCTGAAAGCTGTAGCGTTCCCAGGTACCCTCGACGGGGAACGGCCTACGCTTCGGATCGACGCCGGAGAAAACGGCGTTTTCGCCGAGCGGATCGCCCCACTTCCTGAACCACGATCCCGGTCCATGATCGTAGTAGGGCGCGTCGTGATTCCCGGGCACATTGTAGACCTGCTCGCGCCGATGCTTGGTCATGGCCCGGTACTGGCGAATCAGCTCGCGCCCATCTCGGTCGCCGGGCGGCGTCTGGTGAGCGGAAACGTCGCCCGCGTCGATCATGATGTCCCAGTCGAACGCCGGCGCGCCTTCTTCGAGTCCTTCCGACTGGCGGATGACCTTGGCCAGACTCTCGCGCCCCCGTCGAATGTCAGCCGGTACGTGGGCGCAGCTTGTGGCCCACACACGGAACTGCCGCGGCGTCTCCGCTCGCCCGTCAGGTGGAGAGGAGAATGCAATGAGAAACAGCGCGGTCAAAACAACTCTATGCGGCATCGGTTACTCCTGGTCGAGGTGAACTCCACATGATTCTACCCAACAATCATTTTGCCCGAAGAGGATTGCAGAATCATCTCTGGACAGAAAGATATGCAACCCGCAGTATACCCAATGCGTGAACAGTACGTAGGTCAGGCTGTGCCTGACGACATGTAGCCGCACGTCGTGGTGGCCGGTTTCCGTCAGGCACAGCCTGACCTACTCACTTGCTTTCATCATTTGGATCGCCTTTTGCGCCGCTTCCCGGTGTTGAGGGATGACCGTGTCGTCGGCCAGGACTTCCTGGTAGGCAGCCAAGGCTTCGTCGTTCTGGCCAGCGGCTTTCAGCGTCTCACCGAGGGCCAACAGCATGGAACCATTCCAGTGGCCGCGTAGTTTGGCGATGTCGACTTTTCGTAAGGTGGCCAGGGCCTTCTCGAATTCTCCGGCCTTGCGCAGCATTCGCGCCGCGCACTGAATCCCCCGGTAATACGTGGCACTTCCCGTGCTTTTCGACGCTTCGGCGATCTGTTGATAGGCTTCCAGCGCAGCGGCGTCATCCTTCAGGTTGTGCTCACGATTCTCTCCGAACACCAGCCAGATGTCCATCCGCGCGCGAGAGTCCGTCGTCAACTCCAATGCCTTCTCCAAGTCGGCCTCAGCTTCTCTGCCACGGCCGGTGACACTGAAAGCGCGCCCGCGATAGTGATGGGCTTCACCAGCTTTCCAGAACGGCCACTGCGTAAAATCTTCGTTGCCATATTGCTCGATCAGCTCGTTCCACTTGCGCTGGGCGAGTAGATTTTGCATGCGCACGGCGCCGGCTACGGCTTCGATTGGGATTTGGTCAGCGAGCTGCGTGGCGCGGTCATAGTCCTGCAGACTGCGGGCGCAAAGCGCGGCTTGTTCGAGGGCGGCGGAATTCTGGTATTCGTTCACGTTGTCCCCGGCTGCGAGGGCCAAGTACGCGGCGAGGGCTTCATCCAGTTTACGTTCTCGCACGAGTTCGTTGGCGGCGCGTTCGGCGATCAGGTAGTCGGTGACGGTTGGGTCGGCATCGAACGTGTGGGAACGTCCGTCGTAAAAGTGCGCGAACTTCATCAGCTCGTGGAAGCCTTTCGTTCCCGTCGGCGAAAAGGCGGAATACTCCGTGCCGTTCTCGCGGATGCGCTGGCGGCATAGATTGACGTGCCATGGCAGACTTTGTGTCGGCTTGCGGCCGATGACCAGGTGCAGCGGGTCGTTTTCATCCTGCACCACCGGAATGCGGATCTCAATCGTCCAGGAATCGTCGGCCACCTGCGTCGCCACTTCGGCCTTCGAATCCCAGCGGTTCCAGTTGCTTCTGTCCGCGCCGCGATCCAGGTCGATACGCGCGCCGGACGGATTGACCACGATCTGATAATAGCTGTGCGATTCGGTGTCGAGCAGAATCTCCACCGCGTCACCATACCACATAGCTTGATCGCCCATTTTCGTTGTGGCGATGTTGAGCTTCTCGCCCGTGTGCTCCTCGCAGCGGATGGCGAAGTAGAGATTGCCGCCGCGCCACGCCGTCTTGAAGCTGGTGCCAAAAATCGGTCGGCGGCCGGTCTGCAATTCGCGCAGGCGGCCGGTGGCGGCGATGGGGCACTTTTCCCACGCCTCGTCGTCCAGCTTTCCGTCGATGACAATCTCGCTCCGCGTCTCGCCCACCAGACGCAACCGCGGCACGGGGCCGCGTTTCTGGCCGAGTTGTCTGGTCTTTCGCCGCAGGCCGTTCAGGTAGTTGTCGATCAGCGCGAGACGCTTGGCGTAAATCGAACTCGTACGATGGCCTTCCAAGGCCGTCGCTAAGTCCGCGTCTTGCTCTTTCGACGGCCTTGGAAGGCCATCGTACGTCACTTTCTTCTTTGCCGCGGCAAACAGCTCGAGCGCGCGGTCGGCCTTCGCCTTGTCCTTTTCCATCTCGTGCCAATTGTCTTCGCAGTACCGGAAAAACGCCCGCATCTCGTTCTCGGCCGGCCCGTAGAAGAGTCGGCAGTATTCATCGAACATTGGCACAACGTCCTGCTGCTTGCCGCCCCAGTACATCCGCGCCGTGAAGTAGACGAGGAAGTGGTTGTAGCCGATGGCGTTCTCGCCAAAGTCCATCGTGAGCCAGATATCTTCGCCGCGCGAAACGCCCTTGGTCGCATTGATGCTCTCGCCCATCACGCGCGGAATATAGGCGGGCAGATAGAAACCGCGACCAGTAAAGGGATAATTCTCGAAGACGACGATCGGGTTGTCGGTCTTCGCGGTCCAGTCCTTGCGCAGTTGGCGTATTTCGTCCCGCGCTTCGCTGGTGGGCCGGCGACCGCCCACGATGATGACTTGCACATTGGGCTCCAACTTGACGGTGTTCTGCGGAGGCTGTGTGTAGGTTCCGTAGGCGCAGTTGGAGATCATCCTGTCGGGGTGAGTCTTGCTCACTTCCTTCGCCACATGGTTGACGAATTCCCAGACATAATCGGAAAACGCGCCGCGATAGCCACGATCCGGAGTGTCCTTGCCTTCGCACAAATCGCACTGGCAGATCGCCGTGTAACCGTCCGGCGGCATGACCGAGACCACGTCCATGTCGAAATGATCGAATTGTGCCCGGACAAAGCGAACGGTTTCCTGCAGCAGTTTCTCGTTCGAATAGCACAACTGGTTGAGTCGCTGCCCGACCTGCGTATGCCGTTTACCACCGTAAAGCGCGAACCACTCGGGATGATTCGTCAGCGTGTGCTCGTTACGCGTCATGTGATGCAGCCCGTGCGCAGCTTGCCGGCCGTAGGGCTGGCGCACGCCCAGCCGCATGGCCCACATTGCCGCGTCACGCCCATAAACGCCGAAACGAAAGTTAATTGTCCGCAGCGGAAAATCCGGCCGTACCGTCTGGTCGATCTTCGGCATAGGGATAGTTTCCATATCAGGCACGATTTCGCCCAGTTCGCCCGGCAGATACCAGCGCACCCCGAGGCTCCGAAGAAACCCACAGACCGCGTTGAACGACCCGCGCTCGTCGAAACCCCAGACATTCACGTTGCCGTCTTTATCGACATGTTGCTCGTTCGGCGTCCCGAACAGTCCGGTGGCGCCGGTGTAGTGCTTGCGAAGTTGCGAATGCGTGTACCCCCAGTGTTCGCCGGTGATCTCGTTCCACGCCTTCTGCATCTTGCCGCTGACGATGTCGTTGTTACTCCGCGGCCACGGCTCGATGGGCACGAAGTCCATGTCATCGCCAACCAGGACGAGCCAGTTGTCGCCCGAGACGATCCGGTAAGCGCCGTACTTCAGCCCTTCGGCGGTGATGCCCAATTTTTCAGCGTGCTTACTTTCGCCGACGTAGATTTGGACCGGCACATCTTCGCTCGGCTCCGTCGCGATCGGCAATTTCGCGCCCGATATCTTTTCGACGTAAGTTTGCAGATCAGCAGCCGCCAGCCGAGTCGTGCGCGGCGGCTGTTCGGCGATGACGATCTCGGCGCGGGGTTGGCCGTCTTTGACAAGGAGTGACTCCGTGGCGAAGACTTGAACCACCGAGAGGCAGAGGCCGAAGAGGATAGTGATCGGGATGGTTTTCATAATGGTTTTCGTAGGAGGAATGGTGTGACGGCCCTTCTGGTCGGATCACCAGACGTTAGAGCGTCTTCAACTCCTCCAGCATCTCCAGCAGGTTGCGGGTGAGGATGACGGACGAATCCTTTTCAAACCGGGATGTGCCGAGCCAGGTTTCGTAACCACCGAGTTCGTGCTGATGGGGAGGAGGCAGATAACCGTAGCCACCGTTGGCCAGCTCGATCAGAAACGTGTGCGGAAACGGGCTCCTTTGTTTGATCTCAAGCCCGATCTCAACCAGCACCTCGAACGGCGTGGAAACGATGGCCTGATCGCCAATGCGAATGGCTTGGACGATGACGGTTTCCGTTTCGGGGTGTTCCGGGTCGGCAAAGCGCATAGTGTTGTTGGCGTACTGCGCGGCTCGATGGTTCAGCTTCTCGCGTTCCTTGCGGGGTAATTCCAGTATCCTCCGAGCACGTTCGACTTCGGCTTCGGTCGTTTTCCGGTATTTCAATGTCACCTCGCGTTGTCGCGTGGCTACCATTGGGTTTTCGTCGTATTCCTCGATCTTCTTCACGGCCCGCCAGGCGGAATCGGCCGTCTTGGTGGCGACGACTCGGACCTGTTCGAATGGAGCTCGCGGCGCCCGTTTCTGGTAGAAATCAATGTTGTTGACATCGCCACTGGCGCCGTTGGTCATCATGGCGACGAAATTGTCCGGCGGATTGGCACCGCCGACGCGATAAGGCATGATTCGCGCGAATTCGCCAAAGTAATCGGCCGACGCCATGCCCACGATTTTCCCATCATCCTCTTTCACCTTCGGGATGCCGCCCACGTAGTGCAGCGCGTAATTGGCGATCAGCCCTAACGCTTTGCCTCGACGCGTGCGAACATCTACTACGCAGACCTCCGGGTCGGTCGGCCCGGCAGGCTTGAGCAGGTTGTCGCGCGGCGCATTCGTTCTCACCTGATCCAGCTCGCCAAACGGGTTTGGAGCCATCGTGCCCGGTTTCAAGAACCAGCGGCGGTTGCAGACCTCGCTAGGCTCTTCGTCCGACGCGAATCCCACCTTGGCCGGTTCGAGCGATTCGATGGCTCCGGTCAGGGCCTGCACGATGCCGCCCGAGCGTTTTTCTTCATAGGCGATCCTACCCGGCGTAGTGTCTCCACCTTTGGGGGCGGTGTGGGTGTGAGTGGCACACACCAGCAGTTCCGCGGGTTTCCACCCAGTTTTCTCCGCGACCATGGCCTTTGCTTCGTCGCAAGTTTCGCGTCCGACGCCGATCGCGTCCACGAGCGCGATGACCGTGCGGCCCTTGCCGTTTTCGAAGGCGATGGCGCGGACATGGAACGGATCGTGGACGTAATGGGACGGCCCCGAGCGCAGTTGGATTGGAAAGACGTCGGGTGAGATATCGACAACCGCCGTGCCGGCGCGAAAGCCGAGGTCATCCTGGGCTACTGCGGATAACGCTGCTAGGCTCAGCACGCCGACGAGAGTTTGAACTCGGAGGATTGAGGAGTGCTTCATGGTTACTGATCCTTCAGCTTAATTGGCGTCTGAATGGTTGAGTGCCAGATCGACTTCGCCCAGCCGTCTTAGGTCGTCCAGGGCCGGTGCGAGTCGGTGGAACTCGCTGGCAGGGAGATTGTCTTCGGCGCGGTTCTCGTGGGAGAGAGACTTGTCTTTGTCGTCGATGGCCACGCCGTGGTTGGCGATGCGGTGCACGCGCAGGCGCCCCTTGGACTCGACCTCCAGGTGAGTCCGATAGAAGGAGTTGGCCCAGAGGAACAGGTCGAGTTCGGCCTCGCCCGTGTGCCGGATCGGGACGCGGGGCAGACTGGCGTAGAACTGATTGGGGCCGAAAAACACCTCACCATGATAGTTGCGGCTGTCGAGCACCATTCCATCCTGGCCTTTCCCGCCGTGAGTGAAATCGACCTTCGCACCCTGGATCGTGGCCCGGCCCGGCGCCTGGTCGGCCTGGCCCTCCAGCACAATTCCGTCCATCGCCTGCTCCACATAGAAATCGCTCATGACGATGCTATGGTTGTCGCGCAGATACAGCCCGTGCGTGGTGATGGTCGCCAGCCGCGTCATCGAGCCCAGCAAGCCGCCTCGACGCGAATCCCGGCCTTCGACGATGATCGAGCCTTCGTAGGAACAGTTGAGCAGCACGGTTGCTCGCGCACTGTCGGTAAATCGCAGATTGCCCTGCACGTGGGGCGTGACGACCGTGTCGTGTTCGGTGAGCCCGCGGAAATGGAAGCCCTTGACCTCGGGCCGCTTCTGATACATCCCATAAGCGAAGACGCCGTCGTAGGTCATTCGGCTGGGCCGGTCGCTTCCGGTCTGGAGGACATCAATGGCGTTTTTCATCTGACCCGCGTCGTGGTTTCCGACCGCGATATTTTCGAGCGTCACGCCCTGAGGATTGCGAACGTGGATCATCGTTCCGCCTTCGGCTCCGCGCCAGACCAGCGAAGTGCGGAAACCGGTTCCGCCCACGTAGAAATCGCTGCCCGTGATGTGGAGCGTTTCGCGGATGTTGTAGCGCCCGGTCGGCAGGTAGGCGATGGCACCAGCGCCATGCTCCCGCGCGGCGTCGATGGTTCGCTGGATCGCAGCGGTGTCGTCCGAGCGGCCGTCGCCTTTGGCGCCAAAGTCGGTCTTCGCGTCGAAAACGCGTCCCGGAACTTCTGCCTCGGACCGTAGAAAACGCTGCGAAGCCGACGTCAACGAGCCGCGCCGCACGCCTGCGGGCACCGCGTAGACTCGCCCCGTATGCGCGGGTCGGATCACGTGCGGTGCACCGGTCACCCGGTTTTCGCTGACCACCAGCCTCTGGTTCCCGGCTCTGATGTTTACCGGCGGCTGGCCGGCCGGGCCACCTGTGAACGCGCAGTCAAACATCACCACGGGGGCGCTGCTGAGCACAACGGCCCCGTCGGGATTCGTCCAGCCATCCACGTGGCAGTCCTGGACCGTCATCGGCGACACCCCGTTGTGGTGCACAAGAAACTGTCGCGAGCCCACGCTAGTGCAACGCCGAACCGAAGAGCCGTGTTCGGGACGCGAACGGATATCGACCTCGCGGCTGCCAACGAAGTGTGTGTTGCGCGCATAGAAATTGCCATGACTGCAATCAATCGCCACGCCGCAGCGCCGGAACTCACACCCGTCGAAGGTGTAGTTGTAATCGTTGAAACTCACGAACACGACGCCACGGCCGCAGTCTTCGAACAGGCAGTTGTTGAACTCGGTTTCCGCCAGCGCATAGCGGTCGCGGGGTTCGGCCAGCACGGCGGCGTCCGTGAAGTTGCGGAACGCCAGGTGAACATGACGCACCTCCGTTTCGAATCGCTTGTGCGAGTCATGATGAAACCCGACCGCAGCTTTGCCGCGGCCGTCAAACTGAATGCCGGTATAACGCGCGTAGGCGACCCCGTCATCGGCGAACAGCTTGCCGCCCGCCTCGCCGTCCCAGACCAGCGTGGTGTCGCGCCCGTGGCCAATGACGGAGACGCCGATCAGCGGGCCGTTGAGACGCACGGTCTGGGTGACGCGGTAATTGCCCGGCGGCAGGTAGAGAGTCGAACCGGCCTCGATTGTTTCGAGCGCTTTCTGAATCGCGGCGGTGTCGTCCGTTTTGCCGTCCCCCGCGGCACCCGCATCTTTGACGTTCAGCCAATCCGATCGCGGCGTCCAGGCGAGAGACGGGATTTGAGGATCATCCGCCGCGAGGGTTGCGGGCAGGAGCGAGGAGGCAGCGCAGGCAGACCAAAGCAACAAACCAGACGCCGCCGACCTGAATGTGGTTGGGATTTGCATAAGAGTCATTCTCCAGCAACGGGTGTCACGGGGAGGAACCGGATCTTTCAGTTCAAAGGGCGACGAAAAGAGGGCAGATGGTCAGGTCTCTCTTCTGGCCATCGCAGAGATTGGTGAGTAGGACGGTCTTCACGAGGTCTCGTCGTTCGTGATGGTGTATTTTTCCATTCCAGTGTAGCAATCGCGGGATCATGGCGCGTCGCGAAGTTAGGTGACGCCCGAGCGAAGGGCCCGAACCGTATGTCGTAAACGTCACCCTACCGCGCCGAGGAGGCGGATGCAAATGGGACCAAGAAGCCGGATCGGCCGTTCGGCGCAGGGGCCAGCGTTGTCGTTTCGGTACCACCGAAACCCGTCATTGCGCGACGACCGCGTGCCACCCGATCAACACCTGCCGCAAGTTGGAACGCAAGCTGCAGTAGGATCTGCAGATTGAGAAGTGAATGTCTCGTCTGAACGCCTCCGATCAGTGCTTGTCGACCCGTGCTGCGAATCGTAAACTGCGTGCCGTATGACGGTATGACGGAAACTGGTGCGTTGCCCGACGGCAAAAACGCCTGCCGGGCGAACCCCTCGAAGAATGACTAGAGCCGAAAGAATGACTTCAAGGCAAACAGTCGTCGAAATGATGGACCCGATGATGGTCGAGATTATGCGCAACAAGACCCCCGCGGAACGTCTGGCGATTGCGTGCGGGATGTGGGAATCGGCGCGGGTGATTATCGGCGGGACGGTCCGCGGGCAGCGGTTAGCACGGCCGTCACCGCCCGTGCCGAAGGAGTAAACGGTTGAACTACGGTTGATTGTATTACGCCGCCGCCCGTTGCACTACGCCGAAGGTGACTCCGCTCTGCGGCCGTGCCTTGTTGGACGCCAACGGACTACCTTCCTGACCAATAGTTTGGCTTCCGTGCTGTGTGCGCAACCGCAATGACCACCCAGTGGTCTTGATGCTGTCGATAAATGATTTGATACGGGAAGTGACGCATCAAGTAATAGTGGTGGCGATCGTCGTACTTCGGAAACCGCTCAGGATCAGAGGCGATCGTTTGCATAGCCTGATCGAATTCCGCATCAAACCGTTCGGCAGCCGAAACACTCCGCTCGGCGTACCAGCACAAAGCGTCGGCGTATTCAGCCTCAGCAACAGAGCAGACGACAAGGTCAATCATCAAGTCCGGCCTTGCGTCGTGCCCGCTGCCGAACGTCGGACCACGGGGAGGCGGTCATTTGTCCGGCATCGTAAGCCTCGCTTCGGCGTTGGGTCTCAGCAATCCATTCATCGCTGGGGGGTGTCCAGTCGTCGGGCGAAACGGATTGCCACAAAGCGTGAATCAATTGCGCTCGCTCGGCAGAAGGCAAGGTCTGGGCTGCGTCGAGTATTTCTTGAACAGTGGTCATGTCTCTATGTTACCAGCTTTGCACGTCCAACGGGTTCGCATGCCCGACGCCGCCCCGGATGGAGGCAACCAGCGTCGAGCAACCAAGATTCATTGTGACACATCGGCGGATGGAAGTGAATCCGAAGGCGTATCCGGCATGGAGGCCGGATCTGTGCGGGCATGCGGTGTTGGCCGATCCCATGAAATCTTGCAGTTTGGCAGTGCTCGCTCAAGTCTCCTTATCCCTCGCTCCGTAACCTGAGACGCGCAAAGATACAACTCGTCCAAGCCACCAATCGACGCAAGTTGTTCCAGGTCGGCATCAGAGACATTAGTGCCGCTAAGGTTAAGCGTTACATGATGGATCCTGGAGAGGTGACGCAGATCACCAATCGCTTCCCGCAAGAGTGATGGAACGTCTCGGTCGCCCGGAACGGAGATCCAATAGTCACCGCCCTTGAACGAACACCGGACCCCGAGTGACTTCAAGTGTTTTGCACCCCAATGCCGATATGCCC